>MSYE01000226.1 GCA_002176905.1 bacterium F11 | reverse complement strand
CAGAACAAAAGAAAAAGAATTTTGATTTTTACGATCCCCTGACAACGGGAGATTCGTCCCTCTCAGCGTGCATCCAAAGCATTGTGGCCTGTGAAGTGGGATACATGGACAAAGCCCGGTTGTATGCGCGCTCAGCCGCCCTCATGGATTTGGCCGATGTTCACGGAAATGTGAGAGACGGCTGCCACATCGCCTCTATGGGCGGATTCTGGATGACCGTAGTTTACGGATTTGCCGGTATGCGGAATTTCTCTGGGGATTTGTGTTTCAATCCCCAAATACCCGATCGGATTGATGGGGTTCGCTTTCACTTAACCGTTCACGGTAAAATGGTGGACATCGAATACGATCGAAAATCAGCCCAAGCAACCTATACTTTGCTTAAAGGGGACAAACTGAACATTCATCATCAGGGAAAGAAACTCTCCTTGTTTCCCAATAAACCCGTTCAAGATAAAATAACAAAAGTTGATTTGATGAAAAATTGCAAACTTAATAAAACAACAATGACAATAAAATGACGAAAGAACGACGTCATCGCGAGCCGTCATCCCGGCGGAGGCCGGGATGACGGCTCGTTTGCCGCAGGTTGGAAATTAAATCTGGAGTTTCAAATGACAATCAAAGACCATACCATTACCCTTAAACAATATGATGCCATTCTTCTTGATCTGGATGGGGTTATCACCTCTACCGCCAACGTCCATGCTTCTTGTTGGAAGATCATGTTTGATGAGTATTTAAAGAAACACGCCAAAAAGGAAGGAGAACCCTTTAAAGCCTTTGAAACGGGGGTCGATTATAAACTTTACGTCGACGGAAAACCCCGGTACGATGGGGTTCGCAGCTTCTTAAAATCCAGGAACATTGTTCTTCCAGAAGGAGATCCCAATTCTCCTCCAGACGAAGAATCTGTGCATGGCCTGGGAAACAGGAAAAATGAATTAATCCGGGACGTTGTCAAAACCGAAGGTGTTGTTGTTTTTGATGGATCCGTGGAGTGGATCAAACAGTTGCAATCTCTGGGTTTTAAAACAGCAGTGGTAACATCAAGCCGAAACTGTGACCTCATTTTGGGTGCGGCTGGTTTATCGGATTTATTTAAGACCAAATTGGACGGCATCGTGGCCGCCAAATTGAAAATAAAAGGGAAACCCGCTCCCAATACCTATTTGGAAGCCGCTAAAATGTTGGGAGCTTCTCATGAGCGATCCGTTGTGGTGGAAGACGCCATCAGCGGCGTTCAGGCTGGCCGGGCCGGAAACTTTGGATTGGTTATTGGAGTGGATCGGCATGGAGACCCCCAGAGCCTTAAATCTAACGGAGCCGACATTGTGGTTTCCTCTCTCGGAGAGCTGATACCCTTCACCAGCAAGGAATAATTTTCAACAATAAACCGTCATTCCGGCATGTCGTTAAGCCGGAATCGTTCATGATCAACATGACGACTTTTTTAAAAAAATGACTTCACTTAAAAACAAAACCAAAATCGTTTGCACCATTGGGCCGGCTTCCTCATCGAAAAAGGTCATCACCGAGATGATACGGGCGGGGATGAATGTGGCTCGATTGAATTTTTCTCATGGAGAATTTGAGAGCCACAAGAATGTCATCAAAAGCCTTCGGGAAGCTTCTGAGGCTCTGGGAAAAGAGATTGCTATCTTGGCCGATCTTCCTGGTCCCAAAATGCGGGTTGGCGAGATAAAAGATGACTCAATTGAACTTCAAAAAGATGAGTTTATCACACTGACCACAAAAGTCTTGGTTGGGGATAAAAAGAAAGTTTCCGTTTCGTTTGAGCGGCTTCCGTTTGTGGTTAAAGCAGGTGATTCCCTTTTTCTGAATGATGGCATCATTCAACTCATTGTGGATAAAATTAAAGATCAAGATGTTCATTGCAGGGTGATTGTGGGAGGAATCCTCCGCTCGCGCAAAGGGCTCAATCTTCCTGGCATTGATTTGGGCATGAGTTCTTTCACAGATCGTGATCGGCAAATTTTGGCCTTTGCCCTTGAAAATGGAGTGGATGCCATTGGGCAATCCTTTGTAAATACCGCTGGTGATATTCAGGCGGTTCGAAATGCCGCCAAAGAATTGGGTCACCATCCTTTTATTATCGCGAAAATTGAAAGGGCTTCTGCGGTGAATAACTTTGAGGAAATCCTGGAAGCCGCCGATGGCATCATGGTGGCACGAGGAGATTTGGGAGTTGAAACACCTTTTGAACATATGGCCATTCTTCAAAAGGATTTGATCAAGAAATCTCTGTTAAAAGGAAAGCCCGTCATCACCGCCACACAAATGTTGGAATCAATGACCACACACCGTCAACCCACCCGTGCTGAAGCAACAGATGTGGCCAATGCCATCCTTGATGGATCAGACTGCGTGATGCTCTCTGGTGAATCGGCCATGGGAGATTATCCCATTGAGGCGGTTCGCACCTTGGCCAAAATTGCGGCTGCAACCGAACCCCATTCCACCCAACACAATTTCTTGGAGACATTGAAAAAATCGCCGCCCAAAGAACCTCTTCTGATGCGAGATCTCCTTTCCTTAAGCGTGGAAACCATCTTGGATTGGTCAGACACAGCAGCGGTTTTTGTCCCTACAAAAAGTGGGGCCACCGCCAGAGGCATCACCCGGTTTCGACTCCCCGTTTGGGTCGTGGCACCCACCCCAAACGAAAATGTGAATCGACAATTATCCTTTTCTTATGGGGTAGCACCTGAATTGGTCGCTTCATCAACGGAGAATTGGGTTGATTACACACGGAAATGGATCAAATCCCGTCACCTATCTCAACATCAAGCCATCCTTGTTCAAGGCCCCTCATCCAGTAACCAAAACAGAAATCACACCATTGAACTCATCAAATTAAACTGATTTCGTCATACTGGCTTTCCAGGCTGTGTCATAACGGCCGGGATGGTCGTCATCCCGCAATGTCTTTGTGCGGGATCCAGAACCTATCGACGGAAGGTACCGACCTGGATCCCGCCCTTCGGCGGGATGACGAGGGGTTTTAGCCGTTATGACACAGTCTCTTTCGCCGGGATTACGACCTTGATGGACAGCTCAACCCGCTAAAATAATACTGGTTATTTAGGTATCGCAACAAGATTTCGCCAAGCCGAGTTTGATGAGGAATTTCTCCATCAAACACCAGCGTGTGAAGGCAGATTGGAGCAGATTGGCCCCAACAAAGGCTGTGAACCACAGAAAATGAGGACTCACCCAATGGGCCAGGGCTAAACTAATCAAAATAAAAGATCCTGCAATGGCACGAATCATGTTTTCAGCGGTCATAAGAACCTCCTTCAAATTCACATCTTAATCTTGTTTTTGTGTGAGACCAATCCATCCTCTTTTTGTGAAGAGATGATACAACACAGGAACTGCCGTTCGTGAGAGAAGGGTTGAGGCTGCCTCTCCTGCGATCAACGAAAGAGCCAACCCTTGGAAAATAGGATCAAACAAAATGACACCCGCTCCCACTGCCACAGCTGCGGCGGTAAGAAGCATGGGACGAAACCGAACAGCACCCGCATCAATGACGGCTTCTTCAATCGTGGAGCCCTCTTTTAACCGAAGCTGAATGAAATCAACCAAAATAATGGAATTGCGTACCACAACACCCGCTCCAGCAATAAAACCAATCATGGAAGTGGCCGTAAAAAAGGCGCCCATCCCCCAATGCGCTGGGAGGATTCCAACCAAGGTTAAGGGAATTGGAATCATAATCACAATGGGAATGGTGAAAGACTCAAACCAATAAACAATCAAGACATACATTAGAATCAGGACAATGGCAAAAGCAATCCCCAAATCACGAAAAACCTCGTAGGTAATGTGCCATTCGCCGTCCCATTTTACCCCCCATTCATTGGAAGATTTGGGAAGCTGCGCAAAATACTGTGTTATAGGAACACCCAACTCCTCACCCAATTTTTGAATTTTGGGCCGTAAGTCCAAGAGCGCGTAAATGGGACTCTCCAATCTTCCCCCCACATCCGCAATCACATAGGTAACCGGCAACAGGTTCTTATGATATTGGGGCTTATCTTCTTCTTCCTTTAACGTTTTTGTTAATTTTTTCACGGGAATGGATTGACCGGAATACGAAAACAAAGAAAGTTTTTCGGTGACAGTTTTCAGATTTCGTTTGGTGGCTGATAAGCGCAGCCGAATCTCAACTGGCTCCCGTTCCGCTTCAAGATGCGCCAACCCCACGGTTTGACCATCAATAGCGGTGCTAAGAGCATCGGCAACCATCACCGGAGCAATTCCGTTTAAGCTGGTTTTCACATGATCCACTGCCAATCGGTATTTGGGTTGGGTTTCTGGAACATAAATATCCACATCCGTAATGCCAGAGGATTCCAAAAGAAGGGTCTGAATGGCCCGTGCCATTCTTTCGCGTAAAGCCGAATCCGGTCCATAAACCTCAAGAACCAATGTTGAAAGAACAGGTGGTCCCGGTGGAACCTCAGCCACTTGAACCCGTGCATTGAATTTTTTGATAAGGGGCTTTAAAAGAGACCGTGCTTCTTTGGCAATGGCATGACTTTTTCGTTTTCGTTCCTTTCTCGGAGAAAGCAAAACATGAACCTGGGCATAATGCGGTCGTTGCCGCAAAAAATAATGACGAACCAACCCATTGAAATTGTAGGGGGCAGCGGTCCCAATATAGGACACGGTGTCCTCTACCTCTTCAATGGATTTCAGTTCTCGGGCCATCTCCTCTGCTGCTTGACGCGTGCTCGCCAGAACACTGTCTTCTGGCATATTGATCACCACTTCAAATTCATCTTTATCGTCAAATGGAAGCATTTTCACCACAACCCGTTTTAATGGAACAAGAGCCACACTTCCGGCCAATAACAAGACAATGACAAAGAAGTAAAAGAGACGTACTTTATTGTTCACCAGGAGCGGTTTCATCCATTTCCGGTAGAGTTGATCCAACCGGCCCTCTTTATGAACGCCATGACCTTTTGTCTTTGGAAAAATTTGAAGAAGTCGGATAAAGGCCCAGGGGGAAATAATGAAGGCCACTCCCAACGAAAACAACATCGCCACAGAGGCGCCAACAGGGATGGGTCTCATGTAAGGTCCCATCAATCCCCCCACAAAAGCCATGGGCAAAATGGCCGCGATCACCGTCCAGGTGGCAAGAATGGTGGGATTTCCCACTTCAGCCACCGCTTCCACAGCAATCTCTGTAAGGGATTTCTTTTTCTTCATCACAGCATGGCGATGGATGTTTTCTACCACCACAATCGCATCATCCACCAAGATTCCTATGGAAAAAATAAGCGCAAAGAGAGTGATGCGATTGAGGGTGTATCCCAAAAGGAAGAAAATAAGAAGGGTCAAAGCCAAGGTGACCGGAACGGCAACAAGCACCACAATACCCTCCCGATATCCCAGCGCAAATATAATAAGGAGGGTCACCGAGAATGTGGCCAACAAAACATGAAACAGAAGCTCATCAGATTTTTCTTGGGCTGTGTGACCATAATTGCGGGTGACCGTTAATTTGACATCAGAAAAATCTCGTTCCAAAATATTTTCTGCCCGCTCAAGAATTTCATGAGCCAAATTGGTGGCATTGGCACCGGGACGTTTGGAGATAGCCAAAGTCACCGCAGGTTTTTCATTCAAATAAACTTCTTTCTCCTCTTCATCAGGTCCGTCCACAATCCTGGCCACATCTTTTAACTGAACCGGATCCCCTTCCGATACGCCCACAACCAAACCTTCCAATTCCTCTGATGATCGAATAAAGGAATCGGTTTCCACACCAATACGGTTGGAAAGAGTGGAAATCGTTCCGGCTGGAAATCGGACATTGGAAGATTGAATGAGATTCTTGATATCAGAGATCATCAAATGTCGGCGGCGCAGGGCATCAGGATCAAAATAGACATGAAATTGTCGTCTTCGGCCCCCTATTAGTTCGGTAATCGAAACATCTTGAATCGCGTTGATTTCATCTCGAATCACAACGGCGGCCCGCCGAAGGGAAAGGCCATCCTTTCCTCCCGTTAGAGTTAAACTGACAATGGGAACATCATCAATGGAGCGTGGCTTGATTAAGGGATTCTTTGTTCCTTGCGGCAACAAATCCACATTGGCAAAGAATTTTGTGTAGACCCGGGTCATGGCGGTCTCAGGATTGGTTCCCACTTTGAATCGAACAATAAACAAAGCAAATCCGGGTTCGGCTGTGGTATAGATGTACTCCACATCTGGAATCTCCCACAATTTCCTTTCTCCCACTTTGATTACCCGTTCTTCCACTTCTTTCGGTGTGGCCCCTGGGAAGGGAACAAAAATATCAAACATCGGAACATGGATTTGGGGTTCTTCTTCTCGTGGCAACTTGGCCACGGCCAAGGCTCCCAACAAAATGGCCACCAAAGCCAATATCGGGGTTAACCTTGATTGAATAAAGGATTGAGCCAGTTTGCCTGCCAAACCAAGTTTTGATTTCTCCATGCTCATTTCTCGCTCCCATAAACAAGATGTTGGTTCAACTCATCGATCACATTTTCTCTCAGTTGGCCCATGGCCATCTGCAGCTGGGTATAGGTCAAATGGGCAGCAAAAATGGCTTGGTCGTATCCGCGAGAAGCATCGGCCAATGCTTTCTCCGCTCGCAAAACCTCCAAAACACTTTGTCGACCTTCTCTGTAAAGAGGCCGAAATTTCTCGAGTGATATAGCGGCATTTTCCTTTGCAGATTTGATGAAGGGGATGACCTCCAAAGTGCCTTCATATGCGCGCAACAAAGACAACACCTCCATCTCCGACTGATCCTGTTTATACTCAGACTCAGCCGTGGCAGCTTTGATCAAAAACGTGGCTTTTTTGTTCTTTGCATAATAAGAGGGATCACCAAAAGGGGTTTGAAGTTGGATTCCTCCCATTCGATTGGAAGGATTTCGTCCAAAATCTTCTGTGTTGGTTTCAATCTGGCCAAACGCTTCAACGCGAGGGACCACCTGTCGTTTGTCTATCTTGGCAGATCGTACAGCCATTTTCTTGTCCAACCGTGACATCTTCACATCGGGACGTTGATGGGCCTTCGCCAAAATATCTTTTTCTGATGGGATCGTATAAGAAGGTTCCGAAAGATGGGCATCAACATGAAGAGATTCCGCCTGATCCTCATTTAATAAGATTCTCAATCTTTCTTTGGATGCCTTGGATCGGGCTTGGACCATGGAAAGCTCGGCCTGCAACCCTTGCAACAAGGCCTGGGCTGCATAGAAATCCGATCCAAAAACCCTGCCTCGTTTCATGAGTTTCTTGGCTGAATCCAATTCTTTTTTTGAAGACGCAATGCGACGCTCCAGGCTTGCCCTGCTTTGCTGCAAATTCACCAACTCAAAATAGCTTTTCACCAATTCCAAAGAGGTCTGTTGGGTGATCAGCTCTTGATAGAGAGTGGCCTTTTTCTCTTGGAGTTTTGCTATTTTTCTCTGATCCGAGAGTTGAAATCCTGTAAAAAGAGGAACACCCAATTCAAGCGCATTGCGAAAATTGGTGCGATCCGGAGGATCGTTGAGGAAGGAGACATCAAAATGCTTGGCCGCAAATTCCCCTTGGGTCAATAGCGTCCCAAACACATAAACAGGATGATTCCCTCGGGTCACAGAAGAATGGAACTGAATACGCGGCAAACGGTTACGGGACACCTCTGTGCCTGCCACCCGGGCTGCCTGAATGGCATTTTCTGAGGCTTCTATTCCCGAACTATTTTCAATTGCTCTTTGATGGGCTTCTTTTAAGGTAAGTGCTTTCTCGGCAAACAATGGTATCGTGCTTACCAAGGTAAAAAAGAAAAAAACAGAACAAAATTGTGAACTGAACCGCATATTTTACTCCCTTCCTTTTATATCTGTTGAGCGGATTGAGCTACTTCTTGAGTTCGTCACCCCGGCGAAGCAGGCTGTGTCGAAAATCGTCATTCCGGCGAAGGCCGGAATCCAGGTCGTTAACCTTCCGTCGAAAAGTCCTGGATCCCGGACTAAGACATTCAGGGATGACGACCTCATCAGTAGGTTTAAGCCGCCAAATTAATACTTCTTTCCCTATTACCTCTATCCCGGTTTCTGAAAGATATAAAAAACGTAGCCGAAATAATCAGAATATTTGTCTTGCATTTTCATCTCCAACTCCTCTGATTGAAAAACGTCTTCGGCTTTCGCATCTCCTGCGTATTTGGACCTCAAAAGGCCAATCCGCTGTTTTATGGAGTTGTAATAATCGTCCCACCAGGCTCGCTTTGGCAAAGGGAACTGAGCCAGAAATTGATAACCGGCTTTCTTAATCAGAGAGACATTTTCATCGATTGAATTCATGGCCGGATAGACTCCCATCCAGAAATCGTTTGCCTCTTTTGGAGGGTTGTTTTTTAAGCAGGTCAGCTCGGTGATCGCCATGTATCCCTGGGGTTTTAGAAACGGCCACCACAAGTTCAATCCCTTTTCAAATCCAATGATGTAAATCGAACCCTCTGCCCAAATAATATCAAAGGACTCTTTTTCAAATTTGAGATTTCCCATATCTCCTTGAACAGGGAAAATCCGGTCTTCCAGTTTACGGCGATGAACCTTTTCCCGAAGATCTTTCAAATAAACCTCATGAAAGTCCGCAGCATGAATGGTTCCAGAGGTTAGTTTTGCCAAATCCAGGGTTTGTTGTCCCGGACCACACCCCACATCCAACACCCGTGGTTCTGGAGGAAGGTTTTTTAGATATGAAAAGGCTTTTTTGGTCGCCTCAAAATTCCCCGGCCCCTCACGGGGATTATCACGATGAATCTCAAAAAAAAGACTATTTGGATCAATCAATTCCATAGCAGATCCTCATCATATCAAGAAAGAAGGACTAGGGGTCAGGTGTTCGGTATTCACTAGTTTGTCCATATTCATAGCTTTAATTTTCCTTCAGATAAACAGTCCCAATTACAGAATCCTTCTCTCTCAATTGAAATAAAGAGATCCAAGAGATTTAAACTATCGAACACCGAACACCTGACCCCTCTCCCCCCACCTCTTTTGGTAAGATAGGATCCAATTGAAGAAAGTTACCACAATAATCCTATTATTTCTATTCTCACTTGGAGCGTGTTCTCCCACGCGTCTCTTTTTTTACCCCAACCGTGTTCTTTATCTTGATCCACATGATGTGGATATCCAATTCAATGTGCATAAGGTTAAGAGTTTAAATGGAAGAGAAATCGTTGCGCTGGAATTTCAAACAAAAATGGAACCCAAAGGGGTTGTGGTCCATTTTCATGGAAATTTTGGGAATGTATCCAATCATTTCACGCAAGCCTATTTTCTCGTTAATTACGGTTATGATGTTTTGACCTTTGATTATCAAGGGTTTGGTGCCTCAGATGGAAAACCATCCCCTCTCAATATTATTGAGGATGGCATCGCGATCGTTCGTTTTGCTGAAGGTAAAAAACGCAATCCAAAAGGTGGCGTGGTTGTCTTTGGTCAATCCATTGGCGGGGCAGCAGCACTGGTAACGGCAGTAAAAGAACCTCTCGTTAAAGGAGCTATCATCGAATCAACGTTTACCCGTTATCGATCCATGGCAAGATATGCCATGTCCAAATCTCTTCTTTTATGGATCTTCTACCCGTTTTATCCTTTTCTTCTTCCTCGAAAATACGATCCGATTCATCATATCCCCAACCTCTCTCCACGCCCATTGTTGTTGGTTCACGGAGAGAATGATCGTGTGATCCCCGTGAAAATGTCGAAGAAGCTTTTTAGAAAAGCCAATGAGCCAAAAGAATTAATGATTGTGAAAAAGGCGGGACATCTGGGATGCCGACGGGCAAACAACAAAACCTATGATGACAAATTTGTGGATTTTATAGATTCTGCTCTGGGAATCAAAAGTAACGATGAATCGAAATGAGTCCTTCCTTGTGATGATTATCCCTGATAAGGTTTATGCGCAGCAATTGATTTTTTCCAAGAGGAACAGAATGTTGCCACTCCTCTCGAACACGATTGGAGACGTGGCCCCCTGGATAGCGTAGCACCGACACCTGTGCATGCCCAATGACCCAACGATTCCATCGATAAGCCAATCCGATATTTCCCCCAATCCCATATCGATAACCTTTATCAAATTCCTTACCAATGGCAGTATCCAACTGACTGAGAGCGTAAAATTTGGTTTGTTTATCCTTTGTTAAAGCCCAGCTTAAACCGGGCCCGCCGGAGAGAAAGAGAGAATTGGTCCGCCAGGGATCTTTGCGGATGTCGTAAGCGGGCTCAAGCCCAGTCCGAAATTTCCATGAGATTGGCTGTGTCCAATTTTCGTAGGGCGCAAGGGCAGCAATATCAACAATGGAAAAAGAATGAAGATAAAACTTATTGCGCTTATCTTGATGACGAATTTTCAAATGGAACATTTCGAGTTGCCCTGAGATATATCCGGCTGAGTCTTCTGCCAAGTCATGAAGGGCTGGCCGAATATCGAGTTGCTGAAAAGCGTCGTGATCGCCGTTATCAATCAAACCAAGACTCACTCCGTATCGCCCCGAAGGGTGGCCATCATGCGGGGGAACAGGCCGGGGCAACGGAACAATATTTTTCTCTGATGATGTTGGAAGCATGGCTCGGTGCGTTAAGATCGATTGCTCCGTTTTTTTGGTTTTCTTGGTCACATTTCTAAAAAAGGAGATCTTAAATTTAAGAAGGTCAAAAGCCGCTTCCAAGAGCATAGCTTGTCTTTCCTCGGGATACACAGAGAGCTTATCCGTTGGAAGAGTGGTTTTTCCAAGGGCAATTTTTTTCACAAGAGAGCGCTCAGCTGGCGTCAGTTGTTCCCGTATATGAAGAAGTTGACGGTGATGAGAGGGACGATAATTTATTTTTGTCACCAACCCGGGTGTTTGCTCGACCACCAGAAGCGTATCAACAGGAAGAGTTCGGTATCGAAAAGCATGGGAAAGACCCAACTTAGGATCAGCCGCATCCAACAGAGGCAGCAATTCATACGCGCAGTTTTTATTGAGGAAGTAGTAACGTTTTCGGACATTTTGCAATTCCCAAAGATGTTCAAACAAACCCGACACATCTTTTTCATTTAATCTCAGTTGATACTCCCAGATGTCACGGGACTCCATGTTGTTGTATTGCTGAACCTTAACGTAAAAAGGGACCACAGCAAAGTTACCCCGATATCCCCCTCCCAATCCCATAAAGGCGTAAAAGGGACCTCCCAATGTAATTTGAGCAGCATAATTGATGGTAAAGTTCAGTAGGTCTTGGCTTTTTGACTTTGAGGCGTTTATTTTGATCAGCGTATGACCATACATTGATCCGGGATTGTTTAAATAATAAGAGGAAAACATGAGGGATAAGGATTTGGGATCAATTTGATCTTTCCAATAATGATATTTTTTACACGAAGCTTCTTGAACAGATTCAGGAAAGTCGAGGGTCTCTTTTAGCCATCGGTATCGGGCAATGAATCGGCATTGTGGGTGATCGGTATCCACCTCTGGGATAGGATCAAAAAAAGCTTCAATTGTTTTTTCTAGCTCGGCTTTGGGATTGACCCGCCCTTTGGGAGAGAGAAAGAATTCTTTATGGCTAATATCGCTTTTTTTTAAGAGAAAAACATTCCGGCGATAATGAAGCAAAGTATGCCAATAAGGATCATCCCAGAGTTTTCTTTTTTTGGCTTCTTGAAGGAGAGATTGGATTGCTTCTTTGTGATCAAGGGATTCCCCATATAAAGGGGCAGGAAGAATCGGCCCCAATAGGATTCCCAATAAAAAGCAAACCCACGTGGCTATTAACAAATCTAGCCACGTGGGTCTCTTTTTCCTCAGGATAGGAACTAACTGATTAAGGTTGAATGGGATTCCAACACTCCTGAAAGGTGATCCATCATTTCGTTATGCGTTGTGGTCTCATTTGGAAAAAGAACTGTGTATTCATTTTTCATCAAGGTGACCAAGCCTGGAACATTTTCGTCTGTTGCACCTAGAAGGGAGGCAAATGTCGAAACATATTCTCCCTCTCCGGTGGCCATCTCTTTTTTGAGGACCTCAAAGTTGGCTTCTGCGAAGGTTTCTACAATACGAGAAACCCACATAGGTTCACCGCTTTCGGTACAACCCGAGGTTCCGGTTGACATACTGGAAGAAATGAAACTTCCCGTTCCAACGAACCATTCAAGAAGAATTTGGCCAATTTGGGTACCTTTGCTGTTATTCTGATTGCCAAATAACGTATAAAAAACGCCACAACCTCCCATCGTGTGATTCCCCGCTGCCAATGCGATTGAGGGGGTTAACATAGATAAAAAGGTCAATATCTTAATTGTTTTCATTATTCTCTCCTTTTGATATCGGGTTAAGCCAACAACTCGAGGTTGGCTGTGAGGATTTTTTGAAGATTTCGCAAGAAACCATCAAAGGTTGTTTCTTGATTGGGGAACAATGTCGCGAAATCTTTCTTTAACATAAGAACAACAGTTGATTTCTTAACATCCTTCACACCGAGAAGATTTACCAACCCCTCAATATATTCCCCCTGTCCTTTAGCGATATCAGCCCGAAGAGAGTCGTAATTAACCTCTACATATCGTTCTGTCTTCTTTGAAATCGATACCAGCCCATCAGGTGTGCAACCCGACGTACCAGACGTGATTCCAAAAAGGTTTGACGCAACGGTATTGTTGGTTGTGTGTGCACAGCTTTGGCCACTCACACTGGTGGCGTTTTTCCCATACCATATATACCCCAATCCACATCCACCCATCGGATGAGATCCACCCGCGGCTTGGATCAGAACAGGAAATGCTGTCAATGTAGCGACTGCAACAACAACAAGAAGTCTTTTCATTCCTTTTCCTCCTGAGATTTATTATGCAATTCGTGTAATTGAAGAATATATTGTGGTTTTTTACCAATCATTTTTTGGGCATTTTCTTGATGCTTTGGGGGGGGCAAAAACAATGAAGGAGACGCAGCTTAGGGACTCCGGAATTTCTTTAGGTATTCTGCGGCTTCCCTGGTGATATAGATAATCACATGCTTCATTCTTCCCCCAATCGAGAGGGCTCCTTTGGAACGACCATCAATTCGGAACTGTCCGATGACAGAATCGTCTTTGGTATCAATGAGTGTAAAATTAACGGACATTTTATTCCAGCCCGCGAACGTACCTGCAAAAAATCGGTCATGGTCCACATTTTCCCAGTCAACAATGTGAGCTTGGATTCTTAAAGGGAGAGGATTATCTAATGTATTTCTTTCCAATCGAATCCGATCAAAAACCTTCTGGGCCCTAAATCCCTGAAGAAGAGCCTTTTCCAAATGCCGGTTATCATATTTTGATTCAGGAAAACCAGACGTGACAGAAAGCGAAGCCCCATCATAGGAAGAAAGAGAGGGCGACATGAGGCTGTTCGGTCTAATTCCCCCCACCGTTTTTGTGCACCCCAAAAGAAAAAGCAGCAGCAGGAGGGAAGGGGTCAGGTGAGGGGAAGGGGTCAGGTGTTCGGTATTCGGTAGTTTGTCACTTCCATTCATTCATTATTTATAGCTTTAATTTTCTCTCAGATAAAGAGTCCCAATTACAGAATCCTTCCCTCTCAATTGAAATAAAGAGATCTGAGAAAATCCTGGTTTTGGATCAGATTTTAAAATGAACTACCGAATACCGAACACCTGCCCCCTTTCCCTTTCCCATTCCTTTTTCCTTTCCCCTTCCTTCGCCCTCTTTGCGATATTCTTTAACATTCCCTTAAAAATATATTGGTGAAAGGGAAAAAGCAGATACCAATAGAGAAGTCCGGATAGGCCTGATGGATCAAAAATGGCTGTTTGTCGAATGAGAGACCCACCATCCTGTTTTTCGACTTCGAACTGAAGCCAGGCTCGCCCCGGGAGAATCATTTCGGCCTTAAGCCTCAATAACTTGTCAGGCTCGTAGGATTCAACTCGCCAAAAATCAAGTGTTTCGCCAATATGAAGATGTTCTGGATCCCGTCGACCACGGCGTAAGCCCACGCCTCCAATTATGAGATCGAATAATCCTCTTATTTTTAAGAGCGTATTTGCAAAGTACCATCCCCTCTTCCCACCAATTTGACGAATCGGGCGAAATGCGTCTGATGGAGAGAGCGGTGACACAATTTTCTTTGAATCGATTAATCGGTTCCCAAAGGACTGTCCCACCTTAGATTTATCCCGCGTACTGGAGGCCAGGGCATCGGACCAACGGGTTTGCGCGTATTCTTGATCTTCATTTCTAAGGGCTTCCTTAATGGCGGTTTTATGATCTCGACATTGGATATTAAAGATGTCTTTGGCTCGGTGATCGGTAACAATTGTTGGATGTTCAATGCTGTTAATCAGGGCCCGACCCACGCGTGCATAAAGAGGCGTAATGAGATTGAGCCATAACCCGGAGAGAAAGGGTGTGAGAACAGGAACCGGAATCATGAGTCTTTTTAATCCCCGCTGGCGTGCATACTCCCTTATCAAATCGCCATAGGAGACTTGAGTGGTTCCTCCGATTTCAAAAATGGGAGAGCCGTCAACTTTAATTTCAATTGACTGCACAAGATACTCCAACAAATCTAAGATCGATATCGGTTGCGCCAATACACGAACCCACCTGGGTGTAACCATAACCGGCAACCGTTCTGTCAAACTTCTGATCATCTCAAAAGAGAGGCTCCCCGAACCAACAACAACAGACGCTCTTAACTCAATGACCTGTCCACCATACCCCCTCAAGATATTTCCCACCTCGTGGCGGCTTTGAAGATGGGGAGACAAATTATCCCGATCCTCTCCTAGACCACCTAGATAGACAATACGCTTTACCCCTTTTTTATTAGCTGCGTCCGCAAAATACTTAGCCGCCTTTCGGTCTCTCTCAACAAAATTTTCTCCCGCCTGCATGGAGTGAACCAAATAAAAAGCGCACTCTACGCCCTCAAACGCCTTATCTAAACTGTTCTTATCTAAAACATCACCCTTGATAATTTCTGTTGATGCGAGTGTTTCCTGTCTCAAATGACCTGGATTTCGAACCAGACACCGAACGTGGTGACCTTCTTTTTCTAAGCGAATTAGTAGTCGACCGCCAACATAACCCGTCGCTCCAGTGAGTATGATTTTTTCCATTATTTGTTAAGTCTCCAAATTGCAAAATTCAGTATAGAAGCAAAGGAGATCCAAAGAAGATACGGAGTTAAAAAGGTACCCGCCATTCGACAGACGGGCCAAGAAAAAAATATCGTCAGTAATATTGTTAATCCCAGCAGGACTATATCCATAAAAGCAAAACCTATCTTATGTATGCCAAAAAAGAGATAAGACCAGACACCGTTAAATAAGAGCTGAAGAAAAAAACAGGAGAGAGCTAGTTTTTTGAGGGGATGGTGATCACTTTTCCATAAGAGCCATAAGGAAATACCCATGAATAAATATAAAATAGGCCATACTACCCCAAACAACCAACTTGGAGGAATCCATTCTGGTTTAGATAAAGCTTGGTACCACTTATCCGGTCTAAAAATTCGGTTAATAGTCGATATGCCAAAAACAACCAAAAGGGAAATTATTAACGAGATCGCTGAATTTTTTGTCATTTAGCGGAACCACGTCCCAATTCCAAAAATCGCCGGGGTGGCTTAGATATATTTTTCACCAATCCCATTTTCTCCATTAGCCATACAACATAAAAAGTGATGTCAATTTCCCACCAATAAAGCCTTGATTTGTGGAACTGGACTAATATAAATGAATTTCGGCCTTTTGCGAAAAATCTTACGCGTGTGTAAGACCTGAAATACAGGATCCAATAATTGAAATTTTCATGCCCTGATTTTACCATTGACCACTTTAACTGTCCATTGTTTTTAATTCATATATTTTAAAACATTGGACATTTTTTAAAGAACCGTTTATAATCCGGGTATGGAATATTCAATAAAGATGATATGTGCACAGTTTGATATTAAGCCAGATACTCTTAGAAAGTGGGAGAAGCGAAAGCGTATCCCCCTATCAAAGCGCAAGGAAAATGGGTACCGATTTTATACGGATGAGGATATGTCTAAAATTGGAGAATTTCTCAAGCGACAGTATTGGACGAGAGATGGTGATCTCCATAAAAAAAGTCAAACTCAAAAACCAAAAAGCCTGAAAATCAATCATCATCAATTATCTCACGATAGCACCATCAATGCCATTGAATATTTTAACAAACCGAAACTAAGAGGATATTTTGATCAAATTGTAACAAAAGAAGGACCTATCCTTGGATTCCAAAATCATTGGGTTCCTATTCTCACAAAAATTGGCGAATTGGCAATGGCCGAAAAGGGCCTCTGGATCGCTCGGGAACATTTTGCCTCAACACATATTCGAGAATGGACCCTTCAACATTTTAAAGATAGCGATCAAAGGGGTAAAGAGCAGCTTATCATGACCACACCAGAAGGTGATATGCACGAACTTGGGATGCTCTTTGCCATGTGCCAAATCCGCCTTCATAAAATCAATTGCCTTTACCTGGGGCCAAATCTTCCCCTTAAGAGTCTTCTTCAAGCCATGCAAGAAACAAAAATCAAAAACATTAGCCTTACATTGAACAAATCTCTCAGCCGACAGAATCTTAAAAAGATTTTATCCTCAATAAGAAAAGTAAATTCAAGTGCAACCGTTTTCGTTGCGGGGCCTGCCAGTTTCCCATTAGCCAACCTGATTAAAGAACTTGGGGCTATTTTTATCGGAACAAACTTAGAGATTGGAATTCAAAAAATAAAGGCGCACATTTAAATGAAGGATTTTATTGTGAATTTAAAACCGTGCCCATACAAACCGAATTGTGTTTCTACTCTTGAAACCAAGGGCATCCATAAAATCACGCCGCTTAAATTCAACACCTCTCCAAAACAAGCATGGGAGCATCTCAAGGCCACCATTGCCTCCTTTCCAGGTTTAAAAATGGTTACTCAAGAAAATTGGTATTTGAGAGTGGAGGCCAAAAGCCGATTTTTCAAATTTATTGATGATGTTGAATTTATGTTGATTGAGAAAGAAAAAATTATCCATGCTCGTTCCACCTCGAGATGTGGCTATACAGATTGGGGTGTTAATAAAAGGCGCTACCAAAAAATCAAAAAACAATTTGAATCACTATCCGCTTAAAGGGATTTAGGCTTTTTATGATCGCAAGGGTGAGGAGGTTTCATTTTCTGCCACAAGCTTAAAAAACCCCGAAATTCGCTGCAACGTCTCAAGATAACTATACTCAATGAAGTGGTAAAGGGGTGTTGAGTCCGTCGCGCTACATTCCTCCATTGCATCCAAATAAAAATCTCTATAATCGCTCATAATCACATCATAAAACATTCCCTTCAGAAGTAAGACATAATCTCCCACGGCCCGAGCAATCCGCCCATTCCCATCACTGAAAGGGTGGATATGGGCAACAGCATAATGGACGTCAGCAGAAATTCGCAGAACTTCGAAAAAGGAGTCCCTATTTAACTCTTGGATTGGTTTTAATCGTTCATTTATAGTCAAAAAAGACTGGTGCAGGTATTCTTGGATTTTCGAATGGTGGGGTGGCAAATGTTGCATACCCTGAATTGCCACTTCTGACTGTCGAAATTTTCCGGACCCATCGGGCCAGCTTTTACCAAATACTCTTTTGTGCATTTCTAACAAAAGTGATAGGGATAGCTCACTCTTATCATTGGCTAAAGATTCCAACCATCTCAACATCTCTTCTTGACCATTTATTTCAAATTTGGCTTTTTGATATCGCGTTGATATTTTGGACTTATCTGGTATTCCGGCTCCATGCAAAAGAATTTGCAAAAAAACACGATCGACCCGCTTATCTTCTATCGCGTTGGAATGAACGGCTTTAAGACACCTTAAGGCTGTCATCACTTCTGTTGTTCCTTCGGGATATTGATCGCTACATTTTTTAAGCTCGGTAAAAAGAGTAAAAAGATTTTCTCGCTCTGATTTTTTTAATATGTGTAAGGCCATAGCACCGATCCTATCATTAAAGTACTTTTATCCAATCAATCATGAGTTCAAAAGGACCTTCCTGTTGACTGGATATTAAAAAACCAAGGGATTGTATTGTTGAAGCATCCAAAGGGGGTTCATTTTTAAGCCGCATACCGCGCCTGACAACATTAAATTCCTTATAAGGAAGGGTTACTTCTTCCCAATCTGAGGATGATGGATGAAACACGCACTCATAAAGAACATCGGAAGGATGTATTGAACTTTGTATTCTAAACTTATACTTTTTTCCATCTCCTTTTACGCGTAGAATCAGGGCCGATGTCCCAGAAAAATCAATGTTAATTTTTTCAGACCTAACAGAGGAAAAGCCTCCATTATTTTCGAAAGAGACATTTCCTTTGAATAGGGCGGTATGGGCCCCGGATGGCTCAAGCCTGCCTGAGGAAACACCTCCCATCACACCATCGTTGATTGAGAACCATTTATTAAAATCAGATTCACTCTTAAAATCAAAAATCATTTGACCTCCATCATTCTTCACGGCTTCAAAACCGATAACTGGCGGACACCAATAAATAATGAAGCCAAGCAAAACTATAAACACTTTCATTGTCAGCCCCTCCCTCCAGCGTGCGGTATCCCACGGAACCACTCCAACCTGAAGATAAGTTGTATTTTAACTTTAAAGCGGCATCAATGGCCCGCCCCTGTGTGGACCCCGCGCCATCGAGGTCAAATATTATTAAGGAATGCTCACTCAATTTATAGGAACCAAAAATATGGAGGAGCGGTACGGCACCCAAATCATCCTTTTTTTCTTTTTGATTACCCTGCTCAAGTTGAATTTTTGCATCGCGTATAAGAACCGTGGGCCCTAATCCCCAGTTCCAAGAATCTCCATGATAAAAGGACCAGCGGTATGTCAGTCGATAGGTATTGAAGCGGTAGGTTGCCTTGGTATCGGTATGAGCCAGGAAGGTTTTGTTTTGAAAATGGACTTCCTTGGGTAATCGACCCGTTCCTTCAAATTCCAACGGAGCCAAAGTCAGGCGAATACGATGTTTGGGATTAAACTGATAGGTTCCATATAAACGAAAATACACCTCTGGGCCAGACCCCGTTAGATCCAATAGATTAAATTTGGTTCCTGTATCTCCCGGGATACCAACGTCATTTTCACTCAACCAGACCCCTCCGGTTTCCAGTTCCAAATCCCATTCTTGGGCATACGCTGTTTCCCCCATGAGGAGCGCGATAACAACAAATATTATTTTGAGCCATCTTTTCACTTTTTCAACTCTTTTGATCTTGGATGGGTTTTAATATTTAATTCAAGATCAAACTCCGGGCTCCCCACCGTGACAATGCCGAGTTGTCCATCCACGGTGACCAACTCTCCATTTTGCAATTTATCCATTAACCCAACGATCCCATTCACGCAGGGACGTCCCAGCTCCCGCGCAATGATGGCGCCATGCATGAGCATTCCACCCCGTCGTTCAATGACCGCACTGGCCAAGGGAACCAAATGCGTCATCGACGGCTGGATGGAATCACAAACCAAAATCTCTCCCTTTTTAAACAACATCATATCATCGGTGTTTTTAACCTTTCGAACTTGGCCCGTCGCCAAACCGGGTGATACCGGTTGACCAATCAATTGACGGGGTTTTTCCTTTTCCGCAACATTGAGGGCAATCAGCCGTTGAGACGTCCTGTCTTTTGAAAATTTACATTTATAATTTCTGTTCCTAAGCGCTTTTTCAATCTCCTTGGCGTATCCGAGTTTCGCTTTTCGATCCCCGTTCCACCGATTTCTTACTTTGAGCCGGCCAACCCCAGCACTTAAGGCACGAATGCACTGACTCTCAACACGACCTAGCAAAACATTATCATCATCACGTAAAGTCCAGCTGATGCGGGCGGTTTCCAGGATTTCCTGAGCTTCTCTTCTACGAGATCTCCCTAAAGCTTTAAAATATTTTCTCTCTAGATATCTTTGTCTGTCTAATCTGAGGGCAGATTTAACGTTTTTATCTTTCTTATTTTGATCTTTTGCCATCTTGTAAATGAGATCAAGTAAGATCTCCGGTTTCCCTTTGATTGTTTCTGATCCATAGGTGATATCGAAATCGTTTTTTAATAATTGATGTAGTTTATCCTTAAAAATAACATCGGTCCGGGTTTTCCCCATGAGTTTCGTAAACTTGTCCCATCCTAACCTAGTATTCCCAGCCCCTTTACGGTTACATAAACGTAAAGCACGCATTATGTTAGGGTGCACGCTAGCGACATCCGATAACTGAACCAATTTGGCATTTCGTTTGGACGCCAAAGTCGTACCGGCCGGAAAAAGGCCTACAAACTCATAAGGATCTTTGGGTTTAACGCTGTCGTTATAAATCATCGCCAATCGTCTTACCCCGTGGGCGAAGGGAATAAAATCAGCCCAATAAATCTTTTTCCACTGATCGAGAACCTTTTGCCGGTGAAGAATATTTTGAGCCAGTTCAAAATCACTTAATATTTCCAAATTTTCCTCAGCCATCTGTTGACCCGTCTCACGCATTTGCGGAATCAATTGTTGCGTGATCTTTTCCCTGAGCCTCTTAATTTCTTCATCTTTAGGGCGAAGGGATAAATACCAAGATCGTTCGTCATTTTTCTTGAGCGCTGAATGAGTGATGGGACGCGCTTGAAGAAAAACAAATTCGTCTTTTTTATACGTCCACTCCATATCGGGTTCCCAACCACACTTTTTCTCAACATCTGTTAACAAACGGTAAAGTTTGTGAAGTTGAATCGAAGAAAGAAGCGGACGTCTTGATCCAGAACGGTCGCCAGCACGCCAATCAAGAATTTTGCCAGATGGTCGACGAAGAATCCAGCGGTCAGGATCTACCTTGCCATCCACCAGATCGCGACATAGACCAGGGACCGCCTCAACCACAGCCTGTTTTTTGCTGACATCCCTTGGATCTCTCCCGAACGCAACACCGGATACACGACCATTGAACTGAGCCTGGACAACAACAGCCATTTTACTTTTCGCCGCATTTAAGCCCATTTCTTTTCTATATAAGAGAGCTGCATCAGACCATAAGGACGCCCACACCAAACGAACGGACTCGGCTATTTTCTTTAATCCAGAAATTCCAATGTACGATTCATGAAGGCCGGCAAAAGAGAATTGGGTTGAGTCTTCGCCTGGTGCGGACGAGCGAACAACAAATACAGATGGGGTAGGGTAATTAATGATCGCCCTACGCAACTGATCCAAAATCAGTTTTGGCATCGCAGTTGAATTAAAGGCCGTTCGAATTCGAAGGGCTGTGTCCCAAATTTCTTCCCAACGCATTTCATCCATGGACTTTCTTTCAAGCTCAAGTCGAATTATGCGGCCAAGGCCGGTATGTTCAATGAAATATTGGTACGCGTTTGCAGTCAGGCAAAATCCGCGCGGGACAGGATATTGGGACTGCGACATCAATGCCAGACGAGCCGCTTTACCCCCAACAAGGGGCCCATCTGCCGGTGTAATATTATCGAGCTCAATTACCCATTTTTTTTCATGATCCATTGACTGACCTCTTGGAAACGGGTGACATAAAAATAACGAGCAACGTTCAACTGGACGATCATACTGGAGGTAGAACGAAAAAACTCTTTTAATTGGGGATGGTGTTTGCCCAATAGCTGTGCAATCCAGTTTCTCTTGGATCCCGAATGAAGAGACACCGTTGTTCCTGTTGCTGTGATAGCTTCAACCCGGGACATGTCCTTGGGATATCGAGCCCGACTATCCACAACAATAGACACACGAGGGTTTTCCTTGATGAGACGGTATTTTCGCGTATAAACGGGCGTGGCAAAGTAGATATATTTCAAATCGCCACTAACGGCAAATGCGACAAGGGAACCGTAAGGTTGTCCACGGCCTTGAGTACAAAGAACACCATAAGGTTCCTGAATGAGAAGCGCTTGAATCCGATGAGAGAGTTGGGCTTTTTTCTTTATTGGTGACCGATGAGAGGTGGTCGGTTTAACCAAAATAGATTCATCAATAATTATCATTTGTTTTCTCCTTAAGATCAAACCGCCGAATGTTAGAAATTCTTTAACCTGGCCTGATGATTTTTTCCATCCAATGGTCTGAGGTCGATTTTTGGTAGAT
The DNA here is from genome assembly GCA_002176905.1 of bacterium F11. Next base: position 39,991 of record MSYE01000226.1, on the reverse strand, counting down.
TAAAGAACGGCAATGACGAGCACAGGGAGAATTGGGAAGTTAATAACTTTCTTTCTTATGTTTCTTGCCTTCTTTTTTCATTTTCATTCCCCAGCTTTTCTCATATTTTTTATATTGCTCTGCACTTAGAATGCTTTTCATCTGGGCTTTGTACTCCTCAGCCACTTGAGACATTTCGTCATGTCTCTTAGACCATATCGCCTGACTTTTATCTTGTTTGGTTTGCATTGCAGCGCTTATTTCTTTTTGCTGCTTTGCAGTGAGGTCTAAGTCTTTGGACATTTTCTGAACTTTTCTATTTATTTCATTGTTAATTTTGGAATCGCTTTTTTCAGAAACGGCGCATTGGCCGCAGTGGGCAAAGATGACACTACCATTGAATAGCACGACCGCTCCGAGAGTTATGAGTATTTTTTTCATGTTTAATTCCTCCATCGATTTATATTATATTTATTGATTGTAAAAACGTTCATTTCTTTTTTCTCCATTCAAAAAGGTAATGATCGACTGATGGCATTTAATTCCTTCACCAAATCAGGCTTTGAGGCTGCCAATTTAAGTGTCAAAAAGTGCCAGGCCGCTAAAAATTCTTTGACCGAATCAGCAAATTTTTTCTTTCCGTGAAAAACTTCCAGAAATTTCTTAATGGTTGTTTGACTCATATCTTCCAGAGAAATTTGAAAGGCTGAACCCCATATGTGCAAGATAATCCCCTGAAGCTCACCCCGCTCAAGCCACACACCGTAACAGTTAATACAGAAGTCATCAAAAATATCCGAGGTCGAGAAGCGCATGGTGGTCATAAGGCTCCGGCATTGAGAGCAATCGAACTTCGATGCATTAAAATCCGCCTTATCCGCATACTGCATTAAGTCGATCTAGAGTCATTGCATTAATACACTTTTTCATTTATACCTCATTCAAAATACTTCATGTTTTTTATCCTACAATACTGGAAACTGATTGTCCAATGTTTATAAATTAAATTATTTAAAACATTGGACATTCATTTAAAGACATTTTAGTATAATCTACAATAATCACTCAGCTGCTCCTGATAAGACACAATAATAGGAGCTTAAACTCAAACATGTATCTTTTTAGAAATATCAAAAGGACTAGGTCACTTTTTTGATTGAAAACACTTCACTACTCCCTTTTGCCGTACTGACAGGAGGATTAGCTTTATCTTTGCTAGTCGGACTTTCTGGACTTCGCAAGCGTATTGACCCGATATTTCTCGGTTGGATTTTAAGCCTGGGCCCATTTATCTCGTTCATTATTTTTGTAAATCTTAATCAGAAAATACCCCTAGCAGACTCTTTAAGTATTTCATTCACCTGGATTCCTTCGCTTGGTGTGGAGGTGTCTTTTCTTATAGACCGTCTAAGCATTCTTTTTTCTTTATTGATTACGGGGATTGGAACCCTAGTTTTAATCTATGCCGGATATTATTTTCAATCTGATAACAAATCCTGGCGATTCTTTACCTACCTTCTCCTTTTTCAAATTTCCATGCTGGGCTTGGTCCTGGCAGATGATCTGATTCTCCTTTTTATCTTTTGGGAATGCACAAGCGTCGTTTCATTTCTACTCATCGCCTATAAAACGGAAAACAGGGAGGCCCAAGCCGGCGCCTTTAAATCTCTCCTTATCACAGGGGGCGGAGGAATTCTTCTTTTCATTGGTTTTCTGCTTTTGGGATGGGTGGGTGAATCGTTTTCCATTCAGACTCTTTTGGCAGACGGCGAGATCATTCGGGCCCATTCTCTCTATCCCGTTTTCATGATCCTCATTTCCCTGGGAGCTTTTACCAAAAGCGCTCAAGTTCCTTTTCACATTTGGCTCCCCTCTGCCATGAGCGCTCCGACCCCAGCCAGCGCTTATCTTCACTCAGCAACCATGGTTAAGGCAGGGATCTATCTTCTGGCCCGCTTGAACCCAGCTTTGGGATTTACGGATCTTTGGTTTTGGGTCTTAAGCGTTGTAGGTCTTGCAACCATGCTGACAGGCGCATATTATGGCCTTCGTCAAACTGATCTAAAAGCAATCTTAGCTTACTCCACGATTAGTCAGTTGGGTGCTCTTATCATGCTCATCGGGCAGGATACGAGCACCGCCTACAAAGCCCTTGTCATTGGACTTGTGGCCCATGCCCTTTATAAATGTGCGCTTTTTCTTGTCGCAGGTATTGTGGACCACGAAACGGGAACCCGAGATATCCGGAAGTTGGGTCGGCTATGGAAATCCATGCCCATATTAGGAATCGTGGCCTGTGTGGCCTCCTTATCGATGGCCGGATTCCCACCGCTTTTTGGTTTCTTGGCCAAAGAAACGCTTTTGGCTACGGTAACTCACCCTTCTCTTCCACCCTTTGTTGAGCTTGTATTTCCCGCGGCCATTGTATTAGCGGGAGGGATGATGATTGCGATGGCTGATATTTTCTTTTTTGAAACTTTTCTTGGAAAACCCAAACAAGGAGTAAATCATAAAAATATTCATGAAGCACCATGGGGCATGCTCTTAGTGCCAATTATTCCTGTGGTTCTTTCAACCCTCATTGCTTTTTTCCCAGAGCCTAAGGGTTTGGCCGAATTTTTTGCTGATGCCGCTCAAACTGGATTTGGTTCTCCGGTCAAAGTATCGCTGGCTCTCTGGACAGGAATTTCACCCCCTCTTATTTTAAGTGGTGTCGCAATCCTGCTGGGAATAGCTCTGTTTGTTTATCGTCGCCGGGTTCGGGCGTTCGAGAAAAGAATTGATTCCTTGTTACGCCTTCAACCCATATATGACCAAATTCTCCGAATGGTGGACCTTTGCGCTTATGTTGTTACACGCCTTCAAAGTGGGTTTTTACGGCATTATCTGGTTCTCATGCTCCTTTTTATAGGCTTCTCTATGTTCTGGCTAATAAATTCACGATTTGCATTGGGGTGGAGTTCCATCGAAAACAGTACCCCTTTTCAACCGCTTCCTTTTTTATTTTTGACCATCACCATCATATCAGCTGCGGCAACCATCCTCTTAAAAGAGGAGTTCGGAGCGCTGCTGGCTCTTTCCGTCTCTGGATTGGGCGTGGCCCTTTTCATGTCAATTGAACCGGCTCCCGACCTGGCTTTAGTTCAATTCATCGCGGATATTGTCCTTTTTATCATTCTTATTTTTGCACTTAAATTTTGGAATCCTCCTCATCGCAAGAAACCCATTCCACTCTACCGAAGCAAAACTGGCCTTTGGCGCGACGTTCTCATTTCTACAGGAGCTGGACTTGGAATTGCCACTTTTTCGTTTCAAGCGCTCCTCACTCGCCCCCGGGAAAGCCTGGTCACCCCTTTCTATGAGATGTTCGCTAAAGAAAAAACAGGTGCCACCGATGTGGTGGGATCGATTCTCCTTGATTTTCGCGGGTTTGACACATTTATTGAAATTTTGGTTTATGCGATGGCGGGGTTGGCTGTCTTTGCCCTTTTGATTCAATTGCAGATCAAGGATGAATTGAAAGATGCAGAATTGGACACGCCTCTCATAAAATACTTAGGACGTTTCCTCTTTCCACTTTCATTGGCGTTGGCTCTGGTTCATATGATCTTTGGTCATGATCGGCCGGGCGATGGGTTCACAGCAGGAATTCTAATCAGCGCAGCCCTCGCCTTTGAATTCTGGATGTCGGGATTTGATGAGACCAAACGACGATTCAAATGGATCCATTCAAACAGAATCCTTGCGTCCGGTATTCTCATTGGGATTATCACTTTTTTTATCCCTCTTCTATTCGGACAATCTCTTTTTTCTCCAATTGATTTTGGACAACGGTTGGGATGGACACTTCCTGCCGGGGTTTCATTTTCTCGTTCCTTTTTATTTGAGATATCCATCTGTTTAACGGTTCTAGGGTCTACAATCTTTATGCTGCAAAGCTTTATTCCAAGGAAAAACCAAATATGGAACTGATCAATGCCATCAGCATCGGCACCCTTTTTGGGATTGGGCTATTTCAGATCTTAAGGCGAAACGCCTTTCGATCGATTTTGGGTTTGATTATTTTAGCCAATGCCGTCAATCTATTTTTACTCACTATGGGCGCCTATTCCGGCGAAGTTGCCGCCTATGTCGACGCGGCCGGACAAACAAGTGACCCCTTGCCTCAAGCCTTGACCTTAACAGCCATTGTCATTGGCATGGGGAGTTTCACATTACTCCTCGGCATTCTTCTCCTTCTCGTGATCCGTCACGGGAGAGGCGATATGGATAAATTTAAAGATTTGCAGTATTAGGATGGACTAATGAACATTGAAATTCTCATATCCCTTCCAATTCTCATTCCGTTGACTGGTGCGGCCGTTGGAATTATATTTTGGCGTTATCAAAAGTTTCAGGGACTTTTTTCTTTGGCATTGGTGGCAATCTCTACTTTTATCAGTGGCTCCCTCTTGCTCACCGTTTGGTCAAATTCAACGCCCATTATACTTGAGATGGGCGGTTGGAAGCCGCCCTATGGGATCAATCTTGTTGGGGACTTATTATCCACCATCATGGTTTTTATGTCACAAATCGTTATACTGGCCGCCTTCCTTTATGCCAACGGGTGCAAAGACAAATGTGTTAAGAACCCAGCTTTTTATCCCTTGTTTCTTGCTTTGACAGGAGCTCTCACAGGAACCTATCTCACCGGAGATCTCTTTAATTTATTTGTGTTCACTGAACTTCTTGTCATATCAGGCGCCGCTCTTACGGCGTTATCCGATGACAAACGGGGTACAGAAGCGGCCTACAAATATTTTTATATCAGCCTCCTCGCCTCCTTCTCACTGTTAATGGGATGCGGTCTTATCTATGCGAGTTTTGGAACGTTGAATTTGGCCGACTTGGCTGTCCGCATATCAAACGGCCAAAATTCTCTTTTGATCACCGGTGCATTTATTTTTATCTTGGTCTTCTTTATGACAAAGAGCGCTATCATTCCTTTTCACTTTTGGCAACCGGATTTTCATACCGCTGCGCCCACACCTGTCCATGCGGTTCTTTCATCCGTGGTTGTCAAGCTGGGTGTTTATGGTTTTATCCGTATGACCACACTTTTATTTGTTGATCAAAAAGAGATGATCGAGTCTTTGTTAATTATAACTGGCGTTTTGGGATTATTTATTGGGGGTTTGGGCGCCACAGGAACATTTGACGCCAAACGAATGTTGGCCTACTCGACATTAAGCCAACTGGGATTTATTCTGATTGGAATCGGTTGGGGAACCACGTGGTCATTAGCGGCCGCCATTATTTACGTTTTTAATCATAGCCTTATTAAGGCGGCGCTTTTAATGCTCGCGGGCAATGTGACCAGTCGAGCAGGTGTCAAATCCGCGGCGTTCAAGAATATTCAAGGTTTGGGTCGTGTCAATATAACGGCTGGCGTCCTATTTCTCGTGGGATCGATGGCTTTAGCAGGCTTGCCACCGACAAACGGATTTATCAGCAAACTCTCTCTTTTTAAAAGCGGAATAGAGAATGGAAACTTTTTTGTAATTTCTATGATGGCTATTGCCGGCCTCATCACTTTGATTTACACCACAAGGGCATTTATGAAAATATGGTGGGACCCGATAATTGAAGATCAGAAAATTAAACCAAAAGGCGACCAAGTGATTGCCCCGTTGCTTCTTATTACAGCTTGCATTGCCATTGGGTTCTGGAGTCAACCCCTTGTCCGGCTCGCAAATGACACCGCCTCTTGGCTTCAAGACCGGAACCACTATATTGAGATTGTATTGAATAAAAAGGAAATTAAATGAAGATTCTCTCTTTTCTCATCATCGGAGTTGGACTCCTTTTTTCTTACCTCGCTTTAAGCGAAAACTGGGAATGGAAAAACTGGATTTTAGGCGGCTTCCTGTCTTTATTCATGCTGGCGCTTATCCAGGTACGACTTTCCCCCTTTCAGCTCCACAGGCTCCCTATTCGACTATGGTCTCTTTTAAAATATTTACTCTATTTGATTTGGGATGTTTTTGATTGCGGCATTAATACAGCAAAGATTGTTCTCTCTCCCAAATTGCCCATTCGACCTGGCGTGGTCCGGATTAACGACACATTGAAATCCAAGGCCGGAAAGGCCTTGAGCGCCCATTCTTTAACGCTCACGCCCGGTGATGTTTTGATGGAAACAGATGAGGAAGGGATGTTCTATGTTCATAGTCTTGATGTGGATCAAACAGAAAAAGATGGAAATCTTTTCCATCAAAGGCGAATGAAATTAATTAAGGATATTGTACCAGAGGATTAGATCATGATTTTTGAGATCATACTTATTGTCTCTCTCATTGTTCACCTACTTATGCTGGTGGTGGGTGTTTGGCGCGTTCTTAAAGGCGAAAACGCCGTTGACCGGCTCATCGGTTTTGATTTGATTGGGATTATCACAATTGCAATTCTTATTCTTTTGTCATTCATTGAATCGTCTCGTTTTTACATTAATGTGGCGGCCGGACTCGCTTTTTTTGGCTTTGTTGTCACCATTATCTTGGCGAAATTTATTGCACAGCAGAAACAGGGATAAATTATGGACTTACTTTTGGAGATAGGTAAAACGGCTTTCATCATTCTCGGGACATTATTTTCTCTCATCGGCGTTATTGGAATGATTCGCTTACCCGATGCCTACACCCGCCTTCATGCAACCGGCAAAGTGAGTGTGTTTGGGATAATCTTTCTGCTTTTGGCCGCTATCTTAGGTGATACAGTAAGCTTAGGGAAAGGTCTTGTTTATGTTCTCCTCATTCTCATTGCTGGCCCCGTAGCGTCTCATGCTATCGCTCTTGCAGCCTATCGCTCTGACCTGAAAATGAAAAAAGCCGTGCGCGACGATTTTCGTGGGGAGAGGGAGAGGGGTCAGGTGTTCGGTATTCGGTAGTTTGTTACTTCCATCCATTCATTATTAATAGCTTTCATTTTCTCTCAGATAAAGAGTCTCAATTACAGATATCCTTCCCTCTCTATTGAAATAAAGAGATCTGAGAAAATCCTGGTTTTGGATCAGATTTTAAAATGAACTACCGAATACCGAACACCTGACCCCTTTCCCTTTCGACCCCTTTCCCCCTTTCCCTTTCCTTCACTGGGGGCGGGGGATCATGGTGATGGCATCCCACGGACAATCGCACTTTTTGATAATGACTGATTCTGTAGCAGAAATTAGCTATTTTTTGAATACTGACATACAAATTGACATACACCAGCCTCTTAATAACCCCCAGGCATCGCACTTTTGACAGTCATCGCACTCACAAAATTCGATGGTGCTCTTTCTTAGCACTCAAAGCCAAATAAGCCCCCTAATTTCCTTTTTTCAGTCGGAATCGCACTGTCAATCTTTAAGGGTGCCATACCTGGCACTCTAACAAGAATTTGGATCTAGGGGTTTACTTGACAATTAACTTGACGTAAACTTTACATAAATAAACCCGAGCATATCATGTATAAACCTCAATTCGATATTACACCAAGACTCTTAAAATTAATCGCCGAAGCCACCGAGCTTAAAGCTTGGATTGGACAAGCGGTCATTGACGTGACATGGCTGTCCACTCTCCAAAGAGAGACAGCGGCCCGGCTTGCCCATTCATCAACGGCCATTGAAGGAAATCCACTAACACTACCGGAGGTGGAAGCCCTGGCCAAAGGAATCGATGTGCCCACAATGGGTAAGGCCAAAAGAGAAGTATTAAATTATTTAGCGGCCATGAAATGGATTTGGAGAAAGAAAAGCAAAGGACAGATTTCAGAAAAAATTCTTCTTCATCTGCACACCATACTAACAAAGGGCATACTTGAAGAATCGGATGTGGGGCAATATAAATCAAGAAGTAATCGTGTTGTTAATTATAAAGGACATACGATTTACACTCCCCCTCCACCCAGTAAGGCCAAGCCCTTAACAAAAGAGCTACTGAACTGGATCATGGGCAAAGAAGCCAATGAACTTCATCCCATTATTATATGTGCCATTGCTCATCATCGCCTTGTTTCTATTCACCCCTTTATGGATGGAAATGGGCGTATTTCACGGTCCTTAGGAATTTGGCTTCTTTACACGCGAGGTTTTGATACACATCACCTTTTTGCTTTGGATGAATTTTTTTGGGAGGACAGGCCGCGTTATTATCAAAAAATCCAACAGGCCCGCGATCTGGACGACGACCTCACCTATTGGTTGGAATATTGCGCGGAAGGCGTGGTCCAAACTTTAAATAACACCAAAGGACGAATCCTTTCACTCGAAGTCAAATCATCAAAATCTCGAATTATCTTAACCAAGCGGCAAGAAGACGTCCTTCGATTTTTAAGAGATCAAGGGCGCGTTCGATCTCCAGATATCGAAAAAGCATTTAAAATTTCTCGCGCCCGAGTTGGGCAGATTTTAAAACCATTGGTTGATGCGGGATTGGTCAAGCGAAAGGGACACACACGAGCAACAACGTATGAACTCGAATAGCGGTGTCTTAAAGTGTGCCTACAGTTTTTCAGCAAGTAACGCCCTCAACAAAACCATGGATGATTGTTACCTTGTTACCTTTTTTTACTCTTAGAATTACTTGGGGATCGCTAGAATATTCTTTTTTAGATTTTTTGTTAATTGGAAGATGCTCAACACTTACAAAATAATTTCCATCACTATAATATTCATACTTCGATATCCTTTCTTCAAAATAACGTCCCTTTATCAAGGCTAATTCAATCCGTTTTCCATCAATATACATGATGTTATCTCCAAATTGAAAGACAGCTTTATTTTCATTTTTCTTGGAATGGATATAAATCCATCCTGGGCAACCTCCATATTCCTCTTCCTTCAATTCATTAACAATTGGCCCCTCAGGTGTTCCACCACTCAATGAATCTAGAGGTTCCCATATTTCATGGAAGTGGGGTATGTCATCTGCTCTGACCCTTTTATAGGCCCTGTGAGCTAAATGCTTAAGCAGATAGGATTGATCGACATTTTTGACATTTTGAATTCTTGCATACCATTTTGGCAGTTCTTCCTTATATTTACTTCCTTTTTCGGGATAGAATCCTCCTGATTTGCTAATGGATATTTTCTCAAGAAGAGGATCGTTAAAATCTCCGACCAGATTTTTCAAAACTTTTTCCGCTGATTGTGCCATAACTCCCAATTGACGAAATACCTCAGCACATCCATACCGAACTTCGGGCATTTCTTTTTCATTGTTCAAAAGGTTTATTAATAATTTAATTGTTTTTGAATCCAAATCATAAAATTTCGACAAAGCCCATACGGCTGACAGCCTTTCCTTCGGTGTTCCATTTTTTATTAATTTCACAATTGCCTGTTCCGCCACTTTGCCAGATTTGGCAAGCATTTTTGCGGCTTCGGTGTTATTAAAATTAAAATTCCATTTACTTGTGTCATTAAGCATTTTGATGAAAATGGGAATATTGGAATCATATTCTTTTTTATTAAATTTATTGTCTCTCCATTCATAGTACTTGTATTCATCCTCGTTGCAATATTCATTTCCAGTACAAAAGTGATTCGTTATCAGTAATACATCCTTAATTCCATTCCCATCATAATCTCTAAATATTCCTGACTTGGAGGTGCCATATTTTTCATCTTCTCCGAAATCGGTTATTATTAATCGGTCGACTAATATTCTGTCAGAAAAAATAGCCAAAACATTTCTTTTAGTGCCATTTGAGCTTAGGCCACTCAACATGAAGGCCTCATGTGTATCAGTTAAATCAAACCTGAACTTTCCAAAAAAACCTTTTATGCTATTTTGATCATCAGAATTTGGCTCTGGGCCATCGATTATTTCTCTTAATGCGGTAATAAAAGTAGGATCAAATTCTTTCTTATGATCTTTAACATCTTTTTTACGATAATTGCTCTCATGGTCATGTCTCAATCGAATCGTTTCACCATGAGAATTTTGAATTACACGTATAGTACGGTAATTAACCTTAGAGAAAAAAGTCTGAAAATACTGATAATCGCTTTTACTGAATTGATTTTTGAAAAAATTTCTTGGGGATTCAGTCTTATTTATTTTTTCAATGGCATTGGATTTTAATTCATCGATAACCGATGATTTGTACCCATTTATAGAAGATATATTGTTTAAAAGAGTTAACGAATTCTTAAATTGAGAATTACTTTGGAGTTGTTTCGCACGGGCTATTTTGTGATCCACATCTTTCTGCTTATTTTTTAATTCTAATTTTGATTTTAACTCCCCTTTTAGTTTATTCAGGTTGAATTTTTCTATTGGTTTGGGATTTCGTAATTCCTTTTCAAGTTGTTTTTCTGCTTCTAAAAGCTTTCCTTGGTTCAATAGCTTTTCGATGTAAACCAAGTTCCTATTTGGATTATAAGTATGTAAATAATAGGTGAGGGCTAATACAAGAATTAATATTGAGATTAGAATTATTTTTCTATTCATTGATTATTTGAAACCAACTGATTATGCCACCTAACAGGATGTTGAGCTGATTAAGAACCAATTCCCTTCCTCGTCCGCTCTACATCTATCCATTTTAGGATAGAGTAAACGCTTTGAAATTTCAATTGGTTTTTAAATTCGCCGATTCGATTCCCACAGAAAAAAAGGGAAAGGAATCTATAAGGCCCATCCTGAAAAACTGATTCGCTTGAGAGTGCTAAAAATAATAGGGGTGATGCCAGAACTGACATTTTGGTTCCACGAAATGATGTCAGTTTTTGGAAGACTGACATACAAACTGACATACACGAGGGCACTCTTTTGCCACACTTTGCCACATTTTGCCATATTTCAAAATTGAGGATTTGCTGCCTATCATACCCCAATAAAGTTCGCACGTGGGCCAACGCGGGCGCAAGAAAACGCCTAACGGTCGTGGCTTTTACTGGTTATCAATGTGTTTAATGAGATTGGATTTTTGGGGAGGTTTCGTTGGAGAATCTACTTATTGGGTTGGTCGCGGAACCATCGTAATCGCATCCCACGGACAAATTTTCATGCAGAGGGTGCAACCCGTGCAAGTGTCGTTTTCGACCACGACGTGGGAAGTAAGGGGATCTTCGCTCATGCGGATCAGGCAGGTTTCGTGAGGAGCAACCGCAATACAAGCTTCACAGCCCGTACACTGATCGTAATTGACAAGAGCCACACGAGGTGATTTGCGTTTTTGAACTTGGGGTTTGACGGGAGTAGTCATTCTATAAGTGTAACAAAGAAAAAGACGTTCTTGGTTCTTCGTTTACTAAGTCCGCAGTACGTAGTCCGTAGTAAAATTTCAAAATTATTACTACGGACTAGGCACTGCGGACTGCTACAAAAAGCCAAGAAGGCCTTTCTTCTCCCTTACCTTACTGGCGCTCCCCGGCGAACCCGAAAATCAATGTTGTCTCGAATCCATTTCCAGAGTTTCTGCTGGCCAGACGGACCACCGTTATCCACCAATTGGTTTTTCCAGCCTTGCATGACTTCCCGGTCAACTGTCCACATGCGGACGCGTTTGCGAGGAATCACTGTTTCCCATTTGTGGGCATTGGTGGGATCCGGATACAAGAGCCGAACCGTCACGTTTCGTGACAAATACTCCAATTCGGAAAGATCCACCTGATCTATAGCATCTCCTTCCACACCTGGAACATCGGGCAATCCATCGGTAACCAACATAATGGTGATGGGTGCCAAGGAAAGATTCCTTTTCTTGGAAATGGTGGCCACCGATTTAAAAAACGTGCTGAAATCAGTGAGCGCATCCGATTTGGGAAACCATTCTTTTAAATCCTCTTTGATTTTATCAACGGACTTTCCTTGAAAATCATGAATGGGACGAAACGATTTCACTTCCTCGCCTGTGTCTCCACCAATTGAACCCACAAAAAGAGATTTGAGGGGCTTTAACTCTCCCATCTCATTGAGGTGTCCATGAAGATAATATGAAAGAAAATCAATGGCCTCTTCATATTGACCGCTGTTGTAAAAGGAACCGCTCACATCAATTCCAACAAACAGCGAGAGCCGGGGTCGTTTCATGGCGAAATCTCCCGAACATCCAAAGAGAAAAGTTGACATCAAAAATACAATTATTGTTTTCATGATCATCACCCTTGTATCGCTTTTTTGTTGGTTTCAATTAAGATTTTGGTCTCTTTTACATCCGCGAGACTTTGGAAGGGCACACTAAAAAGCGGCCTGCCCGAAAAGAGAACAAATCCAAAATTGAGACCGGAGGCCACAATCTGGAAGATGGGAAGAACGGCCGCCGACAAAAGAGAATCAGCCGAGCTGTGAAACCATTCCTGTTCGGATTTGATTTTCCGAAACATGACATCTAGCCGCTCCTCAGCCACCTGGGCAGGTTTTTCAGAAGAAGCTTCTTCTATAAACCGCTGTCGGGCAATAAAGGCCAAAAGGGTTGGCGTCCCAAACCGGGCAAACAGGAACCACACCATTCCACGAATCCCAAACCATGCTCCGGAGGAAATAATGATCACGGGAACAATTCCCATTTGGAGACCGGTTTGCTGAGCAATCCATGGTGTAAGAGAATCCACCAGTTCCCGATAGAGAAACATCACTTCAACACCCATGACAAAAAATTCAACGCCAGACATTATAATGATGTTCTTAATATCTTTTTTATCTATTGCCTCAATTAAGACATGCATGCAGGCAAAGGAGCCAGCCACCATAAAGAACAACATGATAAAGAGAAATACTGGAAGGGCAACATGGCTCTCTCGCCCAACCAAATCTGTTAGGATTTCTGAAAACGTAGAAGTAAGTATGTAGGTAAAAACCGTGGCCTCAATCAATGTCCACACTATGGTCATCATAAATGCCAACCAAGGAACACCAGGTTGCCGCAAGTTTCGAGCAATGGATCCGGTCAAAACAAAAGGGAGCTCGAAGCTCTCTCGTATAATTTCCCAACTGATGCTCACGCAAAGTCGCAAAGCACCCCACAGCGAACCAAAGAGCGTCCACAAAAATTTTCCCATCCCGGCCCAAAAATACCAAGTACACCGGAGAATATCCCACCAGGAGACCATAATGGCACCAATAAATTGGATCCGTTGAGATCGAAAAAGAATGGTGTAAACCGAGAGCATCGTGCACCACAAGCCCACAATGACCGCCAAGGCCGGAACAAACAGAAATATCCTCTTTAAAAAGACAAAAAGGAAAACGTCTGATTGCCAGGATATTTCCATGATATACGATTGTATGGCTGGCAACCAAGAAACGGGAAGGATGAGGAGCCGAAAAAGACCTTTGTATTCCGCGGGCAGAGCTTGCTCGAATTCTTCAAACATGAGATTCCTCCACAAGTTAGGGTTGGATGAGGATTCACATTATAGCCTTAATTTGCATAGCAACATATCGACCAAGCAGATTTTCGAGCTATAACGACTGCTGAGTCAATATTTCATACGAACATCCGGAAAACAAGGGGAAGGGGTGGACTTTGGTTACAGGGGGGAGAGGAGGAAAGTCCGCAGTGCGTGGTCCGTGGTGCGTAGTAATTTTGAGATCTCACGACGCACCACGAACCACACAAAACGAACTTAAAAAAATATACCTCTCTTGGTTACAAACCAGCCTCGAGAACTTTCTGAACGACCTTCGCTCGCGCTCCCACATCTCCAATGTTGGTCGTTGGTTTGTGATCGATGGTGAGCGTTCCCCCACTGAAACCGATGGCCGCCTCAGGATTCGAAGCCCCCTTGGTGTTGGCCACCACAATTTTCTTCAGTCCTTCATTGAGGGCTTTCCTTCCCATATCATCACCCCCAATGGCTTTGCAGGCGTCAACGATCGGTTGGAAATATACCTTTGAAAAAGCATCTTTGTAGAGATGACTCTGTTCTTCCAATGCCATGGACTCCCAGTTCACTTCAATTGGAATATCCGCCCCAACCCAATTGGCAAGTTCCTTTTTGAAGGCCTGGAAATCATTATCATGAAATTCCTGGATGGCTCTCTTTTCTTTCAGTCCCATTATCATCCTCCTTATTTTTCGTCACATTCTTGGCATTTAATAATATTCTGCCCCACAATTAAAACGAAATAGGGGTTCATATAAACCAATTTGACCAAGGGTGGCCTCCACTTTGTATACTTTCGACTAAATAAGAAAAAGGGATTCATATGAGCATAAAACCAAATGAAAAAGTTCCTTCCTTTTCACTTGAGGGAATTCTGGATGGGAAGCAGAAACGTTTCCAATTAAGCGATTTCCAAAAAGAATGGGTTGTGTTGTTTTTTTATCCAGCTGATTTTACCTTCGTTTGCCCAACAGAGATTCTTGGATTTGAAAAACGACACAAAGAATTTAAGGACGCCAACGCCAACATCATCGGCATCAGCGTCGACGATACCAAGAGTCATCTGGCTTGGATTAAAGAAATTGGAGAAATCTCTTATCCCTTGCTCAGTGACACCAATCGGGCCATCAGCAACAAATATGGGGTTCTAAATCTCAAAGAAAACCGAGCGTATCGAGCCACCTTTATTATCTCACCAGAAGGAATGCTCGCCTATTCTTCGATTAGTCCCATGAATGTGGGAAGAAGTGTCGATGACATTCTTCGGGTCCTGAAAGCCTTACAAACGGGGCGTCTGTGTCCCGCAGATTGGAAACCGGGTGAGGAAACATTGAACGCCTCGCTTCCTGACTAAACAATCCCCTTATGATTGATGTCTTAAAGAAGAAAAAAAGCCAACTTGAGAAAAAAATTCGGGCCCGTGAATTTGTCTTTGGCATTCAAGATGGCTTGGTCAGTACGGTGGGCCTCTTAAGTGGGGTGGCAGTGGCCACACAAAACAGCACCACCATTCTCATCACGGGAATTGCCGCTGGACTAACCGGTGGACTTTCCATGGCAACGGGTTCCTACCTTTCCACCCGAACGGAAAAAGATCTTTTTGAGAGAGAAATGTTGGATCAAGAAGAACTTGCCAAGGCCGAGCCTTACCTGGCCCATGAAGCTTTATTGGAGAATCTCGTTGAAGAAGGGCTGGACCGCCCCTCTTCGTACAAGGTTGTCAAAATGATGAAACAACATCAAAACCTTTTGCTAAGAACCGTCCAGGAAAAAGTATTGGGTTTGGGCTCAGCTGATTTGGCCCAACCTTTCAAAGCCGCAACAGTGATGTATCTGTCTTTTCTTTTGGGGGCTGCTGTTCCGGTCCTTCCCTTTTTCTTCTTAACGGTTAAATTTGCGCTTCCCTTATCTTGGATCTTCTCCATTCTGGCTTTGCTGGGAGTGGGAATTTTTAAGGGACTCATTACCAAACAACCTCTCTTCTCTTCCGGCTTAAAGTTTGCCGCCGTGGCCCTCGGATCGGCTTCCTCGGGGTGGGTGATTGGGAAGGGAATAGAGATGTTTTTGGCCAGATAGAGAATCAAAACGTTTTTTATTTCTCATTCTTTTTCCCCAATTGATTCAGATTTTGGATTTTTTGTTTTGGGTTTTGAAGTTTTTCCCCATCCCCAGTGAAGTACCCATTTTTTGCTACACTGTGCCCCTATGAGCCAACATTTCGTTATTATCGGAGCCGGACCAGCAGGAGAAGCCGCTGCCCGAAAAATTCGACACCTTTCTCAGATTTCTGGTTCATCTGAATCTGTTCAGATTTCCCTTATTGAGAAGAAGGAACCCGGGGGACTTTGCCTGAATAGGGGATGTGTTCCCTCCAAAACCCTCCTCGAACAACTTCATCACAGAAACAAAAACGAACCCGATGTTGATTGGAATCATCTTCAAGATCTCAAAAATCAAGTTGTCTCAAACATTCGGACTCAACTGGAACGCAGCCTAAAAACACAGAAAATCAATCTCATTCGTGGTATTGGGGAATTTTCCGGACCCAATACCATTGAACTCAAAGGCCAAGAATCTCCCAAATCCCTTCTCTTTGATAAAGCCATTGTTACCACCGGAACTGAAATATTCTATCCCCCTCCATTGGATCAATTCAGAAAGGATCTTCTTAACAGCGATAAGGTTCTTCAGTTGCGACAAACTCCGAAGTCCATCCTTATTATTGGGGGTGGTCCAATTGGCCTGGAATTCGCCTGCCTCTTACAAGCCGCAGGCTCAGCCGTCACCGTGGTTGAAATGCTTCCAACAATCTTACCGGGAGAAGATCCGGCCGTTGTGTCTGCCTTAACAAGAAGCTTTGAAAACAGAGGAATTGTCATCAAGAGTCAGTCAACGGTAAAGACGCTAGAGAAAACCGCTGGCGGATGGAAAGTGAATCTCCAATCGGGTGAAAACATTGAAGTGGAACAGATTCTGTGCTGTGTTGGACGGGTCTCTAACCCCACCTCCCTCCAACCCGAAAAAGCCGGAATTCAAGTAGAGAAAAACCAAATCAAAATAAACGAAAATCTTCAAACAACCAATCCCAATGTCTATGCCGCCGGGGATGTCACCACAACACGATTGGCTCATGCGGCTGCGGCTCAAGGCAACATTGCCGCTGCCAACGCCTGGGGAGACAAAAAAACATTTGATCCCAGCTTTGTCCCACGGTGTCTCTACACCTGGCCGGAGGTGGCAAGCGTGGGAGCATGGAAAAGCGATCTTGAAAGTTTGAACCTTCCTGTTAAGGCCGCACGGGCCTTTTACAAAGGTTCCGCCAAAGCCCTGGCTGCCAATGAGACCGAAGGATTTGTTCAAATTATCAGTGACCCCGGATCAAAAAAGATATTGGGGGCCCAAATCATCGGTGCCAATGCAACAGAACTGATCCACATCTTCTCTGTGGCCCTTAAAACCAACATGACAACCGATCAATTGGGAGAAGTCATTTTTGCACATCCAACGTTGGCGGAGATGGTGAAGGAAGCCGCGAAAAAGTAAGAGAGTCCGTGGTGCGTGGTTCGTGGTATGTAGTATTTTGAAAATTTTTCTACGGACCACGCACCACGGACTACGGACCAATACCACCTAATTTAATGAATACAAAAATAAAAATCGATGCCCCTTCGTTTCGAGCCCCCCTCCCCCACTTTCTCAAACAGAAAGTACCAAGGGGAGAATCGTTCCATCGGGTTCAGGAGAATATTCGCGGACGAAAGCTCAACACGGTTTGCGAACAAGCCAAATGTCCCAATCGAACCCATTGTTACGAACGCGGAACACTGGCCTTTCAGATTTTGGGAAACATTTGCACCCGGTCTTGTGGATTTTGTTCGGAGACCTTTGGAAAACCTCTTACCGGGCGGGACCCAACTGAGCCTTTGCGGATTGTTGAAACAGCCCGAAATCTTAGATTGAAGCATGTGGTCATTACCTCTCCTGCCCGGGATGACCTCTCTGATGACGGAGCCCAGGCTTTCGTGGACACGGTCAAATTGTTTCGTCACGATCTTCCCGCGGTTACCGTTGAGTTGTTAACACCAGATTTTCGCGGAAGGGCCGAATGCTTGGATCTGGTTATTAATTGCAAACCCGACATTTTTAACCACAACATTGAAACTGTCCGTCGGTTGACCCCGAAAGTTAGGTCCAAAGCCACTTACGATCGAACACTTTGGGTTCTCAAAAGAGCCCATGAGGCTCAGCTTCGAACAAAATCAGGCCTCATGGTCGGTCATGGCGAAACAAAGGAAGAGATTCTTCAAACTCTTCAAGATTTGGTGGGTGTAGGCTGCAAAATGCTGACTTTGGGACAATACCTCCCCCCCTCTGCCCACCATTTACCCCTCCAAAAGATCTATGCACCAGCGGAATTTGATGCCCTAAAGACAGAGGCATTAAAATTTGGTTTCATTGACGTCGCTGCCGGACCGCTGGTGAGAAGCTCCTACTACGCTGATAAAGCGGCTCTCCAGGTTTTTCGATCTTTGCGGTATTAATACGGAGTCCGTGGTTCGTGGTGCGTAGTCCGTAGTAATATATTTAAATTAATAATGATCCCTCTAATATGGAGGGATTAATGAACATTGACAGGTTTGACCAATTGATTGTTTGGCGTTTGGGGATGGATATTGCTGATGAAATTTTTCAAACTACAAAGGCATTTCCAAAAGAAGAACTATATGGCCTAACTTCACAAATCCGACGAGCCGCCATATCAATACCATCAAATATTGCTGAGGGATTTAATCGACACAAAAAAGGAGATTTTAAACGATTCCTTGATTATTCCCTCGGTTCATGCGGTGAAGTTCAAACTCAAATACATTTAAGCTTTCGGTTCAAATATATCAACGAAATGATATTCAATAAATTAATTTCAATGCTAGAAAAAGAACAAAAGATGTTAAAAAGTTTAATTCACCGCTTAAAACAAACTACGGACTGCGGACTACGGACTGAGCAATAAAATGAACCACACCCCATTCTACCCCCATCACCTTAAAAACAGCGGGAAAATGGTGCCTTTCGCGGGCTGGGAGATGCCGGTTCAATATACCAGTATCAAAGAGGAACATTTGTCGGTTCGAAACAAGGTTGGAATTTTTGATATCTCCCATATGGGGCAAGTTTTTGTGTGGGGCCCTGAGGCGGAACCCTATCTTCAGAATCTCATCACCAACAATCTTCATAAAACCACAATTGGAAAGGGTGTTTATGCCCACTTTCTCAATGAGCAAGGAACAGTGCTTGACGATATCTATGTTTTTCGAATTGAAAAAGAAAAGTTTCTGGTTATTGTTAATGCCTCCCGAAGAGAAGCCGATCTCGCCTGGCTGGAAAAACACAAGGCCAACCGTAACGTAGAGATTATGGAAGCACCACAAGCAGCAGGCCTTGCCTTACAAGGTCCCCTTGCCGGTCCCTTGATGGACAAGCTCTCTTCCCAAGCCAATGGACTCTCCAAAAATGAGATCGGAGAATTTGAGATTGGAGAGGTTTCAACCCTAATTTCTCGGACCGGATATACTGGCGAAGATGGATTTGAATTGTTTGCTCCTGCTGGTCATCTCCTCCCTATCTGGGATGTTTTGTTTCAAGCTGGAAAAGAATTTGGGCTTGTTCCGTGTGGTCTGGGGGCCCGGGACACCTTAAGAACCGAAGTGGCCTACCCCCTTTATGGGCACGAATTAGATGACCATCACACTCCCCTTGAAGCCCGATTGGGGTGGGTGGTGAAATTCGACAAAGGTCCCTTTATTGGACGCGAAGCTCTTCTTAAGCAAAAATCGGAAGGAATGAAAAACAAATTATTTGGGTTCAAAGTTGAATCCGGCGGAGTGGCTCGCCCAAACGGTCAAATTTTGCTAAACGACAATGTAATCGGTACCGTTACCAGCGGTACCTTCTCCCCCTCTTTGGGTTTTCCAATTGGAATGGCGTATATGCCGATCGAAACACCAGATGAGGGACAAAAATTGACCCTTTACCAAGGAACAAGAGAGTTGACGGCTGTGACGGTGAAGATGCCGTTCTACAAGAAAAATAGCGTCTGTGGTGCGTAGTCCGTAGTGCGCAGTAATATTTTTAATTACGACGGACTACGCACCACGGACCGCGGACTTAGTGAACCACGCGCAGAGGATAGATTTTCAAAATAAACCAGATTTAAAAAGGAGGGAAAGAAGTTGATCAACCCAAACCAATGCAAATATACCAAGAGCCACGAGTGGCTCAGTCCTGATGGAACAGTGGGGCTTTCGGATCATGCTCAAAAAGAAATAACGGATGTTGTCTTTGTTGACCTACCCAAGGTGGGAAAAGACGTAAAAGCCGGAGAAGCCATTGCGGTTGTTGAGTCTGTAAAAGCTGCCTTCGATATATATGCTCCTGTTTCAGGAAAAATTTCAAAAGTAAACGATTCCCTCAGCAAAGATCCCAGCTTGGTTAATAAATCCCCATATGGAGAAGGTTGGCTGTATGCCATTGAGCGATCGAATTCCAGTGAGGATGCAGGATTAATGAGTCACGAAGAATATCAAGAGTTTCTTAAGGCGGAGGTAGCTCACTAAAAAGTGCGTAGTCCGTGGTAACGATTAATCTTTACTACGCACCACGGACTACGGACCACGGACCACGAACATATGTACCACCCAAACTCAACAAGAGACGAAAAACAACTGCTCGATCAAATCGGGGTATCCTCTTTTAAGGATCTTCTCACTCGGATACCCAAGAAGCATGCAAACCCGGGCATGGGATTGCCGCATCCGCTGTCCGAGCTGGAGATCACCAAAGAAATTGAGGGGCTCGCCAACAAAAACGGACAACCGCTCAGTTTTCTGGGAGCGGGAGCTTATGATCATTTTGTTTCTGCTGTTGTGCCCGCTCTTCAAGGACGAGGAGAATTTGCCACCGCTTACACACCTTATCAAGCCGAGGCCAGCCAGGGTACACTTCAAACCATATTTGAATTCCAAAGCATGGTGGCTGAAATTTACGGAATGGATGTGGCCAATGCTTCTCTTTATGATGGCGCCACTGCCTTAACCGAAGCGGCGCTCTTGGCCCTCCGACATACCGATCGATCGGTATTGATTATTCCAGACGCTCTTCATCCTCATTATCGACGAACATTGGAAAGTTATTTCTCAGGAACCCCGGATGTCAAAATTGTCACTGTTGCTTCTCCCCAAGGAACCATCGATCCAATTGATTTGGATAACAAACTTCAGGCCAACAAGGATCAAGTGGCAGCTCTTCTTTTCCAAACCCCAAACTTCTTTGGTGCCTTAGAAAACGGAGAACTTCTTACCAAAAAAGCTCACGACGCAGGGGCATTGTCTGTAATTTCCTCGAATCCATTGGCTCTTGGGATCATTTCTCCCCCAGGAGAAGTCGGAGCCGATATTGGTGTGGGTGATGGACAACCGTTTGGCAATCCTTTGTCTTTTGGTGGTCCTTATGTTGGTCTCTTTGCCTGTAAAAAAGAACTTATGCGGAAGATGCCAGGACGACTTTGTGGTAAAACGGTGGATGCAGATGGAAAAGTGGGTTATGTTTTGACCCTTCAGGCCCGCGAGCAACACATCCGAAGAGAAAAAGCCAACTCCAATATTTGCACCAATCAAAATTTGTGTGCCACGGCCTTTACCATTCAATTATCCTTACTGGGGCCAGAAGGACTCACAGAGCTGGCCGAACTCAATCTTCAACTGGCTCATTATGCGGAGGATCAACTCTCCAAATTGTCCGGCTTCAAATTGGCGTTCTCAGCCCCCTTCTTTAATGAATTTGTTCTCGAATGCCCCATGGATGCCGAGACCTTGCAACGAAAGCTATTGGATATGGGAATCTTGGCGGGTCTTCCTTTAAAGAAGTTCTACCCAAAATTGGATCATCATCTTTTAATTAATGTGACAGAAAAGAAATCCAAGAAAGAAATCGATCGCCTTGTGAGCACACTAAGGAGCTTGAAATAATGCAGTTGGAATCCCTCCTCATTGATCAATCTGTTCCGGGTCGAAAGGGCGCCAAAATTCCGGTTTCACCGGTGAGCCAGCCTATTGAGAAGCTGATTCCTTCTTCTCTTATCCGCAAGAAAAAACCGCGGTTACCCGAGGTTACCGAGTTTCAAGTTGTTCGACACTTCACACGCCTCTCTCAATTGAATTTCTCAATTGATACCAACATGTATCCCTTGGGCAGTTGCACCATGAAATACAATCCCAAAGTGAACGACGCCATGTCAAACCTTCCTGGATTTAAATCTGTTCATCCCCTTTCCCCCTCCTCTGTTAGCCAAGGGATTCTGGAGCTCCTTTATAACTTAGAGGAATGGCTGTGTAAAATGACCGGATTCGATGCCTTTACCTTGCATCCCGCAGCCGGGGCCCATGGAGAATTTACCGGCATCCTGATTGCCCAGGCTTATCATCGGGCCAAGGGAAACAAAAAGTCTGTTGTCTTGGTACCTGATTCCGCTCATGGGACCAATCCGGCCAGTGCCACCTTGGCGGACCTCACCGTGGTTCATGTCAAAAGTCTACCCAACGGTCAGATTGACCTTAAGGATTTTCGTGAAAAATGCACCGATGATGTAGCCCTTGTTATGCTCACCCTTCCCAATACACTCGGGATATTCGAAGAAGATATCGAAACCATCACAAAAGAAACCCATGCCAAAGGAGCGCTGGTCTATTTGGATGGAGCCAATTTTAATGCCTTGGCCGGGCTTATTCGTCCCGGTGATGTGGGATTTGATATTTGTCATATCAATTTGCACAAAACCTTTTCCACTCCTCATGGTGGTGGTGGCCCGGGTGCTGGTCCAGTCGGAGTAAAAAAAGAATTGGAAGCGTTTCTCCCCATTCCACGTGTCATCAAAGAAGGCTCTTCCTTTTCTTTAAAAGATTCCAAACACGAATTCCCTCAATCCATTGGCCAACTCAGAAGCTTCTTTGGAAACACAGGGATTCTGATCCGCGCCTATACATATATGTTGGCGCACGGAGAAGAAGGGATCAAAGAGATGAGCCGACGAGCCATATTAAACGCCAATGCCATTCGGGTGAGATTATCCAAGATATTTAAAGTTGTTTCGGATGAACCCTGCATGCACGAAGCTGTTTTTTCTGGTTTGCCGGCCTTAAAAGGAGGCGTTCGCACATTGGATATCGCCAAACGACTCCTAGATTATGGATTTTACGCACCCACGGTTTATTTTCCCTTGATTGTGCCTGAATGTCTCATGATCGAACCCACCGAAACCGAAACACCCGAAACCATCGATAAATTTTGTCAAGCCATTGAGAAGATTGCCGCCGAAATACAAACCAATCCCGAGCTGGTGAAAAAAGCCCCTCACACAACCCCGGTTCGACGATTGGATGAAGTCACCGCGGCCCGTCAGCCCATCTTAAAATGGGAAACCCATGACGAACCCCTTCATCACAAGAAATCCCCATCATCAAAAACAAGCCACTTATAAAATGGCGACCGTGACTTTAAAACCCGCTTCATGGCAAGTTAACCATAGTCCTTCTCTACCGGGTTCTTCCCATATGAAGATAGATAAGGATTATTTGCTATCTCAAACCAATTCGACCGAATTCGAACCCAAATTACGTTTTTTTCAATGGATGAGACCAACCATCTCTTATGGGTATCTCCAAAACGGAGAACTTGTTCAGCGATGGGCTGAAAATAAGGGAAATGTGGAGATTGTTCAACGTCCAACTGGCGGAGGCGTGGTTTTTCATCAACCAACGGACTTAAGCCTCTCTCTTATCTGGCCACGGGAAAAAGGAATCTTTCCTGAAAATCCTCGTGATTGTTACAAAGCAATCCACATGATCATAAAAAAAGGGATAGAGGAAACCATTGGTCTTCCAAGCTTATCCCTGTTTAGCCCGGAATCAGGCCCTTGTGATGCCTCTCCTGAAATTGAGACCTGTGACCGATTTTCCCTCTGTTTTCAGGCCCCCATTTGTCACGATGTGATGCAAGAAGGCCAAAAAATAGTCGGAGGCGCTCTCCGTCTGACCCGAAAAGCGATTCTGTATCAAGGAAACATCCTGAATCCCGAAGCCAAAAACCTTGATAAATGCAAATCCTCTATCATTTCTTCGTTGGGTCAGATCTGACCCTTTCTTTCGCATACCCCCCACCACTCTTCCTCAATAAAAAAGAATTAAAAAAAGAAGGAACCTTCTCCATATCCCCTTGTTATTTTTTCATTGGATGCAAACTCAAACCACAGCGAGGAGGATGACATGAAGAAAGTTCACTTGCAAAGCGAGAGGGGAGCCGTTCTAACCATTCTTGTGGCCGGAATTCTGCTCATTATTTTGGCAGCCACTTACTTTACAGGCTTAAGTGCCAAAGCATCACGGTGTAAAAATGCCTTGGAAACAATCGAATTCTGGAACATACAGTGGCAAGCCTCCAAAGCGGGTAGCAGCCCCGATGTGGGGATTTGCAACCAAATGAATGTTTTAATTGGGAAGTACAATAGAAGCTGTGGCAAATCCTATGGGAACCTCCCATTGGAAACCTGCGGGTAACGCAGAGACGTTTGGGGGATCATAAGAGGGGTCCCCCAAACGTCAAATTTTGATATTTGGTGGAGTATTTTTTATTTCTGAGAGAATCGCACGTAGGCTGGCGGCTTCATTTTTTTGACCAAGATCACTTAATTGGGAAGCTATCTTTTCAATTTCATCAAGCTTTCCCGAAAAAGCATCGCGGTCTTTTTTAATTAAGTCTCGCAATTTATCGAAAGTGTGATTAAATATGTTGGCTGTTTTCTGTAATTCATCGTGTTTCCGAATATTTAATTTTAAACTGATATCGCCTTCCGCCATTTTTAGCAATGTCTTCTCTAACCGGTAAAGGGGCCCAGGGATTACATTGGATCCCATAAAAATCAAAAAGAAAAATAAACAACCGAACACTGCCGCCCCAATAAGACTGTATTTGTTTAATAATTCTAATTTTGTAATAAGGACTTCATCAAACATAGCGCTTTGATTAATCAAATAGACAATAGCGCCATTCCCCACAAGCGACAATCCAATTAGGACACAAACAAGAACAATAAGAGTTAAAAGAATCAATTTTCCGTGTAATCTATTGATAATTTTAAATTGACTAAAGAATCGAAACGAATGTTTTCTCTTGGTTAAGGTCATATTTGTTTCTCCTTTTTAATTCACAGGTGTCCGACACCAGTTTAAGTATCTTCATATTTCATGATCTGGACTTGTGACGTGGTTCCATTTTCATTTTTTCAAATTTCTATGCTTTCTGGCTTCTTCCTTCTTTTTCATGATTTTCCATCGCTTCTTAACTTCGTCTGCGGTTAAGGTCTCTTTGTTTTTCTTCTTATCAAAAACATGAGGATGACGCGAAACGAGTTTCTTTTTGAGGATCCTGAGGATGTCTGTGATATCAAAGTCTCCTCGCTCCTCTGCAATTTCTGCGTGAAAAAGAATTTGGAGGAGAACGTCCCCCAGCTCCTCTTTTAGGTTGTCCATATCATTTCGTTGAACAGCATGGCACACCTCTTCTGACTCCTCCCTCAAATACCGAAGCAGAGATTGATGGGTTTGTTCCCGATCCCAAGGACACCCTCCCGGAGCCCGTAGCCGCGCCATAATTTTTACCAGTTCTTGGAATGTTGTTTTTTTCTCTTTTTTTCTCATGTTTGTACCAAAGGGCCTCTCTTAAGAGGCGGATGAAAATTGTATCATTGATCCTCGATAAAGGTGGTTAACAATTATGAAAACCAAACTAGGATATTCATCGCGTCATGCCAAAGCCGGCATCAATGCGAAGATGCCACGAATCGAATGTTTTGACAATCAATATTCCAATGATTATCAAATCTCGATTTCGATTCCAGAATATACATCTATATGTCCCAAAACTCAGCTTCCTGATTTTGGAACCCTTATTATCACATATTGTCCGGATAAAAAGATTATGGAGCTGAAATCGCTCAAAATGTATGTCCTTAAATACCGAAGTCTTGGCATTTTCTATGAGAATGCTGTTAACAAAATTCTCAATGATGTGGTGACGGCCTGTCTTCCCCGCTGGGCTATTGTGCGAGGCGAATTTTCATCCCGAGGCGGAATCAAGAGTTCGGTTGAAGTCAATTACAACGGCCTTCTGGGCAAACGGATAAAAAATCGCAGGTAACAAACATGGTTTCATCTTCCTTCCAACTCGCCCGCCTTTTTGTTCCTGAATTAAAGGAGCTCTTAGAGAAAAGAAACTTTAAGGAAATCAAAAACATCCTTAAATCGATATCACTTCCGGATTTGGCCGATGTTTGGGCTGAATTCTCCCGAAACGAACAAACTCTTCTCTTTCGGCTTTTATCTGGCCGCAATGCAACTCTCCTTTTCCAAGAACTCGATCCCGAAGATCAAAACCATATTCTCAATTCTCTTGCCAACAAAGAGTTGGAAGGGTTGTTGGATGATTTTGATCCAGAAGAGGCGGTCCGAATTTTTTACGAACTCCCCGAAAAAAGTGTTCGGCATCTCTATTCCCTTCTTGAGAAAGAACAGAAAAAAGAAGTTGATCAAATCCTCAAGTATCCCGATAACTCGGTTGGATCGTGGATGCGAATTCAACTCGTTGAGCTCACCCCCAACCTCTCAACCGCCCAAGCCATGCAACGGATCCGACAGGCCAATCGTCTTCGAAAAGGAGATGGACAGGATGGCTATTATGTAACAGATAAAAACAAGAAGGTGGTGGGAGTGGTTTACCTAAGGGAATTGATCTCTGCCCCATCAAACATGAAACTAAGCCAGTACATAAGCCCGGTCCGCTTTTTGCGGCTTGATCCCAATCAAGATCAAGAAGAAGCCATTCATCTGTTCACCAAATACAAACCCTCTATGGCCCCTGTTATGGATTCCGATAACCGGCTTCTGGGAATCATTGATGCCGAAGACATCATCCCCCTTGTAGAAGAAGAGGTCACAGAAGACATCGCCAAAATGGCGGGAACCGGATCAGAAGAACTGGAATCTGAATCCATTTGGAGCAAAATGAAAATCCGATTTCCTTGGTTGATCGCAACTTGTATTGGACAGGTCCTTGTGGCGCTCCTGATTTTTCGGTTTGACTTTGTGTTGTCACGCGTGTTGGCGTTGGCGTCTTTTCTTCCTTTTATTATCGCCATGGGAGGAAATGTGGGGTCCCAATCGTCAATGATTCTGGTTCGTGCCTTGGCCATTCAAGAATACGACATCTCGGATCAGTGGAAAATTCTCCTCAAAGAAACAGCCATCGGATTTTTCCTTGGTGTGGTCTATGGCTTTATTATTGGTGGGATGGCTCTTGTTATTTATGGGGGTCAATTCGGGCCCTTGTTTCCTGTTGTCATTGGGCTTGCAACAGTGGTATCAATGACCGTGGCCACACTCACAGGTGTCCTTGGGCCCTTGTCCTTGGTTCGGGTCGGTGTCGACCCCGCTACCGCCACGGGTCCCATCATTACCACCATGACCGATATTGTAGGAACCGCCATCTACTTCCTACTAGCCATGTGGCTTCTTCTGTGAGGGGTCAGGTGTTCGGTATTCGGTAGTTTGTCACTTCCATCCATTCATTATTTATAGTGTTAAATTTCTCTCAGATAGAGAGTCCCAATTACAGAATCCTTTCCTCTCAATTGAATTAAAGAGATCTGAGAGAATCCTGATTTTGGATCAGATTTTAGAACTACCGAATACCGAACACCTGACCCCTCTACCACTTTAGTTTGGATATGCGTTGGACGGCTTCTTCAAGGCGGGGGATGTCAACGGTTAGAGCAAAGCGAATGTATCCTTCCCCGCTTGGTCCAAAGCCAGTTCCCGGTGTGGTCATGACCCCGGCTTTATCGAGGATGTGGGACACGGTATCCATGGAAGAGAGTCCTCTTGGTGTTTTTGACCAAACATAAAAAGTGGCCGCCGGATTGTTAACCTCCCAACCCAATTTTCGAAGTGCGGGAACAAGATAGTCTCTTCTTTCCTTATACAATTGGCGCATGGCCCCCACACAATCCTGGGGTCCCGTTAGAGCGGTGACACCGGCTATCTGGACCGCTTCAAAGACCCCCGAATCGTAGTTGTCCTTAATCGTAGCCAACTGCTTGATAATCTGTTTGTTGCCACAAACCCATCCCAGCCGCCAACCGGTCATATTGTAGGTTTTGGATAACGAATGAAATTCTACCCCCACTTCTTTGGCCCCAGGAACTTCGAGGAAACTAATGGGCGGTTTTTCAAAATAAATTTCTGAGTAGGCATTATCATGGGCAATCACAATCTGGTGTTTCTTGGCAAACCGTACCAAATTTTCAAAATAGGCCCATGTGGCAATGGCAGAGGTTGGGTTGTTGGGGTATCCCAAAAACATAAGGCTGGCTCTTTCAAGAACATGAATCGGAATCTCCTCCAAATTGGGAAGGTATCCATTTTCTTCCACAAGAGGCAGATTATATACTTCACCTTCAGCCAAAAGAGTTGATCCTTGATAAACCGGATAGCCCGGATCAGGAACCAACACCACATCTTTGGGATCAACAATAGCCAATGGCAAATGTCCAATCCCTTCTTTCGTTCCGATAAGGGAATAAATTTCCGTTTTTGGATCGAGCTTCACGCCAAATCGCCTTTGCATGAAATTGGCCGCGGCTTCGCGGAATTGGTTCAACCCCGCTCCAAAAGGATATTGGTGATGTTTGGGATTTCCCAAAGCCGTCTTCCCCGCTTCAATAATATGCGGAGGAGTGGGTTTGTCAGGATCTCCCACACCAAGAGAAATTAAGTCGACACCCTTTTCTAGAACCGCTTTCTTTTTGCGATCCAACTGTGCAAACAAATAAGGCGGCAATTTCTGAAGACGCTGATTTAACGAGGCTCTGACTTGCATAAATTTCCTACCTTTTTATTAATTTTTTCTGAACCTTTTGAACGAAGTGCTGCTTTGATCAAATGTTTTTGGCATAAACAAGGAGAGGCGGAGACTAAATCTTTAGGACATCAAACATGTTATAGAGCCCTGGCTTCCTTCTCGCAATCCAGGCGGCGGCTTCCAGCGCACCAGTCGCAAATGTATCTCGTGAGTGGGCGCGGTGGACCAACTCCAATCGTTCCCCTGCATGTGAAAGGAGAACTGTATGATCGCCGACAATGTCACCGGCACGCACAGCCAACACACCCACTTCTTTCTTTTTTCGGGCGCCAATTATTCCTTTTCTCCCATACACCCAATCCTTTTGTTTGCGGCCTGAGGCTTCGGTTGCAATCTCCGCCAATCGCACCGCCGTACCAGAAGGCGAATCTTTTTTCTGATTATGATGGGCTTCGATGATTTCGATGTCATATTGATCCAATTTCTCCGCGGCCATTTGAACCAACCGAAACAACATGTTCATCCCCATGCTCATATTGGGGGAGAACACGATGGGAATCCGACGGGAAAAGATTCTTAACTTTTTTTGGACTGCGGGTGTTAATCCCGTTGTCCCGATCACCAAAGCCCGACGGCTCTTTGAGACTTTGGCCGCTGTTTTGAGAATCGCCTGAGGTGATGTGAAATCAATGACCACATCGGTCTTTGGCAAAACTTCTTCCACTTTCCCGACCACAGGAGCTTTACCCTTCGCAACAAAGGATCCCACATAACCACTCCCGGGTTGTTCGACACCCGCCATTACTTGAAACCGAGAATCTTTTTCTACCAAGGACAGGATGCGGGCCCCCATTCTTCCACAAGCACCCATAAGGGTAAGACGTATTTTTGACTTTGATTTGTTCTTCATTACAATTTCACGGGTGACGGGACACTCACCCCGAAAGCCTTTAGGGTCAATTTGATTTTTTCTCGCGTTTCGGGTTGAACCGGCACAAGAGGTTTTCTTACCTCATCAGAATCAATGAGGCCCAGTTCGGCCATGGCGGTTTTGATCGGCATGGGATTGGTCTCCAAAAACAACGTTTTGATAAGAGGAACAATCTTGTGATGGATCTTCCTCGCTTCCACCAACTTCTGAGAAGAAGCAAGACGGCACAATTCAACCATCACTTTGGGAACAATATTGGCTGCCACCGATATTCCGCCTTGCGCGCCCACCGACATCAATGGGAATGTCATTGCATCATCACCAGACAAAACAGAAAAAGCAGGTCCCAGTCGTTGAATGATTTCTGTGGCTTGATCGATGCTTCCTGTGGCGTCCTTTATTCCCACAATGTTTTTGTTTTTTTTGGCCAAAAATTCCACGGTTTCAGGCTTTAAGCTTACCCCGGTGCGAGAAGGAATATTATAAAGAATGATGGGAATCTTAACCGCCTTCGCAATGTCGGTAAAATGGACTTTGAGTCCTTCCTGGGTGGGTTTGTTGTAATAAGGACAAACCGATAAGAGACCATCAGCCCATAGGTTTTGAGCTTCTTTGGCCAGGCTGACGGCCTCAGCTGTTGAATTCGAACCCGCACCAGCCAACACCGGAATCCTTTTTCTTGTGGCTTTGACCACAAGATCAATGACCCGAAGATGTTCTTCTGTTGTTAGGGTAGCTGATTCCCCTGTGGTTCCCACCGGCACCAGGCCGTTGGTCCCTTCTGAGATATGCCACTCCACCAATTCTTGAATTTTCTTTTCGTCTACCCCTCCATTCTTAAAGGGAGTGACCAATGCAACAAATGAACCTTGAAACATAAACTTCTTCTCCTTATCCTATGAGAAATGTTCCGCTGAAAGTGACCTCGGATGGCCCGCTCAAATAAACGTGGTTGTTCTCTCCCCACCGCACCTGCAATGACCCCCCAGGTAGATCTATTTTGACATTTCGGGATGTGTTTCCAAAGCGGGCCCCGGCCACCGCCACCGCACAAGCCCCAGTTCCACAAGCCAAAGTTTCCCCTGCTCCTCTTTCCCAAACGCGAACCCGAACATGATTCTGACGAAGGACTTGCACAAACTCCACATTGACCCGATTCGGAAAAAAGAGATGTTTCTCAATGAGGGGACCAATCTCCTTAACCGGAAATTGAGTCACATTCTTCACATAAATCACACAGTGTGGATTTCCCATTGAAACAGCATGAATTTTATACGTTTTCCCCTTAACCTGAATCGATTTATTAACAATCGGACCTCTGGCTCGAACAGGAATTTTTCTTCCTTCCAATACGGGTTCCCCCATATCCACTTCAATCTTTTTTCCTTTGAACTGAATACCAATCTCGCCAGCATCGGTTTGGAGAGAAAAATTCTTTCGATATTGTTTATATTTCATCAGATAAAATGCCACCGATCTGACCCCATTTCCACACATCTCGGCAAGCGAACCATCTGCGTTATAGATTTTAAGAGACGGAATTTGGGTTGAGGTTCCAGGCGTTAATACCAACAGCTGGTCTCCGCCTACCCCAAAATGGCGATCCAACAAGAGTTGAGCCAGTTTATTCGTAATGGGAATAGAGGTATTCTCTCGCGACAGAAAAACAAAATCATTTCCTGCCCCATGCATTTTAATGAAAGGAATTCGTCGTGTTTTCACTCTTCTCCTCTTAGTCGCATTCGCTCACGCTAACGCGCTCGCGATCGATTAATTAATGATCGAATGCGAGCGCGTCAGCGTGAGCGTAAGTGATTGCGATTACTTCAACTCACGGGGAATGGATTCTCCCCTTACCAAATCCTCAAATGTTTCCCTTCGGCGGATAACCTGATAACCGTTCTTTGAAACCAAAACTTCGGCAACACGCGGCCGGGAATTGTATTGGGAACTCATAGCAAATCCATAAGCGCCAGCGGAAAGAACCGCCAACATATCGTCTTGCACCGGTAACACCATGGGACGGTTTCGGGCAAGATAATCACCCGATTCACACACCGGGCCCACCACATCAACCTGACATTTTTTCCCAGGCCGCTGAAAAAGAGGAACAATTTCATGATAGGAATCATAAAGAGCCGGTCTGGCCAAATCATTCATGGCCGCATCCACCATCACAAAGTGTTTGCTACCAGCATCCTTTCGATACAACACCTTGGTTACCAAGATTCCTGCTTGGGCCACAAGAGATCGCCCTGGCTCCAAAAATAAGGTAAGTCCTTTTTGCCGCAAACCCGGCAACAGAATTTTAGCCAACTTCTGAGGTGAATCAGGATTGTCGTTGTTGTAGTCAATTCCCAATCCCCCTCCAAGGTCTATAATTTCCAAATGAACACCAACTCTCTCAAGCCTCGAGACCAAATCCAATAACACTTCCAATGCCTTCTTATAAGGAACAACATTGGTGATTTGTGATCCTATGTGACATTGAATTCCCAAAGGTTGAAGATACCGCTGTTGTGCGGCCCATTGATACAAAGGAAAGATTTGTTTATGAAAAACACCAAACTTGTTATCTGGGGTTCCCGTGCTGATATGCGGATGACCACCCGCACGAACATCGGGATTCACCCGCAAAGAAAACGGAGCCTGCCTCTTTAATTCAGTGGCAACAGCGTTCAGGCATTTTAGTTCTTCCTCGGATTCAACATTGATGATCCGGATTCCTTTCTTGATAGCAAACACCAGTTCATCTTTGGTTTTCGCAACACCTGAGAAGATAATCTGTTTGGGAGAAAAACCCGACTTAAGGGCTCTTTTCAATTCACCCCCAGACACAATATCAGCACCGGCTCCCAACCGAGAGAGAACCCGACCGATGGCCAAATTGGAATTGGCTTTTAGTGCATAACAAATGACATGGGGAACCTTTGCGAAAGCCGAATCATAAGAAAGAAAGGCACCCTCAATCTCACTCTGGGAATACACATAAAAAGGCGTTCCGACGTCTTTGGCGATACGCGCCAAAGCAAGCCCCTCAACACAAAATTGATGTTGTTTATAACTTTGATAACGGGATTTCATGGATTTTAACACCCTTAACGGACAATCTCTGTAAATAGCCGCTCAATCATGGGATCTGTTTCTTTTTGAGTGAACAAATTTTCCAGTGTCCCATTGGTTAATTGAGCCAGTGTTTCATAAAAATTCAATGTCTCTTCTGTGACCTTTTTCTTGCGGAGTTGGTCCATCCCCTGATTGGCAAAGGTTTTGTTATCTGACAAAACGGACAAATATACAAAACGAATCCAATCCTCCGCAGGAGAGGATTCGGAGATCACTTTTTCAAAGGTCAACAAGGCTTTTTGAAACTGACTTTTTCCTTCATACACAAGTGAAAGCTCACGATAAAATGTTTTATCTTGTGGAGAAAGGGATTGAGCCTTGAGGAGATTTTCTTCAGCCTCTTTGTAAAGCCCCATCTTTCGATAGGTTCGACCGAGAGAAACACAAAGCGAGCCCTCCTTGTGACTTCTCTTGATCGCAATACGATAGGACTCAATGGCATTCTCGTATAGATGGACCTTTTCATAAATCTGAGCCAAATCCCGGTGTCGTTTCCAATTGCGACGGTCATAATATACCGACTGTTCATAGGCAGCCAAACACTTATCAAGCCGTCCATACGATTCATAACTCTTTCCCAAAAACCGATAGATATGACGTTTCATAAAGCGATTGGGTCTATATTGAAGCGATTTTTCAAAAGCCTCTGCAGCATCCTCAAATTCCCCATTCTTGTAGTAAAAGGTTCCCAAATCAGAATAAAGAATGGATTTGGTTCTCAACCGTCCATTTTCCGGAAGCTGGGCAATACGCTCACGAATTTTCTCAGCGGTTTTTTTACTCGAAAACAAAGCCGCCGTGACCGGTTGGACCAACAGAAAAACCAGGCCCACCAAAATCAATTTCTTTGTGATCTGGATATCAATTCTATCTTTCACCGATGTTTCTCTCTTTGCGTTGAATAATTTTCTTGATAATCAATTTCTTGAGATCCAGGGCCCGTCGTCTGGTCTCGCGGGTTCCGGCCTCAATGGCGTCTTTGTTTTTGGCCAAATCCATCATGGAAATCGATCCCACATCGGGTTCAATAAGAAAATCGGCCAATTTTTTCTTTTCTTCGACCATCACTTCTTTCTGAATCTCGATGGACCGAACCAACGTTGTCAAAACAGAGGACACTTCCTCATTTTCAAACCCGGTTCGTGGCAGAATTCCCACCACAACCGTCCAATCGTCTTTGGGCACCAAATCGGTTGGAAGAACATCGGTCAATCCCCCATCAACAAGAGCCCGATGTCGGTATTCCACGGGACGAAACAATCCCGGAATGGTGGCACTCGCACGGGCGGCCAATGCCACCGGTCCTTCAATAAAAACAACACGATCTCCTGAGCGAATATCTGTGGCAATACAAGAGAAGGGAATGTTTAGGTCAGAAAAATATTTTTTCCCAAGATGGCGTTCCAAATACTCTTCCATTCTCCGGGTTGATAAGAGTTCCTCGGTTAAAAGAATTTTCATGACGCCCACTTTGGAATAATCCGTCAGTTTGTTCCATCCAATCTCATTGGCCATCGATTCCAACTGATCAACCGAAACCCCCCCTGAGTACAAGGATCCCAATAGAGCGCCAACAGAAATCCCCACAATCTGATCAATGGGAATTCGCTCTTCTTCCAATACGCGCAACACGCCAATATGAGAAAGGCCCCTGGCGCCACCGCCACCCAAAACCAGAACCACGCGTGGCCTCTCTCCCTCTTTTAACTGGTGAACCTGTTGCCACACAATTTCTGTTGAGAGGCGATCCAAAGATACACTCTCCGGTGCCATGGGCCGAGCCCAAAGGGAACCCGCCAACAGAACCAAAGCGGGTATCATCCACAATTGAAAATGGTATTTAAGATTCTTCACTCGTTTATCCTTCGGCCCACCACTCTTTCCAATCTGTTGTAAGCCAAACACAATTCAAATTGTCCCTGAATGAGACTTTCTTTTGCCTCTCCCAACCACCTTAGGTATTCAATCCGCTCACTGCGCCCGACTCGCTTTTTCCCTTTTCCAATGTAACGGGACTGGACTTTTTCCAATCGGTTGAGATTGATTTGACGATTTTGTGTTTCCCCTTTCCAATGGTCATAATCCGAATAAGCGGAAAGGACTTCTTTTTCGATATGATCCTCAAGCTGTCCCCGTTTCAACCGATTTTTCTGTGCAAGATATCGACTCTCTCGAATTCGTGCCAAACTAGAAAAACCATCAAAAAGCGGAATGTTCATTGTCAAAATTGCAGCCCAATTCGTGTCTTCCAAGGGCAACTTTTCATTTCGAACTTCATAACTTCCCCCAAACTTAAAGACCGGATACCGTTCGGCCATCGACAAATTAACAGAAAGCTCATCGACCTCCGCCTGTAAAAGAGTTTCCTTCAATTCGGCCCGATTTTGTTTGGCCCAAGTCATAACAGATTGCAGATCATCGGTCAGATCCGGTACCGTCAGATCCCCATCCAATTCAACCTTTCGGAAAAGCTGAAGACCTGTCACCTCCAAAAACTCCAGAAGAGCTTTTCTCTCTTTGGTTTCAAGCTCACCCAACTTTCGTTGCCACTGAACCTCGGCTTGGTAAAAAGCCAACGCTTCATGCTGTTGGGAGTTCCTTGATTGTAAAGTGTCCAGTTCCTCCAACAGGGAACTGATGACAGAAATCTTTTGCCTGAGGGCAAACAATGTATAGTAATGCTTTTTTGTTTGGTACCGAACTTCCTTTTTTTCCGTTTCATAGGCGTTCTCAGCCCGCTTGATATTGGCCTGAGACAATTTGTACGTGTTCTTTATGCGTCCCCCGGCAAACAAGGTTTGTTGAAAACCAACGCGACCCAAAAGAAGATTCTCTGAGAGTGGATTGGATCGAATCCCATCAGGGGTGGTAATGGGGGCTTCCAGAATAAATCCTCCCAATTCGGGAGAGACAACCCCCAACGTTTCATTCCGATACCGCGCATAATTGAAGTTCAGATTGATCTTGGGATAAAAAAGAGACTTGGCCTGTGAGACCTGGGCCTTGGCAATCATCATCTCTTTTTGTGCGGTAATCAGTTTGGGATTGTTTTTGTAAGCGCGATCAAGAGCCGATTCCAACCGAAATGTTTCTGGAGAGGGAACTGTGGGACCCGCTTGCCCGTGTTGGTTCAACACGAAGAGAGAAAAAAACAGAATTAATAAACCCTTCATTTTGTCAGTCGTCGCAACTTGCCAAGCTGAGTGCGAAGACTCTGAGGAGAGGTTCCTCCGTACGATGTTTTGGCTTCCACCGCCCGTTCGGGTTTTAAAATGGAGAAAACATCCTTATCAAAGCGCGAATGATATTTTTTAAATTGTTGAAGCGTTAACTGTTCCAACCGTTTCCCTTTGGACTCACAATAGGTGACCAATTTCTGAACCGTCCCATGAGCAGAACGAAAGGGAACACCCCGTTTGGCGAGATAATCCGCCACCTCCGTGGCCTCAAGAAATCCCGTTTGACACCACAACTTCATGGTGGCCTTGTTTATTTTCATTGATTTGATCATCCCTGCCATAATTCCCAGACAATCACGGACCGTGTCCACCGCATCAAAAAGAGGTGGTTTGTCTTCTTGGAGATCGCGGTTATAAGCCAAGGGGGTCCCCTTGACCAGGGTTAAGAGCGCCATCAAGTTTCCCACAACCCGTCCGGTTTTTCCCCGAACCAACTCGGCCATGTCGGGATTTTTCTTTTGGGGCATGATAGACGACCCAGTTGTATACACCACCCCCAACTGAACAAAAGAGAATTCTGAGCTCGACCATATAATGAGATCCTCCGCCAACCGCGACAAATGGGTCATTACAATGGCAACCGTGGATACAAATTCAATTACGCCATCCCGGCTGGAGGTGGCATCAATGGAATTCTCACTGATCCCTTTAAATTTGAGCAACTTGGCCGTCATCAGGCGATCAATAGGAAAAGAGGTCCCAGCCAATGCAGCTGATCCCAACGGCATAATTTCTAAGCGTTTTAGGGTGTCTTTCAAGCGCTCCTTATCTCGCTCCAACATCCAAGCATAGGCCAAAAGATGATGAGAAAATAGAATTGGTTGGGCATGTTGAAGATGTGTAAAACCCGGCATCACCACCGACCGATTGGCTTCGGCCACCAAAATCAAAGATCGTTGGACCTGTTTGATGTCTGTTGATATTTGGTTGATGTGATCCCGCAAATAAAGACAAAGATCTGTTATCACTTGATCGTTGCGACTGCGAGCGGTGTGCATCATTTTCCCAGCAGATCCAACCCGACGAATCAGTTCTTTTTCAATGGCAAAATGGATGTCTTCGGCCGGAGGAATTCCTTTTCCTTTTTTGACATCACCCAAAATGGATTTGAGTCCTTGAAGAATTTTCTTCACCGCCTCCTCAGGAAGTATTCCCTTTCGCCCCAACATGGTGACATGGGCCAAGGAGCCTTCAATATCATAAGGCGCCAGCCTTAGATCAAAGGAAAATGAAGAAACAAAAGAATCAGTGAGTGAAGATTTCATGACTTGCGCAGCAGCGCCTCCATTTTTAAGGGCAATCCGTAAAGATTGATAAAACCCGTGGCATCAGACTGATCATATAGTGAGTCCGCCTCAAAGGTCACCCAATCTTGAGAATAAAGCGATTTCTTGGCCTGACGGGCCATGATCATCAGATTTCCTTTATACATACGCAGTTTTACCCTCCCGGTCACATGTTGTTGGGTTTTGGATACAAAAGCTTGCAAGGAGGTTCGAAGCGGGCTAAACCACTGCCCGTTATATGCCAACTCACCCAATTGCGGACCCAACTGTGACTTAAAATGAAGGATCCCTCGATCAAGCGTAATGGATTCCAGTTCCCGATGCGCCGCATAAAGAAGCGTGGCACCAGGACATTCATAAATTCCCCGAGATTTCAGTCCAACCAACCGGTTCTCAACCAAATCAACCCGACCAATGGCATGTTTTCCTCCGATTTTGTTGAGCATCAGCACCATATCCACCGGGGATTTTTTCTTTCCGTTCAAACCAACCGGAATTCCTTTTTCAAATTGAATATCGACATCGGCCGGGCGGGAGGGTGCTTTTTGAGGAGACACCGTCCACTGATACACATCATCCGGAACCGGTTTCTCCAATTCTTCCAATATCCCTCCTTCATGAGAGATATGCCATAGGTTCTCATCACTGGAATAAGGCCGTTTTTTTGAAACAGGAACAGGGATTCCGCGACTTTGCGCATAATCCAAAAGATCTTCGCGTCCTTTAAAATCCCATATCCGCCAAGGAGCAATTACTTGAAGATCAGGGGCGAGGGCAGCAAAACCCAACTCAAAACGAACCTGATCATTGCCTTTGCCGGTTGCTCCATGAGACACCGCATCGGCTTTTACGCGTCGGGCCACCTCGACCAATTTTTTGGCAATAAGAGGACGGGCCAAGGACGTCCCGAGCAAATAGGTTTCTTCGTATACCGCCTGGGCTTGAAGCGCGGGCCAGATATAGTCCGTAACAAATTCTTTTTTAACGTCCGGCGCAAAGAAAGCCGACGCTCCAGTTCGAAACGCTTTTTTCCGAATGGCGGGAATATTTTCCTTTTGACCCAATCCAATATAACAGGCCACCACCTCTGCCTGATAGGTTTCTTTGAGCCAGGACAAAATAACAGAAGTATCCAGCCCACCCGAATAGGCAAGGACAATTTTTTTGGGACTATGGGGATTAGAATTTTTCATTTTCCTATTTCCGTCATTCCGGCATGCTTCAAGCCGGAATCGTTTTCAATTGAAGGCTGCTTCCATTTAAAATTTACGATCACGGCTTAACAACATACCGAGATGACAACAGGACGCAGATCCTTCTAAAACCTTACAAAATTACCAATTTTTAAGGATTTCAGCCAGGGGAGGGGTGCGTCTTTTCAGGGTTGGTTAAAGGTGGCCCAGGCTTCTTCGCGGATGGATTCCCGGATTTGATCGTAGGTTAGCACCTTGGATTTACGCTTCTTATAAACACGGCGGGTGGTAGGGGGATTGTGTTTGGTCTGGGAACCCGGAAGCATATTGTGAATCTTATAGTCCCCTTTTTCCGTTTTTTCGTTCTGGAACCGCAATTCGTTTTGGTCCGGTTCCCAATCATGGAACGTGATGGCCATAAACCCAGGTTTTCTCGTCTCTTGGGCCCCGCTCATTGAGGTAACAATAACCCCCCACATCAGAACAAGGCTCACGATCAGTATGACTTTCCAAACCCAGACGTATTTTGTCATAAATCGAATATGACCCAAAAAAGACCTTCTGTAAATGAGACTTCGGTCACACCTGATTAATCGCATGCGCGAGCGCGAAAGCGTGAGCGATTGTTACGCTTGGCGGCGGAAGAGGCGGTGGGTGAGGTGGCCTATGGTGGTGAGGCGGTTGAAATTGAGGGTGAGGTGGGTGCTGCCGGGTTTGACCAGTTGGAAGATGGCATCTCTCAGTCGGGAATGAGGATTAAGGTCGGTTTTTCGAACCAAGCCATGCCACAAACGGATGCGGGTGGAGGTGGAACCGCGAAAGACACCGATGGTGGTAAGCAAGAGATCCAGTTGTGCGAGATCTAACGTATCAAACACGCCTTCTTTGGACCGTTCAAAGGAATTGAAGTCATCCGCGATCACCTTAACATGACGTTTGTTGGCAGCCCGGGTTTGTAACTCGTTCATCATCTTAAGCCGATTTTTACCTGGACTTACCACAAAAATGACTCGCTTGGCCTTCCCTTTAAGGGCGGGATTGACCAACACATCCAAATCTTTCCTTTCAAGATGCGCCGGGACCGGAACAATTTCCACATCCACCGTTGGAATCGAAACCGGTGTACGAATATCCGATGTCACAACAGCGGTGGCCGCATCTTGAATCGTGATAAGAGGAATATCATCTCCACTCCACTCAAGTGATCCATACCGCTCCAAATCTCTCTGGAACCGGACCAAATCAAAATCAGGACGATCCAACAATTTCAAGTGACCCAAATTGTGCTCAATACCTTGGGATCCATTGGGCCACATCCTTGCAAGAGCTTGAGCCAAGATCTTCTGATCTGTAACCGAAATCGGGGAATCCAATAAACGCTGCATTGTTGCCAATGTAAGTCCTTGAGCCAAGTTCTGTGTGGCAGAAGCTGATGAGGGATCACTCGTCCCTGTACTGGGTGAAGACGTCACTGTGGTTGCTGGATCGGAGGTCGTCACATTAACCGTCGGTGTGGGATCCAGTGGTTCACTGATCACCTCAATTTGACCGTTCGCCAGTTTGTCTTTATCCAAAGGAAGAACGACAATTTGAGAGTAAACAGCGGACTGTTTTGTACCTTGGATTTCAACACTTAAATAAATTTGGCCGTTTGCTGTATCAAGAGTTGGATGTCTTTTTAAATTTAACTTAGTCCCTTTTGGGATGGAAAGCCCCTTGATTTCCTTTGTTCCGTTTAAAACCAAAATGGGTTTTCCTGGGGTATCATCACCATGATCCCATGGAAGAATGAAGGTCTCCAGATGGGAACCCATCTCCGCGGTCAGCAGGAAATCTCCATTGGGAAAAGCGGACAATCCATTAAGTTTCCATTTTCCCTCTTTTAATCGTCCTCCCAATTCTTGACCGCTTTGGAA
>MSYE01000225.1 GCA_002176905.1 bacterium F11 | reverse complement strand
GTGTTCATGTTAATTTCAAGTCTCGAGCCCTTTCTGTGCACCTCATATTTCCCTTGGTCTCCACGCTTTAGGATAAAACTTTTCTTATCAACCAGAATTTCCATTGACGATCGATAGGGTAAGGTGATTCCCCAGTCCTTAAGGGGAATACGGATCCATTCGGCCACATGGACGTCATTTCGAGTCCCAACGGGAAAGAAGGAAGGATCATGGATCCAAAGCATGTGAATATGGTAAGCAAAATGAGGAATGATATAAGAAAGAAGAGAGAGCCAAAATGTCATGGTCTCAGATAAATAAGGAGGCCGGAAGATAAAAAATACAATAAGGCCAAGTGTTCCAGCCAAATGAAGTTGGAGCACAGATAAAAAGAGAAATTCACGATCTCTTATTCCGACTAAGGGACGGTTCAGTTTTTGTCGGATCCCATCAACCACATAATGCGTTGCCAACAAAATCATATTGGCCACAATCCCAAGAACAAACAAAGGCAATAATGTTAAATCAGCCCCCATGGTGGTAATAAGGAAAGCCATTCCCACCATCAGCGAACCAGCCAACCAAAGAGATTCGGTGCTCGCGAATCTTGAGTAGAGACGAGAATCCGGAATCAAATTGGGCCCGTAATCCACTTTCACTTGATTTTTAAGCTCAACCATCCGAAGGTGGCCATTCTCATCAAAAAGAAGTTCGTGGTTGGATTTTCTTAAGTAATGGTTTATAAGGGCGAGTCTGGGTTTGATCCATTCTTCTTCTGGGGGACTTAAAAGATGCATTTCAAGAAAACGATAATCGTGAGAAAGGCCAATTTCGGAGATCCCTTCTGACAAATAGGCCATGGCCGGTT
Source organism: bacterium F11 (assembly GCA_002176905.1). The sequence continues at coordinate 4,184 of MSYE01000225.1, read as the reverse complement.
TCACGAGGAGGTCACGAACATCGTTGGCCTCCCAGTTGGCATTGCGAGACGATGCAATGAGATCAAAAAAGGAGGCCGCCATCACAAGGGCTTCGTCGTTATTTAAATCTTTACGGAAAGTTTCTTCTGAAATATCGATCAACAAATTCCATAAGCGGTTAAAATTATTCTTATCACTTCCATCCCCCCACGGAATGTTTTTTTGACTCATACTTCGAACAGCAGCGACGACGAAATTAAGAGGGGCTTGTTTCCTTCTTTGGGGATCCTCTAAAATAATAGCGATCTCTTCTGCTCCTCTCATGCGAATTGACAAATTCCAACTCTGAGTGAATTGGAAGCTTTCTCTTATCTGGCGTTGACTATCCATCGCCTGAGCTCTTCTGAAAAGAAAGTAATAAGTTAAAAGGCCAAGGGCCCATGCTCCGATCAACAACAGAGAATGGGTAAAAAGCATTGGCTTTTCCTCAGGTTTGGTACCTATCAGGAGAATGACCCAAAATAGAAGTGGAACAAGAGTGGGAAGAAACAACCTAAAAAGAGAAGGTTTCTTATACCAGTTTTCACGTGTCTCAGAGGTCGATGTCGGATGAAGAAATTGATGCAACAATTCCTGATGAAGATAAACCGCCATTATCCACATACCAAGGATGATAATTCCTGAGACAACGGAATCTGAAATTAAGGAGAATTTGACTTGACTGAATAACAGAATGACAATAAATAAGCCGGAGAAATAAATAAGAGAAATGTCTCCCGTTGCCTTCGGAGGTAATTTGCCTTTCATTTCCTTTGTGACAAAATAAGATGAAACGAAAAAACCAAGAATAAAGAGATACATAACCAACATTGCCACCGCCAGGCACCAGAACGGCAAAGAGGGACGAGAGGAAAAGAATTCAATAAAGAAGGACAAGGAATGAATCCCTGGTTCTAATCTGGATAAACCAATGACACCACCCAATAGGTGACTCAAAAAGATAAAGAGAGCGGGCGCCACAGGCCAATTATCAAAGAGGGAGAGAAATCGAGCACGAAGGGATTCTTTGTTCAATATACGAGCCCGAATATTTCCCCATGAAAAGTCATATTGATTGAGAATGAGCCCATGGATCACCGTAACAAAAAGGAGGATCTGGAGGGTTGTAAAGACAATGATGATGATCCCAATGGTCCACGGAAAAACATCAAGGGTAGGGAGAGGGGGGACTTTGGAAGTAAGAAGGGGCAGAGGAACCGCGGCATGAAGAAGGGAGGCGATCAGGACGGACAAATTGGAGAAGGGGGGAGCCCTTCCTTTCCAAAGATAGTGAAGAGCAAAGAAGGTTCCTTCAATCAGAAGTGTCCATATCGTATAAGCAACAAGAAAGGGGATAGGATCCCAACCCATAATGAGGAGGGTACTGAACCCAATAATTTGAAGGGTACCGGCGGTTCCGGTTTCAATGGAAGGAGCCCAATATTGTCGGACAGCTTCATCTGATCGCTTATACTGGATGGTTCCCTCAAGGCCCACGTGTTCTCCCCGCAACCATTCGTAAAGACCTGGGATAAGGGCACCCCTTCTCCCATCCCTTGAAGAGAGATCTGCATCCAAGTTCAATTCGGTACCCGGATCTGGAATATAGGAAGGGTGTGGAGTTAATAAATAAAGAAAGGCAACCAGAACCCATCCAACATAAAACATGAAAAACCGAGGGACAAATTCTTGAGGAGCAAAAGGAAGAGTGACATATTCGTTCCAGAGGAGGGTGGGTAAGATACCTATTCCGATTTGGAGAAACCCAATTCCCAACACCATCGATAAATAGAAGAGAGTTTGGCGATACTTCCAATTTTTCTGTACATATTTTAGGTGAGCCAAACCATAAATAAAGGTTGAGCCGATGGTCGTACCTAAGATAATCCCACTGCCAAAATCCAAGTAATACAAGATAAGAACAACGACCGAAAAAACCCATTTCCAAGTGAATATTCCTCTTTGCGTTGAGCTCAATAGCACGCGAATGGGTGATTCAGGGGGATCAATAGCCAGATACATGTGTTCGGTCATATCCGTCAAATCACGGAACACAACCGGGATCAGCGCTGTTTCCGGTTTCACCCAGGGGATGGCGGCCTCATCGATTTCCAGAGAAGAGACCAATTTGCTTTCCAAAGGAAATTGAGGAGGCTTGATGACGATGTTGCCTTTTAATATGCCTGAAACAAGTCTATCTCTATTTACCACAACAACCTTATGATCTCTGTATCCTGCAACAGGAATAAAAGGTTCAGAGCTTGGTGTATCAATCAGGATCACCAGTGTCATTCCCTGGTATTCAAAGTTCTCTCCTTTTTTGAAAGAGATATCGATTTCTTTCAGTTGAAAATGTTTTACCGCAGGAGAGGCTTTCTTTGCCCCTCGTGGAATCACCGCCACTTTTCCTTCTGTTCGGGTGATATAGAATTCTGACCAAGCCAAAGAAAACGCAAAAAAGAAAAAGGTTAAAGTGAGAAATGCTTTCTTCATGTTGATATTGATAGAGCCTTCAACTCCTGAACCCGTGCAATGGGATCGTCGGAACCAAAAATCGCGTTTCCGGCCACCAAAATTTGAGCACCGGCATTCACACATCTTTTGCCGGTATCGGTATTGATGCCTCCATCAACCTCGATTTTGCATTCCAGGTTGTTCTCATCAATATAGGTTTTTATTTCCTCGATTTTGGAGACGGTGCTTTCCAAGAAATCTTGCCCACCAAAACCAGGCTCAACTGTCATAACAAGAATGTGATGAAGATCTTTCAAATAAGGGAAACACAAACTGGCGGGTGTTCTGGGTTTAATGGACATTCCGGGTTTCACACCCATCTTTTCAAACTCATGGATCACAATTTCGGGATAGGTGACCGATTCAAAATGGAAGGTTAATCCCCATGACCCGGCTTGGACAAAGGACTTGGCGTATTTTAAAGGTTCCATGATCATGAGGTGAACATCCAATGGAAGCGAGGTATATTTCTTAAGCCATTTCACCACAACAGGTCCCACGGTGATATTGGGAACAAAATGACCGTCCATCACATCCACATGGATCCAATCAGCCCCAGCTGATTCCATGCGTTCAACTTCACCCGCCAATTTCGCAAAGTCCGCAGACAAGATGGAAGGCGCAATTAGTAGATTAGACATAAAATGAATTCTCCTCGCTCACTGAATTACGGTTCAATCACCCGTTCGTGTTTGAGATCTCCGTCGATGTAGACCCGAACCCGGGTGGTGGAGTCAATATCCATGGGAACCTCAATCAGATAGCCTCCATGATGTTGGCCGTGGTAAACATCATATTCACCCCGATTGCTCCGAGCCTGAATTCGAATTTCACTTTCTCCTAGCCCACGGGGAACTTTGTACGAAAACCGAAATCCCTGCTCGCTTGCCAACAACGGAACAATGGTGACAAAAAATGCTTCATCAATCAAAGGTTGATCCGGAAGCGGTCGTTGTTTGACCACGATTCCGGCCCGTCCAATCGCCTTGGGATCTTCTTTCATTTTGACTTTAATCCCCAACTGCGCGGCCCAATCTTCAACGGTATCAATTCGTTTTTCGATAAAGTTTGGAACAATAACAGATCCTGCGGGAGCCGCTCCTTTTGAGACCGCCAAATCAATCAAAGCACCGTGGGTAACGATGGTTCCGGAACTTGGTTCTTGAGAAATCACAATGCCCTTGGCAAAGTCCGCTGAAAACTGTTCATTGATGGAGCCGATTTGAAGACCGTCCTGAGCCAATCGACTTTGGGCTTCGGCGATGGGATGTTCAATAATAAGAGGAACAAAAACCACTTTTCCTCCTTTTGACACAATAACACGAATGAGCCGGCGGGTGCGAACCTTCATGCCAGAGGGAGGATGCTGCCGAAGAATGGTGCCAGCCGGAAGACTTTCATCGAATTCTTGGCCATCTTGAATGAGAGAAAGGTTCAAAGAGGAAACAATGGACAAAGCATCTAAGATGCTCTTGCCTTCTATATTGGGAACATGCACCTCCGCCCGAGAATGAAGAAGAGCTTTCATGATGTCATTAACAGAGATGGTGATCAGACTCAGAACCAAAATAATGAGAACAGATACCAACACACCTGTCTTTCGATAAAAAGGCAACCGCTTCTTTTCTAAAGGAGGCGGAGGGGGTGGTTG
>MSYE01000224.1 GCA_002176905.1 bacterium F11 | reverse complement strand
GGCTTATTCCTTCCAATCTCTCACAACCTGATATTGAGCTTGACCGAAATACCATGGTCGGTATCATTGATCAAATTCAAGGCATCGAAAAAGGATACAAGGGTTGGTGGGATCGAACCGATGGAGAGACCACCACCACCTATGTGAATCCTGAAGACGTGTTTAATCAGTTAAAGATCAATACCCAAACCACCTCTTCTTTAACCCGGAACCGAGATGATTCCAAAACCGAACAAAACAATGTGGTGACCTACAAGTACGGTCGTCATCGGTTAACACCACTGGACCCCGCTGCCGAAGGAACACCCAATCCCAATTTAACCCGTGATGAAGTGCAACACGCGGAGAACGACGGGCACCTCTTGTTGGGCGCCTTCGGGAAGGGGGATTTTGTTCAGGATGATGGAAACGGAAACGTCACCGTGGGTTCCACTGAGCAGCGGTTTACCGTAACCCGCGGTCAACGGGCGCAAGTGGCCGAAACCCGGACCGAAACAACTGGCTCCACCTCTGATGGAGGTCTCACAAGGCAGATGACCGAGGTGTACAACTTCTATGACGAACGAACCGGACGCTTGCGCAAAGATGTTCCGGCTGTTGGGATTGGGGCTTCCTGGTCCATTGATGGCGATGGGAATATCACAACAAGCGGTGCTTTTGCTGATAAGGAAGATTTCGAAAGAACCGATCTCTATGATGTAACCGATGAAAAAGTTGTTCCCTTCCAAGCAGATCCCGAAGGGCATCTCCCGGTTAACACGGTTGCCAATCTTGTGGGGGAGATGGGTGTGAGACAAACCTACAAATGGATCAACGGGCAATCCCGCTTATCCTCCTCTGTCACCAAATCCCGCATTGATGGGACGGATGGATCTACCCAAGTTCAAGAGGTCACCATCACCAACGCGTATAACAACCTCGGCCACTTGGTTTTGGATAACGGGACGGATCAAACCAAGGGATTGGGTGATTGGACAGCCTATGATGGTATTCCTGACAATGATGCCGGCCTTCCCTTGGGCCATATCACCACTGGAAAAATTTGGCAGGACTTTACCATTATTCAAGGACAGGCGCGGCTCATCCAAACCCAACAAAACCGTGGAACCGAAAGAAAGACACCCAACATTGATCGGGATGCCGATGGCATTTGGACCCAAGTGCATGCACCGTTGTTTGATCACGAGGAAACCGAGACCCTATATGCTCATACGGAAAACTATGTGGAGAACGAATACGACGCAGACGGAATTCTCACCCGGTCCCAATCGGCTTCCAATAACTTTAGCAACGATGGCGTCTTAACCCATAATTGGCAGAAGGCCATTTATCATCGGGTGGAGAATGAGAGACTCAACCGTTGGGTTCGAGATCGTGGTGATATTGATGGGGTGACCCTTAGGTTTGATTACATCAATTTTGAGGACGGAGGCCATGAACTCAAAACCGATTTTGAAATTGAGAAAACAGCCTTTACCACGGATGAAATCTATGAACTGCGCGGAGAGAACCAAGACCAAGTACGCCGTGTGGAAACCAAAACCGACTCCACCACCTATGGTATGGATGGATCATACAACCATCAAGATCTTGTTGTGACCTATGCTTATGATGACCAGGCCAAACTTGTGAAACTGGGTGATGAGAACAACGATGGAATATGGAATTATGATGACCGAAACGGTAACGGTCGATGGGATGAAGGCGAAGACGCAGAAGAGCGAACCCATGGATATGGCACATTTGTATCTCATTCGGGTCGGGACATTGATGAGGATGAAGTCCAAACTGGAATTGGGGTGGAACAAGCTTGGTTGGATGTTCTGGCTTCCGATGATCCAACTGAGGTGTGGGATTGGACCAAAGGAGAGCTTGATCAGGAATACCGTGTCTTTGATTTCGGACCGAACAGCGAAGTTGGCATTGCGCGGTTGGAGAAAACAGACAGTATATCAGACACCATTTCACGAGATCTTTCCTTTACCCATCAACGGGCGATTAACACTGTTGCCTATGAAATAGATGATGAAACTGGTCGTCCCACGCTCAAAGTGGTTCTGGAATCCAATTATGGAACAGATGAAAATCCCGAGATTGTAAAAACCGAAGGCAATGTCCACGCGGTTAGTCACAGCGGACGAGACGAAAGTCTTTTTGGAACAGCAGGCGAGATAAAAGATTTGGAGAACACAATTACTTTCAATGCTGAAAAAGAAGAGGAAGAATCAGATTGGTTTCACTTCGCACAATCCGATAAAGAGAATTGGTGGGATACCAGTGTTTCAGATACCCTCCAGGAATATGACATTATTTTCAATCAGCAAAAAGTAATCCACACCCACACCGAATCTACAACCGAATCAAAAGATTTTTCCTTTAACCATCAGAGTTCGGATGTGTATTACAAATACGGTCGGGTTCGCTATCAAGATGATGTACCACTAACCGATCCGCGCCGGGTGAATCCGGATCAAGAAGGGCCGCTGTTGGTTGGGGCTTTTGGAACAGGAAGTTTTTATTCCCATGATGGGGCGGGGTCTTCATCAAGTGGAGACATTGAACAAGTTTATCGGATTGTTCGGGGGCAGCAAATCCGGTTGGACACCCAAACCACGGTCAGTGATTCTGTTGATGCTGGGGGATCTCCCACCCACAGTCTGACCACAGTGAAAAATTACTACGACAAATATGGCCGTTTGGACCGAAACCGAGAAGGTGGACCCGCCGAAGGGTGGGGGGCTTCCTGGTCCCTGGATCAAGAGGGGAATCTGACCACCTCTGGAGCCCTATATAATAAGGATGAACTTCAAATTCCACCCTGGGGGGAGACCAATCTCACCTCTTATCGTGTTACCGACGAGCAGATTGCTCCGTTTGATAGAGGAGAGGACAATATCAATGATGTTATTGGCATTATTGAGGAAAATGGCACTCTTTCAGCGATTTCTGGCCAGTTTGGCATCAGGCAAGAGTATGTGTGGGTGGCCGGACAAGCCAAAATCCGCCAATCCACCACCCATAATCTGACCCATGGGGCAGATGGCTCGAAAAACATTCAACGTGTGACAGTTGCGAATGATTACGTGACAGAAGACGAAGGCGGATTTGTGGGTCAGCTGGAGAGCACCACTGGATCTGGTCGCTGGACAACATGGAACGAACAATATGGATTTGATCCCACTATTTTGCCGGGTTACCCACCCAACGGACTCGTTCTTCAAGAGTACACCAAAATAAACGGACAAGCCCGCATGACCATTAGCCGACAATTTATTGGAAACGACGATAAGACCCCACTCAATTTGAATCCAGATTTGGAAGTGTGGAATATTTATGAAGGCCAACTTCTATTTGGTGAACGAGAGGATACCGATCCCATTTATCCGCATACCGAGAGTTATGTGGAAAATACGTATGACGATAACGGAGCCCTGGAATTTTCACGGAGTGCGTCTGAAACTTACACCGCTGATGGATTTGTTCATCGGTCGTATCAAAAAACAGAATACGAAACCGAAACCTTAGGCAACGGCCGGGTTGTCCGGAAATACGGGTTTATCAATGGCCGAACCGAACGGTTCACTTACACATTTGAAGATGGGAACGAGGATGGCATCTGGAATCAAGGAGAAACCGGAGGTGTTGATACCTCTGTTCCTTTAGAGGAAACCTGGTTTGAAACCCGAGAAACCTACGGGATTGTGGGCGAAAAAGAAATTGTCCGCCGGATCAAAACCGAAACCGAATCCGAGACCAGAGGACTTGATCAGTCTCTTAACCACCAATGGCTGGTGGTGGACTACTTCTATGATGAGATCACGGGTGTTATGCTTGACGGAGCCGATGGAGCCAAAGGAACAGGAACGTTCTATAGTAGTTCTGGTTTCTCCCCAGATGGGGCGGCACCCGTTGAGCGCATGGTGACTTGGGATGACAAACCATATGACATCACCGTGGGTCGAATTGATCAAGAATACGAAACCATTTATGTGCGTCCACCGGGTAAAGATGAAGATGTTTCGACCGAGATGCAAATCGGGGTGGCCAAATTAAAGAAGGTTTTCACCGATTCCAAAACCGAAAGCCGGGATGGCACCGTTAATATCCAACATTCCGAAACAGAGAATACATATGGAATTCCCGGATCTGATAGCTTGGCTGATCGCCTGAAACTTTATGATACCACCGGATTTGTTGATTTTTCCTCCCGCGACACTTATGGGAATTTCACCAGCGGGCACACCGATCAAACCTATCGCATCTATTTCAATCAAGCCAAACTCCAGCAATCGGATACCCGGTCTTGGACCGATAACTTTGCTCGGTTCATGGTCTGGTTGGAGGAGATGAACAATTTGGGAGAAGAATTTGATTTCCCTGTTCCCTTTGATTCTAAAAACCTTGTTTCGCATCCCTACTTGGCTGGCACCTTATCAGCAGATCTCGGTACCGTTGGTTTCTATGAAGATCCCTTTGATGGGAATCCCGATGAGATGTGGAGTCGCCAAGAGAGCATTGTCACCAATGATTACGATCAATACGGACGGCTCCAAGATTCTGAGGGTTTGGGCAAGAGCCTCTCCTTTGATGGTTTGCACTTCTTTACCGGGTCCCGAACCATTCAACATTTCCGACAAGATATTTTAAAGAAAACCCAACAATCCCGATTGGAGTCGGTGGAAAGTTATAGTTTCAGCGCCGACGCTTCTTTTGGTCTGGATAAGGAAGAGGATGATTCAGGTGTTCACGGTTCCTATGAGCGGCCCTTGGCCTCAGAGGAAGATTTCTCCTGGAATAAGCAATACATCGTGACCGACTACAGCAATTCCTATGACGATTTTGGTCGGTTTACAGAAATAGCACCCAGCGTGACCGGCGGGGTCGCCGCTTCCTACGATGGTGTCCGCTACCTTTCCAAAAACCAAATTGATCAAAACTTTAGCAATGCGTTTTTGTTGGGAAACGGACAGAGGAGGCATTTTTGACACAACGCCCAGTACTACACGGCTGGGTGCTGTTACGGCGGTTTGCGAAACGTGTTTCTTGGTGTGAATGTTTGGAAGTT
>MSYE01000223.1 GCA_002176905.1 bacterium F11 | reverse complement strand
ACCCTATCACATAAGAAACTCCCAGATTTCCGAGGTCAGATTGAAGCCTGGCATTACGATTTGACTCCTATTGCTCAAATAATTTCCCCTCCCCAAATAGAGGTTGATAATGCGATTTTAAATGGCGACATCATGGTGCAATATGCGGATGGGAAATTTGATTCTGAAGGAAAAATCCACTTAACTGGTTCTCAATTAACTCTTCGCAGGGAAGGAATTGGAATCAAAGATATCAAAATGGATTTTATTGGAGATCAATCGCGAATTCTTATCTCTAAAGGAATCGGTATTTCTTTATCAAAATATGAACAAAAGAAAAAAGAGAAAAGAAAAAAGAAGATAAAAAAGAAAGATACACAAAAGCCAAATAATATCCAGTTAACAGGAGCTGTGAATATTTCAGGACCTGATCTTGAGTTAAAAGCCAATAACTTATGGTTTGAGATGGCAGAGGGACTTTCAGGAACAACCGATCTATTGATGGAATGTAAAGGGACCTGGGATTCATTGGATTTGGTTGGTGAGATAAATATTCTTCAAGCAGACTTTGTTCCGCCAAAGAAAAAAGGAAAAAATGGAAATGGCACAGTGGTTGAAAAACCAATGGAACCTCCTGGCTCACATTCTGTCGATTTAAAGATCCAATTCGACAAAAGAGCATGGTTTAAGGATGGTAGTACGGCAATCGAAAACAAAGGAATCTTATTTATCAAGAAGAGAAAAAACGAGCATGCATCGGTTATTGGGGACATTGAGGTTATTCGAGGAGATTATGTTTTCTATGGCTGGATCTTTAAAATTCAGGAAGGAAAACTACATTTTCCTGGGGGGCGAGAGCTCGATCCGCATATCAATGCAAAGGGACTCTATACCGATCCAGATAGCCGAATTAAAATCTATATAAAAATCACGGGGACCCTCCTTCAGCCCGAACTGATTATTAGTTCTGACCCACCTATGGATGAGCGTGATATTCTTTCTGTTTTGGTTACCGGAAAACCCATGCACGAACTTCAGGGTGAGAGAAATCGTAGTAAGAGAGAAGCGGTTGAAGCCTTGATCGGTCATTTTGGGCTAAAAAAAGTGGAAGATAAAATTAAGAAAACGATAAAAGTTGATGTTCTAAGGTTGCGAGTCAAAAATCAGGATGAAGCCAGGTTGACCGTTGGTCGATATGTCCGGCCAAATCTATATGTGGCTTACGATCAGACAGTGGGACCCAAGGGTCAACGGCAGGTGAATGCTCAATATACCCTCTCCCCCTTATGGGGTTTGGAAGGCCGGACCTCCAGTGATGGGAGGTATATCATTGACCTCCTTTTTAAATACGGCATCAAATAATAGAATAAGATTATGTTACCACCGGAATTCAGTAAACCCATATTTTATATCAGTAAAACACCGGTAACCTTAGCCGGTTTAATTGCCGGATTGGCCATCCTTTTTGGATCTTTTGTTTTATCCTGGCTCCTGCAGAGGGTGCTATCCGCTCGCTTGTCCAAAATGATTGGCCTAAATGAGGGTGTCAGTTACGCACTTAGACGCATTATTCACTACACAATCCTGGTTTTTGGATTTATTTTTGCAACGCAAACAATTGGCCTTAACTTGGCCAGTCTGGCTTTTGTGATGGGATTTTTAAGTGTCGGTATTGGATTTGGCCTTCAAAACATCACGTCAAATTTTGTTTCCGGATTGATTCTCCTTTTGGAAAGGCCCATTAGTGTCGGAGAATTTGTGACGGTTGAAGAGGCCGATGGCCCTGTCATGGGGGTTGTTGAAAAAATCAATATGCGCTCCACTTTGGTTAAAACATTCGATAATGTTGCGGTCATGGTCCCCAATTCAAAGTTTATAGAAAACCAAGTCACAAACTGGTCCCATGGGGACCCCAAGGTCCGGTTGCAAGTACCCATCGGTGTGGCCTATGGATCAGATGTTGAAAAAGTGAAACAAGTCTTATTGGAAGTGGCGGATAAACATCCTCTCGTATTAAAAGATCCTGCGCCCTATGTCTTTTTTCTTGAGTTCGGAGATTCTTCCCTTAATTTCAAGCTCTATGCCTGGCTCAAACAACCGGATATTCGCCTGAAGGCTCGAAGCGAGCTTAACTTTGCAATCGATAAGGCGTTTCGTGAAAATGACATCACCATTCCCTTCCCACAACGTGATCTCCACGTCAAGATGACGCCGGCTATTGAGCTATTGGGAAAATCGTCAGGCAACTAAGAGAGGTTATTTCAGCAGTTTAAAGATGTGGGCTGGCCCTGTGTGGGGATTGAGACGAACAAAATTATACTGGCCTTTCCAATTGAACTTATCTCCGGTTAGCAAGTCTCTCATCTGATATGTTTGCCAATCATTAATGTCAAATTTCCATAGCGGAAGGTGAAGATGCCCTTCCTGGACGTTGTGCGGATCCAAATTGACCACGGTTACAATAATATTTGACTTATCATGGTTCCATTTTCCATACGCTAAGAGATTATCGTTTTTTGTGTCGTAAAACTCGATGTTTAACAATTGTTGCAGGGCGGCATTTTCATTTCGAATGTAATTAAGTTGACTAATATAGTCCTTGATGTTTCCTTCTTTATTCCAGTCTCGAACCTTGATTTCGAATTTTTCTGAATTTAAATACTCTTCTTTCCCTTCTTTAAGCGGAGCATTTTCGCAAAATTCATAACCACTGTAGATACCATAAGTGGGTGAAAGAGTCCCAGCCAAAACCACTCTCATTTTAAAAGCAGGTTTGCCACCCGTTTGAAGGATAAAGGGCAGAATATCTGGCGTATTTGCAAAGAAATTGGGGCGAAAATAGTACCGTTTGTCTGTCTGAGTCAACTCTTCCAAATACTGGCGTAGCTCCCAATTGGTATTCCTCCAAGTAAAGTAGGTATAAGACTGGGTATAGCCACACTTGGCCAAAAACTCCATGATCCTCGGCCTTGTAAAGGCTTCTGCCAGAAAGATCACCTCGGGATGGTCTTTTTGAACCTCTCGAATCAACCACTGCCAGAACCGGTAAGTTTTGGTGTGAGGATTATCCACGCGAAATATTTTTACACCTTGTTCAATCCAATGGTCTACGATAGATTTCATTTCGTTCCAGAGAGATTCTTTGTCCTGACACATGAAATCAAGGGGATAAATATCTTCGTATTTTTTGGGTGGATTCTCGGCATAGCGAATAGATCCATCTGGCAACCGGTAGAACCATTCGGGGTGTTCTTTAACATAGGGATGGTCTGGGGAGCATTGGAGAGCAAAATCCAAAGCGACCTCAATATTGTAATCCGCCGCGGCCTGAACAAATTCACGGAAATCTTCCAGAGTCCCGAGATCAGGGTGAATGGCCTTATGCCCTCCCTCTTTATTTCCTATGGCCCAGGGAGATCCTGGGGCGTTTTCGTCGGCTTTTAAACTGTTATTCGGTCCTTTACGGTTTGTTTTCCCAATAGGATGGATGGGAGGAAGATAAAGAACGTTAAATCCCATTCTTTTGATATCGGGAAGCCGTCTTATACAATCTCTGAAGGTCCCACTTTTCCCGGGGGAGGTCCCTTGAGAGCGCGGAAACAGCTCATACCATGTTCCAAATTGGGCCAGCTTTCTGTCGACGGTAAGATGAAAGAGTGGGGAGTTCGCGGAGAAGGTTTTAAGTGGCTTTGAAAATACCACAGATTCAAATTCAGGTGTCTTAATGATTCTTAAAACTTCATCACTCATCCCTTCGGACATTTTCAGTCTCTTGACCCAATAGGAAAGCTGTTTTTGATCTTCGAGAGGGAGGAGTTTTTCAAGTTTTCCCAAAAGCAAAACGCCTTCTGCCACTTCGCTATCGACTTGAGGGAAATACTTGGCCTTCTTTTCTATATTACTAAGCCAGGTTTTAATCGGATCAAACCAAGCCTCAATTTGATAGTCATATCGGGTATTTCGATCTGGTGTAAATACAGCCTCCCAATGATCGTTTACAAGAAAGTTCATCGGGACTTCATTCCAATTGGGTTGGCTTTTCTCTTTATATTTCAAGCTCGCGGCAAGGAAGTCATGGCCATCCTTGTAAATGTCCGCTTGGATGGTTAGAGGATCCCCTATAAACCATTTTGCGGCAAAGGCTCCCCCGTCTATTTGAGGAACGACATTTTCAATGACAATAGGCGCAAAAAGTTCATTCGGGATATCCGTTTTTAACAGAATTTCATTAACAGAAATACCGGAGTCTTCAATTCTTATATCAGTTTTTTGTTTTTTCGTGTCTTGCATCAATAATTAAACACTCCAGCTTTAATTTAAATTTTCAATCGGAATAGAACCATACCGAGAGGTGGTAGGCTTAAGTTCACAGAGTAAGGTTTTCCGTTCCACGTGATCGTATCCGTTTGAACCCCGCCAAGATTACCGACTCCGCTTCCGCCGTAATCCGTGGCATCGGTATTTAGAATTTCTTCATAGAACCCCTGTTTTGGAACACCGATCCGGTAACCTATTCGTGGCAATGGTGTCATGTTAAAAACCGCAACGCACAGTTGTTGCTTGTCTTGTGACCATCGTAGAAAGCTAATGACATTCGATTCCACATCGGAAAAATCGATCCATTCAAATCCAGAATTATCAAAATCGACTTCATAGAGGGGGGGGATTCTCTTTATAAACTCTGTTGAGATCTTTAACCGTTCGCTGAATACCAACATGAGGGGCATAATTTAAAAGATGCCAATCGGTGGATCCGAGGCAATTCCATTCTTGGCCCTGTCCCAGATCCGATCCCATAAAGAGATGTTTCTTGCCCGGGTGTGCATACATATAGGCCAGGAAGAGCCTTAAGTTGGCGAACTTTTTCCAATCATCACCAGGCATTTTCTCAAGAAGCGAGTGTTTTCCATAGACAACCTCATCATGAGATATGGGGAGCGCAAAATTCTCGGAGAAAGCATAGACAAGAGAGAAGGTTAATTTGTTTTGATTCCATTTTCGGTACACGGGATCATTCGAAAAATATCCCAACGTATCGTTCATCCATCCCATATTCCATTTAAGGCTGAATCCCAAACCCCCTAGATAAGTCGGTCTCGAAACACCAGGCCAGGCGGTTGATTCTTCAGCGATGGTGAGAATACCGGGGAATTGTCCATGT
>MSYE01000222.1 GCA_002176905.1 bacterium F11 | reverse complement strand
TTGACCATCCTCCTTATTAATAATATAGGTTTTCCCGTTCAACGAATCGGTGAGGGAACCACCAACAAATTCTCCCTCCGCATCATAAGAAAGGTTTCCACGCACGCCCGCGTTGTCCGTAAGGCGGATGGTGGTGTCGGCTTCGTTTTGGAAAGATTCTGTTAAGTTTTTGGTATCAACGATTTTCTGGCGTCCATAAAGAAGCTCGTATTGTTGCACAATGGATCCAACACCCGTAATCTCGTCTAATTCGGTTGTCTCATTGTATGTTCGGGTCACAAAATTCCCGCCACCCCACACCCGAACCAGCCGTCCGTTCTCGTAATCAAAATTAACCGTTGTTTCATCGTGCCGGCTGGTGGAGTCGACGTTTTCCGCATCGCTTTTGGTTGTGGACTGGACCCGTTTGAAGAATCCGCCTGCCATCCTTTGATAAACATCATCGGTGTGGCTGGTGGTAATATTTCCAAAACCATCATCCGCCCGCGGGGTATCCGAATACCCATAAACGTTATTCAATTTTCCGCGGTCCGCGTATTCATTGAACACATGCGACGTGGTTTCAGAAGATGATCCGTCTGCGTTTTCTGAGGTGGTAACATTAATGGATTCAATGACCTTCACTTGGCCATATAGATCCAATTTCTCTTGATCATAGACCAAGGTTAGGTTGGATGAAGTGCTGTTTCCAAAGCTATCGTTGGTTCGGCCATGACCACTTCCTGTCACCGCAACAAGAATCCCGTTTTCATAGGTGTTGCTGACGGTTTGTTCTTGTCGGCTTTGAGACAGATCCCGATCGCGCATGGGATCGGCATAGGATCCTTTAAACTCGGTGATCTTAACGGTTCCTGTCTGCGGATCCGGATCTGCCAAGGTGGCCGTAAAGCTTCGGTTTTGAGAGGCCTTGAGATACGCGCGGCCTTTTTCAATTTGATAGGTCTGAATGATCTCACCACCGGTCAGATTTCCATGACCATCGCCAGATAAGGAAGAGCCGAGCCCCGCGGTCGCCAAAAGAATTCCTCTGTCATCGTATTCGTTGCTGACCGTAACATCTTGCCAACCCCATGTTTTGTCGGCATTCATGTGGCCTTCAAATGGGCTGTTCTTGGTATCAAAGGCCCGATCTTGAACATAAGTAACAAAATTCTCTCGGGTGAGACTCGCATTTTCATCATCACCAGGGTTTTCATCATCACCGGGTGAAGAAACATTAAATGATTGGGTGCGAGACTCCGTAAGAAGCGCTTGTCCGGTCATAATTATCAATTCCTCATCAAATTCTTGGTCCATCATACCCTTGGTGAGATTGCCATTCCCATCATCACTCAAGGAGGTTCCCTTGGCAGTTGTTGAAAGGAGGCGCCCGGAGTCGTGGTATTCGTTGGTGGTATCCAAATATTGCCGGCTCCAGGTGTCATCAAGATTTCGTCCAGGATTAGGTTGGTCACTTTCCGGATCCACAAGGGTGGGGTATTCATAAGAACCAATAATCTGATTTCCAATCTCTTGGGTGGCGTCAAATTGGGCTGTATGAGACCAACTTTGACTTCGAACCAATTTCAAATCGCCGTTCGGGACAATGAAATCTTGTTCCAGAATCCCGGCGTTAGTATTGGCTTTGCCATCATAGGTAAGGGTTTCTCCGGTTCCTTTGGCTTGGGTAAGTTTTCCGCCATCGGTGTAGGTGTTGTGCACCACTGTTGTTTGGCGGTTCCATGTTCCGTCTTCCTGAGCAAGGGGACCGTTCAAATCTTCTCTCAAAGGATCAATCTCATAACTTCCTTGTTTCTCAGCGTTTGAAGAGAAACTCCAGGTTTTGTTCATCACCACTTTCACCAGACCTGTGTTTTCCAGCTTGGGTGCAAACACCTCATAGTCTTGATCGCCAATATGATCGTGGAGAGAGAGTCCGTTATAAACCTGTTGGGAAAGAGACAAGGTATAGCGACCATACCCATCATGGGCCAAGCTCCAATTTCCGTTTTTGATATGGTCTGCGGTGGTCACGCAATCGTGGCAACCTCCCAGCACATCAACCAAGATGCCGTTTCCTCCCTCATCATAAATATTGGAGACAATGTTTTGGGATTCCACAACGCTGCCGTTCACTTGGCGGGTTCGGGAGTGGGTGATGGATTGGGCCAATTTGACCTGATGGTTCTGGGTTAGTAACTCTTGATTGTAAATCTGGGTGATGGTTCCCTCTGTTGTGTTGCCGTAGCCGTCATTCGACAGATTGAATCCGTTTCCGCTTACGCGGATGATTTGACCAACATCATTGTAGGCGTTCCGAACCGTCATTTTTTGATGATTCCAGCTTCCATCCGAAAAGGGATTGGGATTTTCATAAGAACCGGTTCCCAAGGCATCGCTGGAGAAACTTTTGGTCACGGTCTTGGTGACCCGGGCTTGTCCAAGAATAATGGCATACTCTTGGATTCCATGGCCAGCGGAGTAACGGTCAAAGCCATCTTGAGAAAGGGTTTCCACGGTTCCCTCCGCCGCAATAAGGCGTCCCACCCGGTCGTTTGTGTAGCTGACGGTGGTACGACTTCGACTCCAACTTCCATCGGAGAGTGGAACCGGTTCCCCGAAGGACCCTTCCCCATCCTGATTGCTGCTGTAGGAATCGGTAATGGCTTCCCGCAAACGGGCAAGACCCATAATAATGTCAAAGTTCTGTTGAACCGTGAACGATTGATAGTTACCGGCATTGTTCGGGCGTGAACCATCATTGGATAACCCGCGTCCAAAACCGGTGGAGAACGTCAAAATCCCGACATCGCTGTATTCGTTGACAACAACAAATTCCTGCTTGGACCAAGAACGGTCTTTGTTCTCAACCGGAGATTCAAAACTGGCCTGCATATATTTATCAATATCAACAGAACTGGCATAGGTGCGGTTGGTGGTCCGGCTGAGGCGCGCTTGACCGCGAAGGATGACATAATCTTGATCAATCCCCGCCTCCACGATCGTTCCAAAATTCGGGTTGTTTTCTGGGTCCGTCCGATCGATTTTTCCCGCTGCCGTCCAATTTTGAGCCCCATCATTAGAAAGAGAAGCACCCCAACCATCTACCGCCTCCAAACGTCCAGTGAAATCGTATTGGTTCTCCACCACAGTGGATTGGACGGTAAAAGAACCATCATCATTTCGAACCGAAGGATTGCCCAAGAGAGCTTGCTCAAAGGTTCCACCCCAAGCCTCATCACTGGTAAAGGAGTGGGTTCTTGTTTTGGATACCAAGGCCTGGCCCCGAATCAAAATATAATCTTGTTCAATCTCACCTTTGGTGTAATTGAGATACGTATCATGGGAAAGGCTTTCACCATTTCCGGTTGTTTCCAACAATCGGGTGGTTTTCTCATCGTATCGATTGGTGACCGTCATTTTCTGGTGGGAACCAGAGCCGTCATGGTTGGTGGTGACAGTGTCGTTAAATGTCTCTCTGATTTTGGTTTGACCGGTTAAGGCCAAGATCCTCATATCATATTTGACAAGGGTCTCTCCTGTGGTTCGGTTTCCAAACCCGTCATCCGATTCCAGTATTCCGTCACCGGAAACCGGGTCTTTTCCTTCCGCATTGTTAAAGTCGAAAATTCCGTTTTCATCATAAAGAAAATGGGTATACGTTATCTGACGGCTCCATGTATTGTCGGAATTTTTTAGGGGATCCCCATACCGTCCTTCCCGCTGGGCATTGGAGGTGAAACTCCGGGCAATGGTTTCAATGACTTTGGTGAGTCCTTTTTCTTGTATCAATTCTTCATCGTATATTTGTTGGGTTTCATTGGCGGTCCAGGTATCAATTCCATCAAAAGAAAGGCCTTCGCCTTCGCCTCTGACAAATTGAAGTCGGCCAAAACCATCATAGGAATTGATCACTCTGCTTTCGGAATCGGTCCACCCGCCACCGAGGGTGGTGGAATGGGAATCCGTTGTGGTTAGGACAACCTTGGCTTGGCCTCGGATGATACGATAGTCCTGATCAATTTCAGAGGTCGTGAGGTTCCCTTCCCCATCATCATTCAAGGTCGTGCCATCGCCCTCCGCCGCAATCATTTCTCCCAATTCGTTATAGAAGAAATTGGTTCGGGAAACCTGTTGAACCCAAGAGCCATCGGTGTTGACGAGATCAATCACCGGTTCTCTCAGAGAACCTTCCCCATTCACATTCGATGTCCAGGACAATTGAAGTGAATTGGCCACAACAGCCTGACCGTTGATGATGTCGTATGTTTGGGTGATGGTCCCCGCTGTATACCCTTTATATCCATCAAACGATAGAGAGGTTCCCGATCCCGTGGCCCCCACCAAGGTCCCGTTTGCGTCATAGAAATTGCGAACCGTCATGTCTTGGTCAACGGTGGTTTTGTCATGATTGGTGGTTTTTGAATTTGTTTGGTTGGTCTTGATTCTGGCTTGACCGGCAATGATCTCAAAGGTTTGGATGATGCCCACCTTTTCAATATTATTTCCATCGGCGTTCAGCTCACCGGCTTCGGTGATATTGCCAAATCCATCATTACTGAGTGATGCCCCTTCTCCATAGGCTCCCACCAAAACGCCGTTATTGGGATCGTACACATTTGTTACTTTCATCACCTGTTGGCTGGTGGAACTGTCTTGGTTATAGGTATTTGAGATGGTGGTGGTTTCGGTGATCTTCGCTTGATTGAAATAATTTTCATAAACCTGATGCGTGGTTCCAAAGGTGGTATTTCCATACTGATCCATTGATTCAAAAGTTCCGTTTCCTTCTGCGGGTATATCCATCAGGAGACCAGCGCTATCATAAAAGAACTCAACCCATGTTTCAGAATGGTTAATAGACGTATTCAGGTTATAAGTATCGGCAAGCGTATAAGACTGTTTCAGGCGGGACTGATTCCGGATGATATCGTAATTTTGTTCGATCAATCCCAGGGTGATGTTTCCAAAACCATCATTGGATTGAAAATGGGCAAAACCCCGGGTCCATGCCAGAAGCCCGGTATGCGACTGATAACGGTTCTGCATGGTGAGGATTTGATCGTTGGTGGAACCATCCCGGTTTTCAGTGTGGGTGTTGGTGGTGGAGCGAACCATGCGGGCTTGACCCAAGAGGACAATGTAATCTTGGGTGATGGCGGCGGCGGTGAC
>MSYE01000221.1 GCA_002176905.1 bacterium F11 | reverse complement strand
AAGAAAAGTCCTTTACACGCGATTCCCCGTCTAATTTCATTCCAAGGTTCTGATACTGCCAAAGCCGATTTTCCAGGTCCCAAACATCAAAAGAAGGAAGACGCGCCGTCCCAAAATCCAATCTCAGTTGAGAATGATGAAAAAAGGAAAGGGGTCGGTAATCTCCAACCGAATTCTGGAAAGGTTGACGATGAAGGGGATTAATCCCTGGGGCTAAAGATGAGAGTCGCCGGCCATCTTGTCCCCAAACTAGAACCCCATGAATCTGAAAAAGAACCAGACCCAACGTCATTATTTTCTTCAATTGCTCCTCCCTGGAGGGGGAAATGGGTAATTTCAGTACAGTGTGTCAGCGGATCTTAACAAGATTGGATGAGATTGGTATCTCTTGCAATGTAATTTATTTGGTAATTTTACTTTTTCCGCTTGAGATCTTTTCCCTTGGTGTTAGAAGTAACAATCCCAATTTTAAAATAGGGGGTCTTACCAGAATATCCTCTGCCCGATGGGTCTTTGCGAATAATATGGGAATTCCCTTTTCATTGCGTTTTGGCAGAAAGTGAGCCCACATGTAATAAAGTGGCTTATCCTTTAAATCGTCTAGTCTCTCTCTGTTCTCTATGATATCGGATTCATGAATCAACTTAATCCCATTTGGCCTACCGGGATTATTATTAAAGATGGGATCATTTCCCTTTCTGGCGATCATAATAGAACTCTTTTCGGGGTCCATCATTTTATAAGCAAGTTGGACATCCTGTCGAAACGGATTCATTAAAAATGAACCTGTTACAAAAATGATATTCCGAAAGACAATCCAAATAATCGGAATCCAAAAGACCAAATGAATTTTTCGAAAATAAGGTATTTTTAAGGCCAATGATTGAAGGGTCGATATGGTTTCAACGATGAAAAGGATAGCAATCGGCAAGGCATACAAACTCAATCGCATCATTCCAAAAGGGTATTTTTTCATATAGGCGGCTAATATCATGAGACAAATAAGGAAAGTCCCTACTTGCAAGGGCCCCTTACCTTTGTCTCTTTTCACAAAAAGTCGATAAAGCTGCTGAAGCATTAAGAATAGGGTAAAGTAATATATACCGTTCCGAAGGTCAGGATTTCGAATAAGGCTTTTTCCAAGAATGAACCAACCCTCATTGTTACTGAATCGTTCATTCATGGGTCCATATCCTGTTTTCCACCAATCTGTCAAAAAGGTTTTAAGAAGGTCTAAAACACTTTCAATTTTGGCCAGGAAAGTGCTTCCATGAGCCATAAAATCAACCCAGTATCGACTCATTCCATTTCCCAAATTCGTTCCCATTGCATTTCTATAGTCAATGGCATAAAGGAAGATGAGGACACCGACAACGCCTATGGCAAAGGCAATTAATAGATGAACCTTCCCTTTCCATTCTTCTCTCTGGTCTTCTCTCAATAAGATAAACATAAATACAGCACCGATAACTAGAATTGAGGTATATGTGAAGAAAAGAGACAAAATGGCTGTTAGAACAAGAGCCGATGTTCTCACTCTTGATGATAAATTGTCCGTAAAAAGAAAAAAGAAAAAGAGCCCTGAAAATAATAGCTCCGCTGAATATTGTTTTAACTCAAAAGCATAATAGATTGTATACGTGTTTCCGATTAATAGTCCGGCTGCAATAACAAAGGGAAGTATTTTCTTCTCTCTCACAAAATAATTTTGGAAGTAGAATAAAAGCCAAACAATGATACCGGCCAGACCGAATAGAAGAGGTAAAAATCGTGGCCAAAAAGTCGAAAGGGGAGTGCCGGTAAAAAGCAATTTAATGATAAAAAGATAAACTTTTGGGAACAATTGGCCATTGATGAGTACCCCACCAAAAAGGATTTCATAAGGAGTTCTCAAGATTAAACTTTCGGCAACAAAGGCCTCATCAAGCCAAAAAGATCGACCTCTTACTGCATGAATTAAACAAAGACAAACAGCCAGGAAGGAAAAGGATAAAAATGTCCAATAGGCGGTTCGCTTCATTCCCATTTTGGAGTTAGTTATAAATGAATAGAATTCTTTCATTAAATTGTAAAAGTGTGGTATTTCAATTTAAATTAATGGGCTAAGCTAATTTTTCCTACAAAAGACAAATCCAAC
The DNA here is from genome assembly GCA_002176905.1 of bacterium F11. The sequence continues at coordinate 3,051 of MSYE01000221.1, read as the reverse complement.
ATGGAGAGGCTCCCAGGTTCCATCTGATGTGATTTCATGATGGTGTGTCCCCTTTGGTTCGGTTTCAGGGATTTCGTATTTTGATTGTCCCGAGTGATCATGATTTTCTCGAATGTTTGATCTTCGTTGTAACAGATCTATCATCGTTGAACCCACATTGGAATAGGCACGTATCGCACCAAAGGAACTATCCTCCGGATCCAACCCCACTATCCTTGCCGAATTGGGATCAACTCCAAATTGAGCTGCTGTTTGAAGATAATGCATATGCCTTCCGTCGGGAGAAATTTCATGTTGGTGGCCGACAGGGTGTTGGTGGGTTCCGGTGCTGACGGTTGTAAGCCCTGTTATTTCCGCATTTCCGCCCGAGGTGCCTGTACCGGTTAGAGGGGAAACTCCTTTTGGAAACCGGTTTTCCATAATATCCAGATAGGTCCATCCTTCCGGGCATTCCCCGGTGAAAAGGCCAACAAAACCCGATGGGATGAGTTCCTTTTTTACCTCGGTGCTCAGATGGACAAGATCAATTTCTCCAATAGAAAGTTGTTCGCGGTGAATGGCGTTGGGGCCAATCTCCAATTCGGATATGGTTCCTTCCACCAATCTATCGCCTGAAATGGATCTCTCCTGAATATTGCTTGCACGAACCGCATCGGTGGCCAAATCAACAAACGTGACACTTTCATCTTGAATATGCCAAGATCCAATGGAATCCGAAGATATATCCAACGATTGGATGGTTCCCTCTTGAATATGCTTGGTATTGACCGAATCGATGGCCAAATCGTCCGCCGAAACGGATTCGTCTTTTATTTTGAAGGTCGTGATGGCATCATCTTCAATATCTTTTGCCTTCTCTGCTAAACCAGAAGACAAAGAATAGACGGCATAGGGCACTTTATTTAATTTCTGCCTTGGGTAGAGAGATTGTTCTCTAGTTATCCCACGGACAAAAACCTGAAGATACAGATCTTCATTGTTAACAAAAATATCAATGGGAATGGGTCCAATCTTAGTCGTAAAAAGACCACTGCTGTTTGTGGAAACCGGCATCAGATCCGTATTGCCCCATAGCGGAATCCCTCCCTCCGCTTGTGAAAATATTTTAAACCGGACATCGGGATTCCCAGAAATGGGAACTCCTTTTGAATCGGTCAACCGTCCTTGAATGGAAATATAGGAGTCAGCACACAAAGCCAATATTGCGAAAAACCCTATTAAATTGAGACCGATTAAAATCGATCGGACGATTTTAAGATTCGACTGACTCATATTGTTTTGTCCATTTATTCTAGTTCGGATAGTGGCAATCCTTCGCCCAGCATCTCTTCAACGATTTTAACACAATCGACAGGGGGTTCGGTTAGGGGGGTCCACCATTGGAATGTAAAAGTGGAATAGGGAATGTGGAGGATACGTTTTTTACCTGTAGGGAGGTACCAGAGGTAATAATCGTAGGGACCTTGGAAATTGGTGGTCATTTGGGCTCCCACCCATTGGCTATCGGGGGACCAAAAAGGGAAAGATTCAAATTGGCGTGTTTTGGCGACCTGGGTTAACTTTTTGGTTTCGATGTCAAATATCCACAAATTATCGTCTGGCCGACTACACGCAATTAACTTTTCATTGGGAGACAATACCTCCTGTGAAGTGGTGGGGGGAAGATCGACAACAGATTTAAAGTTCATTCCATTTAAGTCAACCTCAAATAAAGCATTGGACCGTTGGGGGTTGTTGGACTCTGCAATAAATATAACTTTTCTTCCGGATTGACTCCAACGTGGATTACCATATCCGTTTATTATTGAGCGTTTAAAATCAATTTTCCAAATCTTTTCTGACTTTAAATGAACAATGACATACCCAAAATGATTACCAATCCCAGCGGCGATGACAAACTGACTATCTGGGCTCCAGGAATAACGAAAAGGGTATTTATTTTCCCATATTTTTGTCTCTTCCTTGGTTTGAACATCCAGGATTCTAAGTTCATGACGCTTGGTTTTTTCGATCGGTCCGACTCCGTAATCAATCGCAAATGATTTTCCATCTGGGGAAAGGATTCCCTCGAATACATGCCCGTCTTTCCATGGTTTCTCAATAACGAACTTCTCGCCAGTATCGTGATCAACCCAACTTGTATTTCCAACGATGCGGCCAAATAATTTCGGGGTTCTTTTGTTCCCCATTGCAAAACAAGAAAGATAAGACATAAGAAATACGGATAATAAAAGACAACTTTTTCTCATAATTCACCTCATCTTTATCAATTAGTTATGTAATCAAATCGCCGGGATGGATCATACGTTTCATTTAAAATCGATTTAAGCCTATTGAAATCAACGTAAATATACTTTCTGTAATCATGATTCTTGGATAACTCGTAATGTTTGGGATCTCCGGGCGCATCCAACCGCTGGGTTATATCGCCTCCCTTTCCAAAGGAGAAGTCAACACCGATTCTTCTCCCATTTTCTGATGGAGCAACACGCGGAACAATGTCATTAGTAAAGGCGATGAAATGAGTTGATTGGGGATCAAATTTATTCAAACGCCTCAAATCATTCCCTTCTGCTCCAATAAAGGTGCGATATTGATCTTTAATTCCTTCGGAATGATTGAGATAAATATATGCCCCGGCACTGTGAGCATAGACCATTTTATAGTCATTTTCTTTATAAAGATCCATGATTTTTCGAGAGGTGATGGACCAGCCTGATTTTTCAAAGGCGGAAAAGAGGACATCCACAAAGCCATTTCCTGTATAGTTTGCCACAAAATCGATTTGGCCCAACGTTTCAAAGGCTTCAGTTAAATCTGATTCAGTTTTTATCTTGGTTATAAAGAAGTTCTGCAGGATACGATGTTGATCCTTCTTGAAACCAATACTGGTCCCATTGTCCCTCATACGTTTTTCCAACATATTGTTTCCAATGCCATGAATAATCAAAACTTTGGCATTTTTATCTGGTGAAACTCGTTTAATTAGCTCGGCATCATCGATGAAGGCTCCTTTGAGGGCCCAATTGTCTAGTTTTTCTGAGAGTTTGT
>MSYE01000220.1:2149-5200 GCA_002176905.1 bacterium F11 | reverse complement strand
CCTCACGATACTTGTTGTAACCCGGCATCCATACTTCCAAATCGTAGGTTTTGGTGGAAGCAAAACCCAAATCTCCTGAACAGAGTGCCATCACACGATAGGGTAGCTCCAACCGTTTTAAAACTTCTTCTGCATGTTGGGTTAAGATTTCCAATTCCTTCAAAGACTCTTCCATGGTACAAATGCGAACCAGTTCCACCTTGTTGAACTGATGGTTACGAATCAATCCCCGCACGTCTTTTCCGTAAGAACCTGCTTCCCGACGGAAACAAGGCGTAAATGCTGTGACCGCTTGAGGGAGATCTTCTGGTGAGAGGGCCTGGTCCTGAAACAAATTGGCTAGGGATACTTCTGATGTGGGAATCAGATAAAGATTCTCAATGGAGGTTTTGTAGAGATCATCTTCAAATTTGGGGAGTTGGCCTGTGTGGGTCATGGTCTCTGCGGTGACCAGATAGGGAGTCGCGATTTCTTTGTATCCGATCTCATTGGTATGAAGATCCAACATGAAATTGGCCAGGGCCCGCTCGAGTTTGGCGCCTGCCCCTTTGTAAATGGCAAAAGCACTGCCTGATAATTTGGCGGCACTTTCAAAATCCAAAATGCCCAGCTGGGTTCCCAAGTCATGATGGTCCTTTGGTTTAAAGGAGAAAGAAGGGATGGTTCCATTTTCACGGACCAACACATTGGCCTCTTCACCTAGACCAATGGGCACCGTAGAGTGGGGAATATTGGGCAATTCAAGGAGGACGTTTTCCAGCTCCTCTTTTCTTGTGCGTTCCAAATCCTCTTGGGCTTTGTAGCGGCTTTTGAGATCTTCCATCTCTTTGATAAGAGGAATGGCATCCTTTTTTTCTTTTTTGAGTTTGGCAATCTCACCTGCGGCTTGGTTTCGCCTGGCCCGCAACTGTTCAAGTTCGGTTAAAACCTCGCGCCACCGTTTGTCCAACTGCAGAGCCTTCTCAAAATCAGACAAAGAACGCCCTCCGCGGTCTTTCAGACCTTTGCGGACGGCTTCGGGATCTTCGCGTAGGAGTTTGATATCGAGCATAATAGACCAGACTCTACCAAAATGAAGGTTATTTGCGGAGGGAGTGGGGGAGGTAAAAAAAAGTGGGTCTATGCTTGGAGAGGGCTAAGCACAGACCCAGGGGTTAGGGTAGAAAAATCCCCTAAAATTTTTTATGCCAACAAACTAAGAGCCAGGTGTAACAAAGAAGCCAATCCAAAAACCCCCAACGCCGTAAACACCGCCAAGAGGGCTGCTGTAAAAACGGTTTCCCAAATCTTTTTCTTTTTGGTTTTTTGTTCCACTTGCTCAAACGTGGGGAAAGGGGGCAACTCACTGGGAATGAGCTGTTCAATTTCCTCCAAAGTGAGCTCCTCACTAAAAGCCGGTGAATTTTTGTGGTACGTGGGATCCGCTTGGATTACCCTGTATTCCAGTTGTTGAAACCGTTCCCGAATCTTGGCTTCTATTACCATCAAGGACATCGCCAAGGAGGCATCATAGGACAGGGCTGATTTTTCAAGTGATGCGAGTTCTCGCATCAAATCTTCAAAACCCACCTTTCCCGTCTTCCTTAATTCATGCATAGAATCCTCCTCGGCACTCCTTAGTCTACGGAGGATCCGTGATGATGTTGTGACAATCAGGGGAAAAAAGAGAGAAATTCCGTCATTCGGACGCAAATTACCTACAATCGGAAAAATTATTCAAGCGCTTGAACGAAAGCCCATTTAAAGCGTAATTTCCGTCGGGAAGGATTGTTGCACCATAGCAGGGTGAGTACACACAGTTTTCGACGAGGTAAGACAAATTTTGATAACTATCACCTTTAAACCGCTTTAATTGGAGATTAAAATGAAAGAGAAGAAAAGGAGAGAAAAAGGAGGATATATGAAAACCCTAACCCTAACCCTAGCTGTGGCTTATGTCCTATCAGTTCCTGTCCTTGTCTTTGGTTTGAATTCGGAGGAGTATTGTAAGAGTCTGAAAAAAGGCGCTGCGGAGGATATTCAACGTCTTCGAATAGCTTATGAAGCCAATATTCTCGGCGTGGAAGATCCATTGGAACTCGGTGCTCTTAGGAATAGTTTTAATGAGCAAGTTGATTTAATTGAAATGGAAAGAGATGCGAATCTCAGCATCCATGGTTGTCTGAGTGGTGACGGTGACCTTGTTACCGATCCTGTTCCGGGCCCGGTGGATGAACCCGTTGTTGACAATCCTGGAGATGGGGGAACCGGCGATAATCCGGTGGATGAACCCGTTGTTGACAATCCTGGAGATGGGGGAACCGGCGATAATCCGGTGGATGAACCCGTTGTTGACAATCCTGGAGATGGGGGAACCGGCGATAATCCTGGAGATGAACCCGTCGTAGATGATCCCGGCAATGATGATGATCCCACGCTTGCCTTTGATTGCCACGATCATCTAAAAGCCTATGCTCAACAGCTAAAGGATCAGAAAAAAGCCCCGAAGCAGATTTTTCACGCGGTTCGAGCTGAAGCCCACAAAATGGGGTGTAATTTTGGTCAATATCGGGCATCAACCCGCGTGCCTGACCATTTGAAAGGGAAACATCGTTCCAAACGACTGGGTCATTCGCGAAATCGGAGATAAATATAACTTTGGTGAAATTATAGGGTTAGAAGTTTAAAGACTTAGGGTTTAAAACCATGAAAAAGGGAAACCTTTTTCATGGTTTTTTTTATTGTAATCGCCCAAAAGGCCCTTAGACTGAAGAGATGATAGGTAGATGCCTTCAATATGGTCAGGGGACCTTTTTCTTGACCCTGGTCCTTTTTTTGCTTTCTCCCATGGAGATAAGAGGGGAGCCCTTTACTCTCCCTTTCCATGCCAAATCCCGGGTCTTTGAAATCGGGGCAGATGAATTTCGTGGTCAGATCTGGGTTGACATGTCAAAGATCGCGAAAATCTTGGGAGCAAGGCCCTATCGAAAAGGGGGAATATTTGTCTTCCGGATGGATACCCACCGTGTGGCCATCAATCCCAAACGATCCAAATATAGCATCCTTGAGAAA
>MSYE01000220.1:0-2139 GCA_002176905.1 bacterium F11 | reverse complement strand
CTTGAGAAAGGATCAACCGAATGGTCACTCAAAAGGCTCTCCAAAAGATCCTATTATGAAGACAACCAAATCCTGATTCCCCTTCAAGATTTGCCCATCCTTTTGAAACGAAATTTCACCTATCATATGCAGAAGAAAGAGTTGTTTGTGGATAAAAAACCGCGAGCCTTTAAACCGGAACAGGAGAGAAAAATACCGGTTCGTCATGTTGTGAAAGGACGAAAACTCTGGATATCACTTGAGGATGTTTCGCGTGCGCTTGTGGTGGTCATGTATTCCTCACAGGCCAGAATATACAACCTGGTCTTGCCGGATTTTTCCATTCTGGAAGTGAGGGTGGGAAGCCGGAATGTTTATAAGAGAAAAAATCCCTACATTCGGCTAAACGACCCCGTTCTCCTCTTCTCCGGGTCTCCGTACATCACCTTTCGGTCTATTAACGACCTTTATGGGATTAATGCACGATGGGACCGAAAAACAAAAAAAATGATTTTGCCTTCCCGCTACGGCCGTCTTCGGCATATCAAGGTTGATGTTCAGAATAAGATGACCTATGTGGGATATCGGCCGGATCCTTTTGGTTTCAAAATTGAGGAATTTTCAACCCATGTCCAAAATCCCGAACCCGTGATGGTCTCCGACCATGCTGATCTTTATGAATCCATAAGGGATTTCTTAACCAACGAACCTATTGATCAAGATTCCGATGGAATTGATCGGGTGAGTGCCGATGGTGTAGCGGAATTCAAATGGAATATTTTCAAAACACCCTTTTCGGGGCGGGGATCCTTTGAAAAAGTGGGTTCGGTGACCCGTGTTGTTAATGGAACCGTAGACTGGGGTTTTCCGCTGATGAGGATCACAGGAGGACGGGAATACGAGACAATGTATGACCTCAACAACCAATTTAATCTTGTTGACCAAGTAACGCTGTCCCACTCGAGTGATCATTTCGGCGATGGAGACAAAGATGTGGTATGGGAAACCGAAGGCGGGTATGGAAAAACCGATTTCTATGTTTTTTTATCAACAGCCTTTTTTAGCCAAACCATCAATTTTCGCCAAACATATGGAAAAGGGGCTTTGAATCTCGATTTTGTTCTTCCCAACAAGCAGCAACTGGGTTTCAATATTAACCATTATGTGTTCTCAAATGAGGTCAAAGATATTTCGGCTGATTTTCATGATGTCGATCTTTTGGAGGATTGGTTGGAGGAGGATCTTGTCATTACGGTCGATGAAAGCGACAGATCAGCCTTAACAAAAACAACACTATCAAATAGCCACAACACCACTTTCCTAAATATGGATTATGAGATTGAAAAGAAATTGGAGGTCCAAGCGACTTTTGCAGGGTCCTATTACAATGACACCTTTGATCAGGATTGGCTCATACGAACCATTTTCCATAAAGGGAAATCTCGCTTGGATTTGAGCTACGAGAACGCCGGACCAAAATACCGATCCATGGGAAATCCCCTTAATTACCAAGATCGCCGAATCACCCGAATCGCACCTTATCTTAGCTTGTCCCGGAAATGGAAAATTTATGGAGAAATTCGACGCGAGGATTCCAGTGTTTTAGAAAAACAAGGAACCCCACCATTTACAAATGAATACATTTCCGCTGTTAATATGTTCAATTTAAAAGCCCGCGTTATTCGGCTATCCTTTACGCAGAATTATTCCAGTCTCTACGGTCGGCGAATAACCGGTAGCACAGATTTCACGCAGTATTTTGGCCCTCATTCAATTGATATTGGAGGGAAGGGCGCCTTGCAATGGGACTACGATGATGATGTTTACAAGCGATCCTATACGGGTCGGGCCAGTTTTCTTATCCTCAAACGAAAATGGAGGGTATCCATCGGAGAAGAATACACGCGCCACACCTATCCTCCCTTTGATGTTCAACGGTTTGAATCACAAACAAATGTTCTTTTTAAGATTAACAAATGGGAAGCCCTTGCCGAATACGAACGAAAACCACGGTATTTTTTGGAAGAAGATGTTATTTATTCTGGTTTCTTGCGGGTGGGGCACAAAGTGGGATCCAAAAAAGTTTTTAATCTTTTTTATTCAGTTGCGAGCCTTCACAACAACTTAAAAGACCCGGAAGTGTGGCGGGCCGGATTGGAG
>MSYE01000219.1 GCA_002176905.1 bacterium F11 | reverse complement strand
TATAAAGGACAGAACTCTATCGCAGCGAATGCAATGAGAAAATCCCACTTTTTGATCCAAGTCTGGAGAGTTTTTATCTCAGTTTTTATCAAAAGGCTCCTGATGGAATTAAAGGGGAGATTTTTGGTGTAACAAGATACCTTTTGGACCAAATCGGATTCATCACCTCACCCCACCAGCTTGGTGAGCAGATTGGTAAGTTGCATGGATCCTATGCCTTGGTTGATCCAAATCCTCAGTCCGACTTTCCCCTTGCTCAAGATGAACAAGAATTACGGAGGTCACTGAGAGAAGCTGGGGAAAATCCAAGCCAAGATACCATTGAGAATATTCGATTAGAAATCGACCTTGCGATGTACAAGGCTTCAAAGGCCATTGAGGAAAGGAAACATGGGGAAGTCGTTGCCAGGACAATGGAAGAAAAAAGGCAGGTAATGAAGAGAAGACAATTGGAAATGGATTCTCTTCGGCTTTGGATGGAAGGATTGGAAGCTTACTTGGCCATATTGGACACCGCTCTTTGGTGGCCCGATTCAATTCATCGATGTCTTCGTGATCTTGAAGCATCAAATTCTTTAATGGTTCCTCTTTTGAAAGGGACTCCTGAAGCTTCTTTGTTGGTGAATATCCTTGATCAGCCTCATGAAGAGAACATCAATCCCTATGTTCCCCACTTGGTAAACGCCATCCCTTGGAAACCAAAGTCAGCCAGACATCTAAGGAGAGAAAAGAAGAGTGATGGAAAGGCCAAGGAAACGATTCGTGAGGAAGAGGTACATAAGGTTTTAATTTCAATATTAGATGTCGATCTTGAAGATGTCCTAACAGGTGATATTCGAATTCGAACAACGGAGATGGATTTAACACCAGGAAAAGCCAAAATCCATATCGACCTGGAAACAGATGAAGACACGCAACGTCAGCTTCTCGGGGAAAGAGAAAATGGAACCCTCCTATTCCGGATCAATGCGGTTCTTCATCATCGATTGTGGGATGAGCTGGGAAGAGAGGGGGAAGTTGTGTTGGACACCGGACATTTTCGGCGAGATTGGAGAAAGCGGGTCCAACAGGCGATTCAAGAAAAAAACTTTTGGGAAATAATGCCTTCTGCAATGAGAGGTGGTCTTCTTGAAGAGTTGGCATCACGGTTGGCTATGAGCCCTCGTAATGTGGGGCAAGATTATTCCCGGTTTGTAAGGTTGGATAGTACCGGGTGTACAATTCAAGGAATGTATCACTATTATCATCGCAAATATAAGAAAAGGGATGATCCAATTCTTTTAACGCCCCATTGGTATATGATGGATCACCTGGGTTATTTGGCGGATCTTCATCCCAAACCCTTGAATCAACTTGAAACATCTGAAGATTTGGCTTACCTCATGGAACATCATTTGATTGAGGATGTTCCTTGGTCGACCCTTCTTGAACACAACCAACCTTTTATGAGGCATTTGGTAGAAGAATTGGCAGCATTGGTGTCCTATGATGAAGTTAATGCGTCAACACTGGAGAAGGTTCAAAGAGTCAAGATTCCCTTGGCCAGGCTCGATAAACCCCATTTTCACCGTGAGCATTGGTCTTTGGGAGAAACAGAGGGATCATTTCAAACATTTTTGAGTTTCTTTGATCATTTAAGGGGAAACCAAAAGGTTGAATTGGTGACGTTTATATTGGAACAAGTTGGCTATCCAGGAATAAGACGACAATTTTCGGAAATTTATTGCTTAAGAACCTTACAACTTTTGCGGGAACATGGTCTTGTACCAGCTGATTTGAGTCGATCATCAGGGAATTGGAAGGATCTGCCGCCATCTGGACTTCGCGCTTATATTTATGAGATTGCTTCCCGACTTGGAGAAGGGGAGATCCATAAAGATATTCGGTTGTTGGAAAAATCTGATTTTAAGTCCGATGCTCTTGACGGGCTCGCTCCTTCTCCCTTTGGTTTCTATAAATATTTTCAAAATATGAGCAGCGGAGATAGTTCGTATCAACGAGCCATGCTCTCTAGAGCCCAATTTGTTGTTGAAAAAGATGATTTGCTGCGGCATATCGATCAATTGTATGAATCCGTGGTTAATTTAAAGAAGATGATGAGAAATACTGAAGAAGATGTGGTGGCCATTATCCCAGAAACGTTTCTCAATATGGCTTTTCAGACCATCACTGGTGCAGCAGAAAACGCCATCGAATTATCAGCAGAAGAGATTCGGACCATTTTTGATAAAGAGTTACTCCGCTTAAGTATTCTTGAGCGAAAAGAGAATTTGCAGGGAAATAAAATATTGGAGCAATATCGAAACGGCATCAATTCCTATTGGGCATTAATGGATTCTGCGTCTTGGATGCCCGAGGCTTATCAATTCGCTTTACAGGGAATCAGCCGGAGATCTTTAAACGGACATAAGAATAAGATGCTCAATATTATTTCCCTGGTAGTAAATCGATCCCGATCTAGAGGAGGGGCAGAACAAGAATCAGGGGCAGAACAAGAATCAGGGGATCAACAAGAGTCAGAAGTTTCTCTATTTTATGAAGAAATGCCTGAAGATGACGCATTGGTTGACGATGATGAAATTAACGATGAACAAAAAGCTCTCCAGCTAGAAGTAAGGGGTTTTATTCTTGATCTAATGAGACTGCTTTTAACTGGAAAGCAGTACGAATCAACCGGTAGATTGGATGGCCAATCTCCGATGCTATTGCTTTCTTTGTTGGCCAATAAATATCCCGTTCTCTTTTTCAATTCAATGGGTGAATTTATCACCATGGAGGATGATTTCGTGCAAGCTGTTTTTCCTTCATTTATGGTTGGAAATGGAAGCAATCCGCAGGGATGGGAGGCTTTTAAACGGCTTTTGAACGAGGATGCCTTGAATGCGGCTAGCATATTTGAACGCACCTATCATGAATATCGAGCACAACAAGCGTATGAAAGAAACAGAGACATATCCCGGGCCAATTCCATAGAGTGGTCGCGTAGGAGTTTTGCGCGGTGGGGCTTGCCTGCGGTGGGAATGGTGATTGTTCTTATGGCCGTTGTGGCCCCAAGCGATCAATCGGCTGTCTATTATTGGCTCATTTTAATGGCATCAGCTCCCCTTGCTGGGCCTTTTATTCTTTTCTTTGGTATTCGATTCCTAGGAATTGTTGTTTTAACTCGAATCGCCGATATCTTGGTTGGATTTGCGATCATTCCCGAAGCTGATGAAGGAGAACCCATTTTCCGTATGAGAGCCATTCCCGGTAATCCCAATAGATCTGACGCAAACAACAACAATGGACCTATCGACTTTATGTCTTATGATGAGTTGGAGCAGCAGTTGATGGTTCATCAAAATCTTTATCATGTCCTTGTATACTCACCTTTAAATGAATGGAAGAAAGTCGATTCTCTTGGAAGTGGAGTCTGGTTTTTCCTTACATTGTTACCGGCATTGCTATTGAAGTGGAGTATGGTTCTAGCTGTATTTTGCTTGGGGGCACCGAAGCATGAGTGGGCTCATGCTGAAGGGGAGTGGGAAGGCCAGGCATACTTGCGGGGTCAAATACTGCCTGCTGTTGTGGGAGCCTTTCTTGGAAGTTATATTCTTACACCTTATTATCTTGCTGTTTTTGGGGAGTCTGTCGGAATTTTTGTTCTTGGACCTTTGAGTTGGGTTTTGGGGATTCTGGTTGCTGTTGGAATTCAGTCCTTCTTTAAATGGATGCAATATCATCCAGCTGAGAATTTATCTTTTCTAAAGAAATATGGGTATCAACTCCGTCCTCTTAAAATGCTCCTTCTTCTTTTTGTTTATAAGCTTCACTCACTACTGGCATCATTTGCGATTTCTGCTCCCTTCCAAGAAGTTGGTACTTTCTTAACCCTTCTGGTTTTTTCTCTTCTTTTTACGGATATGGTGGCCCGTTATGTCCCGCGTATGAAATACTTAGAAGAAAGAGAGATGGCGGCAGAGATTCTTCAAACAGGATTTCAGCAATATGTGGCCATTGCAAGCCGTGGGTTGCATAACCATCCAAAGCTGAAGGTTCATGCTGTTGTCGGTGAATTGATGCGAGCGTATTTGGATGAAAGGCCAAGGGAGCAAGCGACGCTACATGATTTTGGACAGTTTGTTCAAACCCATATCCTTCGCAATGAAAGTCTTGCCCATCAAACCATCGTCGATATTGAAACAGCCGTGGTGTATTGGATTGTTGAGTTGGTTCAATCATCTGGTTTAACTTACAGCGAAGTGAATGGTGCCAACGAACTGATCGAGGTTCGGAGAAACGGTGTTGGGACCAGCTTGGCCTATTCCAAATTGGTCCATTCTGTTGCTTGTTGTTTTGGATTGGCCCGACAAGCTCCAGAGAAGAGAAGAGCTTATCGCAACAAGGTTTCTGTTGAAATTGTAGATGAACCTATTGATCAGGATGGAAATATGGTTCGGCGTGCCGTTAATTTGGTTGTTATCAATTCAAGTGACCCCAAGGTTCTCATCGTCGATAGTGCTTATGGAATTGAGCCCATTCGGCTTGATCGAGATGATGGAGGAGATGTTAAACCCGTTGTTGGCATTCGATTGGATGGGAAAAAAGTATATGTATCCCCAGTAGATTTTAAGGATAAATGGGAGTTGGTGGAGAATGGTGAGATAAGAGGATTATCTGCTCGTCAGATCGATGGTTACACACTGAATAATGCGGCATGGGAATTAAAAGAGAGTCCACGCCAGATTATTCATGATTTACGAAAGGCCCATCGCAAGGCAAAGGGTGAACCGGTTATTCTTTCAAATTTGGCGTTGGTGGAAGCACGCTTTGGGGGAAATCTCAACAAGGCCTATGATTATGCCAAAGAAGCTGTTCAAATGAATCCTGAAAATCCAAGGTTACAGTCTATTCTTGGCTATGTTTGCAAAAAGAAGGCTGAACAGGATCCAAATGGAGTGGTGGATGCCAGAGAGGCCCTTCAGGCGTTTGATGAAGTTGTGAAGTTATATCAAACCAAAAAACTAAATCCAGATCGGATGCTGGTACATGCTCTCATTCATATCGCTGAGATTCGGTCACGGTATCATAGGGCTATAGGAACCAGAGACCAAGCAGAAGCATCAATTCAATTGGCAAAAGACGGTTTGGGATTGTTTATGGGAGCCAAATCTGGTCAACACATGGACGATGTGGAAAGGGATTGGATTGATGCACGAAATCGAAAAACGTCTTATGAAGAAGTAAGGAATCGGAGAAGAATATTCATTGCCTCCCAACAACGACAACGGATGAGAGATGGAACAGTTGATTCTGTAAAGATGAATGATTTTGTAAACGAGCAGCGTCGTTATATGTATGAAATCAGGCAAGCCAAAAGAAACCTTCGCCATATGCGACAAGAGATTCGAAAGCTTGCCGATCAGTATTATTTACTTCGGTCCAATGCCCAATCCCATCTCGAACAAGCCAGACAACGCTTAACAAATGGTGAGCAAGAAAAAGAGTCGAATATCAGACCATCCATTCCTCTCTCTCTTTATTTCATGCCTTGGACCTTGGCTTATTATTTGGCGGCCAATTCAAAAGATCCCAGATTTAACAATTCCCTTGTTAAAGGAATATTGGCCTTTATTATCGGACCTCTGGCTGAGACGTTGTTTATTGCCTTAGGTTT
>MSYE01000218.1 GCA_002176905.1 bacterium F11 | reverse complement strand
GTACAACCCCAATTCAACATTGGAGTATCACTTATGCCAGGTTTGGCATGGGCCTGCTCCCCATCATCGAGAGCATGAATCCCATTTTCTTTTGCGTCTGGCTCTTTTTTCGTTTGGTGTTTTCATATTCTTCTTTGTTGTTTACTTTACCTGGGGATATTTGGCTTTTGAGAAATATCCGTCTTTGCAAGATAATTTCTGGTTGATGGGAATTTTCGCTTTTGCCCCCGCCATGTTGGGCGGCATGGGTCTTTTGGGAGGAATCTTCTGTTTAATTAAGGGCCTGTGGTTATTGATCACGAAACGAGATTTCTATTATACCCACAAACCTCTCTATAGCTTTCTTCCCCTCTTTTTCTTCGCTTCTTTTTCTTTTGCTGCTCTCCCTCCTCCAAGTCCAGTCATAAAGGACGTTTCTTTTAGCACCGATACCCACATTCGCCTTGCCCCTGGGAGTGATAACTGGGCGATCACCTGGGCTAAGGATGGGGATCAATATACGGTTTGGGGAGATGGGGGTGGATTCGAGGGGACCAATTCAAGGGGTCGTGTGAGTTTGGGTGTGGCTCGTGTGACAGGGACTTATGATAATTATTCAGGAAAGAATGTCTACGGAGGCTACAATTCCGAAAATTCCGCCGTCGTGACCGGAAAGAGTTACGGGCTCGTCGCGATCGGCGCAACGTTTTATATGTGGGTGGGTCCCGGATCCGGTGGAACCTCGCTTAATGAAACCGTTTTGCAAAAATCGACCGACAGTGGGGCCTCCTGGCATCCCGCCAGTTGGAAATTTGTCCGAGCCGATGGGATCGGATTACCCACAATCTTGAATTACGGGCCTGGTTATGATCGGCCAGAGAGTGAGGATGATGGTTTTGTATATCACTATTTTGTTGGGCCCGCATCCGGTTTGACCATTCGACCATCCGGCCAAATTTATCTTGCCCGGGTTCATAAAGACAATATTTTCCTGGGTCGGTCTCACTACGAATTTTTTAATGGTTTAAATTCCCCATGGTCCAATGATATCCACACCAAAAAACCCATACTGGAACTTGACGATGGAGTGGGGTGGACGATGAGCGTGAGTTATAACGAGGGTCTGGGACGATACATCTTGTGCACCGAACACACCGAATCAATAAAAGGAAATTTGGCGATCTTTGACGCGCCCACTCCCTGGGGACCTTGGACAACTGTTCTTTACGAAACCAACTGGGAGGGGTATGGAACCAACTTCTTCTGGAATTTTTCCAACAAATGGTTAAGTGCTGATGGAAAAGATTTTACGCTGATCTTCACAGGAACTAGCGTCAATGATTCTTGGAATACCATTCGCGGTTCATTCACTTTAACTGGTCTTCCCAATCAAACGGTGGTAAAGAAATGGGAACGGTTTGAAGTGATTCTTCCCAACGATTCTTGGACTGGAAATGAATTTGATGTGGAGTTGGTCGGCCATTTCACAAATCCATCTGGCGATCGAACCTTATCCCAGTTTGGTTTTTATGCGGGGGACAATACGTGGAAAATTTTCTTCATGCCAGACGAATTGGATGAGTGGACTTACACAACCACCTCATCAGACCCGGATCTGGACAACCACACCGGCAGCTTTCTTACCGTCTCCTCTGATTTAGAAGGAACCCTAAAAGGGGAAGGAAACCGATGGAAGATGTCTGACGGAGATTACGACTTTCCCCTCATCTGGCAGGCCACAAGCAGCTGGCAATTTCGCTCCGGCTCAGGAACAGATCCTGAAATCGTGGGCCTTTTGGATCACGCCGCCAATACGGTCAATGCTCGCCTCATGTCAATGGGAGCGATTGTGTTAAAAGATTACAGCTGGGCAGCGGGACACCCGCAAATCAATTACCCTTACGAAGCCGGTAAAGAAGGGCAACGGTTTCACATTCCTTTTTGGGACAAAATGAACGAAAAGCTGGATGCCATGCGGGACCGTGGAATGGGGATGTATTACATGTTTTACACCGATGACGGTCTCAAACCAGATAATGTTGGAATTCCTGCTGATTTTCTTAAAGATGCCAATGGCGATTTCATCCTTGATAGTAACGGACAAAAAATACCCATTCTTTCAAAGGAAGAACTCCGCTTATTTCGATACGCTATCGCCCGGCTGGCCCCATATCCGAATATATTATGGGATTCCGGAATTGACATCTCTGAGTTCCGTAAGCCCGATTGGGTCACAAAGTTTGTAGACCACTTTAAAATCAATGATCCATGGAAGCATCCCGTTTCAAGTCGCAACAGTCCGGGTCCCATTCCCTCCAATGAAACCTATCGTTCTGCGGGAGGATCCGGAAATGGAGGAAAAGATATTCCCACCCGCACCACGCTGGTTAATAACTGGGACCGCTCTTCTATTCCCATCGCCCACACCGACCATTACCGAATCGGCATCAGTCGGGGCAATTGGGACAATGAGTCCATTCGGCGTGTCACCTGGCGAATGGGCCTTTCGGGACACCAGGGCGTCTTAATCGATTACGGATCCGGGAGTCCAAGCCCTGCTCTCATTCAGACAGGTTCGGACTACGTCAGCCACGCTACACGATTTTTCAAGCAAGAAGTCCTCTGGGGTTTGGGATCACTCGATCCCCATGACGAACTACTGAGTGAGGTGACCCACGGACTTAAAGGAAGAGAGGTGATTCTCTCGGCCAACATAGGCAAGGAATATGTCGTTTACGCCAGTTCCGGGGGCTCATTCACTATTGATTTGTCTGGGACGGACTCTCTTCAAACACGGTGGTATAACCCTCGGACAAATGTCTTTCAAGATCCATCAACGATTTCTGGAGGAATTGTTTTTTCCACCGCAGCCCCCTCCAGTGGAATTAACAACGACTGGGTTCTTCATCTCTACTCAAGCCCCGATGCCACCGCTCCCACAGCACCACGGAATCTCGTTGCCACGGCCGTGAGCTCGAAACAAATAAACCTTACCTGGGATCCTTCCACGGATCCGGAAAGTGGAATTGATAAATATTATATTTATCGAAACAACGTCAAAGTTCGAACTTCGCAGAGCACTTCTTTTACTGATACCGGTCTCTCCGCCAACACACTTTATACGTATCGCGTTTCTGCTGTTAATATATTTGGGTTGGAATCAGCCAAAAGCAATTCGGATTCGGCTACCACTCACCCTGGCAATCCAGACCCGTCAAATATTCCCCCTGTTGCGATTCTATCGGCCAATCCGATCTTGGGATCCGCACCTCTCACTGTTTATTTCGATGCCCGTGCCTCATTTGATCCCGACGGAGATATTGTTCGTACCGATTGGGATTTTGGAGATAACCAAACTTCAACCGAACAAGAGCTCTTCCATGTGTACAATACCCCTGGAGATTATCTTGTCACCCTAACGGTAACGGACAATGAGGATGCGACGGATGATACCACCCTTGTCATTACGGTTTTCCAAGGATCTGGCACCATTCCTCCCGAACCAAATCCAGATGAACGAAAAAGATACGACAAGGTTCTGGATCTCACACAAACAGACCATGTGGATATTCCCTGCGAGGAAGACGTGACCATCTACACCCCCAATGGAGAAGAAATCGCCCATATAACTTGTGAAAGCGCCCCGCAAACAATGGCCCCCACAGAGGGGGAACCTCTTGGCAAAGCCCACTGGGAAGGAAAAAACTCAGAGGGAGAATCAATTGCGGCCGGCACCTACATCTCAAAAGAAAAAGACCGCATTAATAAAGTGATGGTCATTAAGTGAAGGTGAAGGGGTCAAGTCTCTACAGTCGACATTTTTTCCAATTGTTGCCGAATTTGCTTAAAATTTTGTGAGCTCTCAAAATTATTTCTGGTGATAAATTTCTCCACAGACCGCTTTGACATCCCCCCCATCAATTCTCCGATTCTTTGATAACTGGCCTGGCTATATTCCTTTAAGAACCGCATAGAAATCCATTTTTTCTCTCTCTTCTCCTTTATATTTAGGCTGGATTCTCTTCTATTTTTTTTATACCACGAACTAACTTTTTTAAGAATCAGCTTGGGATTGATTAAAGTATTTTGAACGATCACTCTCATTTGTGGAATTTCAGGATGGGGATTCTCATGATCTTGCATGACCTCATCTTTTACCCATTCGACAAATTCTTTTTGTCCCAAAATGGCAGGCCAACGCTTTTTCATAAACGTTTCATCTACTTCTTTTGAGGTTCCCATGTTGACAAACTGGTCCAATGCTCGATTTGGGGATTGATTTTGATTTTGAAAATAGGATAAAACCGTTCCTCTTTCTAACCAGCTTGGGGCGTGTCGTGGAAAGAGGTAATCTCTATGACTCCCATTTTTATCGAATTCAGGTGACGGGTAAAGTCCTGCCCTTACACCATTCAAATGGATATATCGAACCAACTCGAGAAAGTAGGATTCCTTTTGAACCAGTATTGATTTAAAACGGCCTCTCAATAGAGGCCCATCACGATCCAAACTCCTGTTGACGCGTTGGGTATAGACACCATCGATATGTCGCATGGCTCGGCTAATATTACCCAGGGGTGTCTCAACCAAAAGGTGATAGTGATTATCCATGAGGGAATAGGCATGAATGATAATCTTCCATTTGTTGACGGCCTCTCCCAACGTCTTTTTAAAAAGACCTCGATGTCGATTCCCCTCAGGAAAAATGGAGCGATGTTCAGATCCTCTATTCATCACATGGTAAAAGGCGCCAGGAAATTCAATTCGCAAGGGTCGAGCCATGATTTGTGTTCCTCCTATCATCATTGAGTGAGGGTTCTATTAAGAATGAGGGGAAAGTATGATTGCGTTTGTAGGAGGGATAGCAAGGAAGGGTACCAATCGTTTTTTATAATAACAAAAAATGAAAGATAAGAGAAAAATGTCGACTGTAGAGACTTGACCCCTTCAAAGGTCGAAGCGGTAGCCGATTCCTTTTAGGCCGGAGATTTCTATGTCAAAGGAACTCAATTTCTTGCGGAGGCGATCGACGTGGACATCGATGGCACGCGAAGAGGTGGAGATGTCCAAACCCCAAACTTGTTTGGAGATGGTCGCCCGGGTAAGAACCTTGCCTTCGTGTTGAAGAAAATATCCCAAAAGTTGAACCTCTTTGGGCGTTAAAGGGAGCTCTTGGCCGTTGGCAGTGGCTTTTAAAGCGGACAAATCTACCTGAAAGGGACCTTTGATGACTTCCGGAACCGTCTCCGATTTGGATCCCCGCCGCAAAGCCGCACGGACACGGGCCAGAAGCTCACGGGCGCGATAAGGTTTGATGATGTAATCCTCGGCTCCCAATTCCATCCCCAACACAACATCCATCTCTTCTGATTTGCAACTGATCATGATAATAGGGATGTGTTTGGTTTGAACATCGCTTTTAAGTTCCCGACACACCTGAAAACCATCTTTACCCGGAAGTTTGATATCCAAGAGAATCAAATCCGGAGGTGTTTGTTTTGCCGCGACGAGTCCTTTTTCTCCTGACATTTCTCCATTGGCCTGAAAGCCTTCCCCCTCCAACACATGAATGGTGTTGTTGAGCAAATCCGGTTCATCATCAATAATGAGGATATGGCCCGGCTTCATTTATGTTTCCTCCAATGGAAGCGTAAATTCAAACGTTGCCCCTTTCCCACGCCCGGCAGATTGCATGGTTACCTCCCCGCCATGGCGTTCCACCCATGCTTTCACAATCGACAATCCCAATCCTGTGCCCTTGGGAAAAAGAGGCCTTCCTTTTCCTCTCTTTTCTTGGGATGCC
>MSYE01000217.1 GCA_002176905.1 bacterium F11 | reverse complement strand
CCAACAACAAAAAAAAAAGATGTCACTAGAGTGCGTCGGGGTACGAAAGAAAAAAAAAGCTCGCCGAGATCAGGGGTGAGGAATAAGGGGGGGGGGGCACCCCCCGTTAAAAAATGTCGGTTGAGGTGGGGAGGGCCAAAAAGGTTATTAAAAAGTGAGGGTTTAATGCCGCCACAAAATCCCGTTTCATCTGATCCAATTCCTTAAGTTTTGAAATGGTGTGATTGATCTCTCGCCCCATCCAACCCAGTTCATCAGAACGGGAAGGAAACCGAATGGGCTCAAGCTCTCCTTCTGAAACCCGTTTCATGCCCCGAACAATCCGATGAATGGGGTGCACAAAATTATTGGCAATCACCAACGCAAGAAAAAAGGCCACAACGAACACACCACACGAAATGATACTGACCCGTCTTAAGGTAACCCGGAGGGAATCCGAATAATGATCGCTTAGATCCTTTAAGTCAAACGTTAAATGAACCGTCCCAACTGATTTTCCTTCAAACATGACTCTTTGGGTTAATCGTTTCACCTTTTCTTCTTGGTTTGATTGAAAAGAAGATCCCATCATCTTGGGATCCGAATGCAGGCGGATGATATTGTTCAAATCCACAAAACTGGCCGATCGAAAGGCTTTTTCCCTTTTTAAGGTTTTACCGTAATTGGAGAAAAGAATGGGGCTTTGATAGAGCGATTCCTCACATACCTTTCCCAGTTGTGTCACCAACTGTTGATGTTGCTTATCAACTTCCAGTTTAAGATTGGCCCGTTCTGAGAGGATGGTAATTCCCCCCACCCCCATCACCACCAGGGTAACCAATAAAATGAGGCTAAGAGTTAATTTTGTTCTCAATTTCATTTCTTAATAAATACCTTCTTCTTAATGGTTCTTTCCTCCCCCACATCCGGTTTGATCTGGATCAGAGCATGATACACCCCTGCTGATTTGTCGGATGTATTCCAGATGGTTTGGACAGGGCTCCCTGATCCCTTATCAAGATCCTTTATTTCGCTGACCAAGGTTCCGTTTAGATCAAATATCTTTATTCTGACATCGGAAGTTGAGGCCAAATCATATTGGAATCGCACTTCGTTCCTCGCCGGCTGCGGAAAAACCTCCGCGTCTTTTATGGGAGGTGGCGGAGGAATGTTAACGATCTCCGTAAGGGCATTGGCAATCAATGATTCACTCAAAACAAAATCCGGATTGTTGCTGGTCTGAATATTTTCCACTTCCAGTTGAATGGTAGCAGCCGGCGAATCAGAATCAATGGTCACATGAACCAACATTCTGTCACCGTCTCTTACTTGGATAGGCGATATTGTTTGCCACCGCGAAGAATCTTGCGGATCAGATCTCACCACGTTGTAAAAGGCATAATTAAACTGGGATTCGTAGAGATTTCTTGAACTGGGAAGAATACCTTGAATATGGGTCCCAGCCAAAGCCGTTCCTTGATTGACCAAATCAAACTCAATGGATTCTTGCCCGTTGATCTCAAACAAAAAGGACAGCAACGTAACTCTGATATCACCCGAATAAACAACATCCTGAATGACCGTTCTCTGTTGAATGTTCCAAAGCCCCTTAGAGAGAACATAGAGCTCATAACTTGGGAAAAAAACATCATTCCCAAATTGGACCGGTTTTTCCAAAAGCGCGGGCACAAAAGCCTCTGTCAAAAATATCCCAGAGGAGATATGCCAGTAACCCAAAGGAGACAAACGATATATGGGATCTTGTGCGCTCACCATGTGGAGCTGATCAAAAATAACCATAGGGAAATGATGACGACCAAATTGATCATTTTCAGTCCAGGAATAAGGAGATTGGGAACTGGTTGTGGTTCGCAATTTATTTGTCCTTAAAAAAAGCGTGTCATCCAAACACACCAATTTCTGATTTAACTCATCTGCCTCTGTGGTGTTGATGGTATCGGTTGAGAGGGTGCTGACCAAATCCCAACTCGTCCCATCACTGGTCCTATAGAGTTTGGTTTGAAACTCCGTTAGGCTGGCATCGCTGCTGGAAACAACAAGACTGGTGGCCGCCACATGCAATTGATCATGGTAAACCGTCGCAGAAGGATTCAATCCGCCAAGATTGGCCAGCGTGGTCACATCCACCCAAGTAATGGGGTCACCCAACCCTGTTGTTTTCTTTACTTCACCATCTGACTTAAAAATATAGAGCTCCGAGTTAAAGGAGATGATCTCACCAATCGCCCCAAAAGATCCATTCTCAAACACATTCTCCCACGTACTCAAATCATCTGTGCGATAAATTCGAACTGCAGCCGATGAGGAAGAAGGAAAGAGGTAAAGATAATCACCATGCAACCGAAATCGTGCTTCCTCAAATCCAACCTGAGAAAATTGCGCATCCACAATTTCGGTCCATGTGGTTCCATCTGTGGTTTGGTAAACGTGATCATTTCGAACCGAAACCATGGTGCTCTCAAAAACCTCCATGGAACTCGGAGACACATCCGCAAAGGGGAGGAGAGTCCGGTCCTGTAGGGTCCAATTTTCCAACCCATAGAGGGGACTCCACACAACAACACCAAAGATGATGCCAAATAAGATTTTCTTCATTTCTTAATAAACACCTTCTTTCTCAAAATTCTTTCTTCACCGGACATTGATCGAATCTTAATGAGGGCCAAATATGCGCCATTGGCTTTATCCGTAGAATTCCAGGTTGTTTGAACTCCGGTACCAGGTGTTTTTCCGAGGTCTTGGATCTCACTGACCAAATTCCCATACAAATCAAAAAGCTTAATATGAACATCAGATTGGGATGTAAGGTCGTAACGAAAAGTTACCTGATTCTGACCAGGCTGCGGAAAAACATCCGTTTCTGGTATGGGTGTACTCAAAGGATCAGGCCTGATGGAATAAACATAACCAAAATTCAATCCCTCCAACGAATAATCTGGATTGTTAATCGTTGTGAAATTATTCAACCTCATGATCATTTGGGCAGATTGGGAAAACCCATAGACATCAAGAGTTATAAATAACTCATCCCCATCATCAATCGATACCGGATTGGCCATGGTCCAACGCTGGTTATCCTGAGGATCAGGAGTCAATGTGATCAAGTTTTCAAACGTCCCTCCCCACCCACCAGGATCAATCATCCTGACCAATGAAACCTTTTCAATATGCTCTTCATGATTCGCGGTCCTTCCCGTCGCGAGGACAAACTGAATGTCTTCGGTTCCATTGACATCAGCTTGAAATCCCATAATGGGCCGGTTGGTTTGCCCTGGAAATATGGTTCGATTGGAAATGATAATTTGCCGCACATTCCATAGCCCCTTCTGAACCTTGAAAATAAGGAAATGTGAGAGGTAAGAAATGTTATTAAGTTCAACTGCCTCCAAAGCCACATCAGGAATGATGCCAAAGATACTCATGCGAAAATCAGAGGCTTTTTCAAAAGATCCATCAGCGGTGAGCCGACGAAGAGGATTGATGTAACTTAAGATATAGAGATTGTTAAAAACAACAAAAGGTTGATCGCGTGTGGCCAAAGTGGCGACCTCTTCCCATTGGTAAGGGATACCTGTGCCATCTGATTTTTGAAGGGATGTTGTTCGCCGGTATAGTTCATTTTCAAAAGCGATAAGCTGGAACTCTTTAAATCCCGTGTTGTAAGTCCCTGTTGCCGAGCTGACCTCTGTCCAGACGGTTCCGTTAGAAGTGCGAAAGATTTTTGATTCAAAGTCTGGCGGATTGGTTGTTATATCGGTTGCTGAAATATGCAGATTCCCATTTAATTCCGCTGCGCTTGGAGGAAGGTCAACATTGACCCCCAAACTCCCCACATCAGTCCAGCTTAACGAAACGCCTGTTCCATCTGTCCGCTGAATATCCCCCAAATGAAAAAAGACATAAATATTGCTTCCCCAAGAGATGACATTCTTTATGGTTTCGGGAAAAGCGGTGTTATCCACCTGAGTCCATGTCTCACCGTCGGGGCTGCGGTAAAATGGAGGGTCACTTCCCACAATAAAAAAAGAAGTCCCATGAACCACCAGAAAAAGGGGTGCCGTGCACGTTTGTGGAGCGATAGGAATGGTGACCGCATCCCATTGATCATTTGAATTTAACTTAAAAAGACCACAATCCTGATCGGCCGCATAAAGCGCATTGTTAAATTTCACAAGCGAGGTCGCAAAAGCCGGTGGCATGGTAGAAGAAGATGTTTCCCAATTTTCAAGCGCGTGAAGAGAAAACGGGAAGACAACAAGCAACATAACGAAGGCACCGAGGCTACGAGGCAACAAGGCATCGAGGCATCTGTCTCTCATCATCTTCCCGCCATCTCTTTCTCAAGTCGATTCAAATTGTTTTGTATCCAAATGTTGTCGGGATTCAGTCGAAGGGCTTGGGTCCATAATTTTTTGGCTTTGGCCAAATTCCCTTGGTTGTAGGCTTCCATGGCCTGAGCATTTAGCCTTTCCACTTTTGAGGAGGCATGAGATTTTTCGGTTGATCCCATCAACTCCATCTTTTTCTTGGCCTGTTTCAAGGCCGATAGGGCTTCTTGGTTCCGTGGATCCTGCTGGAGCATCTGTTCCCAAATCAAAATGGCTTCTTGTGTTTGGCCCAAGGTGTAAAGGGTGTAGGCTTTTTGATTGAGGTTTGTTAGTTCGTCTTTTAAATTTTGTTCCTTCTTCTGAATTTGACTCAGACGTTGTTCGGCCCGAATTCGTTTTGCTTTTTCAATATAGGTTCGAATTTCCGTTCGTTTGGGATTTTTCTTTAGAGCCTTTTCCCATTTCGCAATCGCTTTATCGTAGCGCGCATTTAGGAAGTGCCTCATGCCGCTATCAAAGTCTTGATCTGTTTTCGGTGCTTTCAGTTTTTCTTGTGAGCGTCTTTTCAACTCTTTCGCTTTTTTATGTGTAGGGATGAGATCTAGAGCCACTTGGGCTTGCAAAGCGGCCTCCAGCCACTGACCTTTTTTGGAAAGCCGAAATCCCTTTAGATAGGCGGCATTGGCCTTACTGATCTTTCTTTTTTGACGGGCTGTTATGAGAAGTTTATTAATCTCAGGGTTCTTGTTGTCCCACTGTTGAAGCCATGTAAAATCTTGAACGGCCTTTTCCCAATTTTCCTTGGCCATGGCGGCTTTTCCTGATTTTAAGTAGGTAGCCATCAGCTTTTCTCTTTGGCGATTCATGGCCTGATCCAACATGAGGGCCTGTGCTTTTTTCTCTTCAGGTGTTAATCCAAAGGAAAGATTCAGAGAAAATCGATGTTCATCTCCCAGATCACCTTTGGGTGACCAAGAATAATCGAGATGAAAACCTCTCAATTTAAATGCTCCCCCAAAGGAGAACCGGCTGATACTTTCATCCAAATCTGAGGACAAATTTTGATACCCACCTCTTAAGGAAAACAAGAGATGGGAATATTCCAATCCCAACCGAAGAGCGGTATCCCTATGGGAGGCAAAATCCAATTCCGATAGAAAGGTGACTTCTCGCCAAATCATGCCGCTCCCCACAGCCCAACTTTGGGGTAAGGGATCCCCTTCCACTTTTGGACCCAAGTTCCTCACCACCGCCCCCACATCAAAAAAGGACCAAAGGGTGTGGGATTGATACCCGATATCCATGGCCCATCCATCAGAGCTGGACCCACCGAAATCTTCGTTCCAAATTTTTCCTGTTGCTCCCAGCCGTCCCCAATCCGCCATATTCTTTGACCAAGCCAAATTGTAATTGAGCGTGGAAAAACTAAAATTCCCCAATCCTTTGACAATGTTCCCATCTGAATCAATTCCCGCTGTCTCTTATCCACTTCTGACGCTGCCTCTGACTCAAGATGTGTAGATCTCGGA
>MSYE01000216.1 GCA_002176905.1 bacterium F11 | reverse complement strand
TTTGAATTAAAAGCCAGTGATGACCAACCCCAATATTGGGCAAATTCGGCTTCGGGCGTGGGATCGGACTTTAATTATGAATTTGGATACACAACATCCACGGTTTTTAGTGGATTTCAAGGAATCGCGCTCAAGGCAGGCGTAGGGAATACCGCCCATTATGAATCGGGTTACTTTATGAAATTATCTTCCGGAGCGGCTTTTATGATCACAGGAAAGATTGCTAGACCTGACGCCAATAACAATGGCACCATCCGCCTTGAAAGTAATGCCTTTGTTACCCTCGGATCAATAACAACCACAAAAAACAATTGGGATAAGCTCAAGTTCCGATATCCCGCCAGTGGATTTTACGATGGAACCCTTCCCCAAAATGAAGTCAAAATCATATTGTCAGCTCAAAACACGTTCGGCACACCAGAATGGGTCTATTTTGATGAAATTGCCTTAACACCTATTCATGCGGTCATAACCTCGACAAATTCCCCATCGGGAGTGAACATCAACAATACCACCTCAGACCCGCCTGATAATGTGATGGAATGTTCGGGATATCGTTTTTCTCGATGGGAAAATGAAACCATAAGATTTGGTCGTTATCGCATTGGGCAATGGGAAAAAGACAAATATGTCATTCGAGAAATGTGGGATCCTATGTCGAGCAGCTGGTACCAGGAACCGGATCGTCCTGTTGGTTTGGGGATTGCCTCGCTCAAATTTTCCTATGACATTGACTCTGATCTTCCCAACAACGGAAAAGATATTCCCCTGAGTTTTTACTGGGCATTTCGTGAAGGTCTCACAGAAAAGAAATCAAAAGAGACCAAAACCATGGTTCTCCCCATGGGTCCTTAAGAGGAGTGGTTAATGGTGTTTTTTAAACTAATTAAAAATAGAAAAGGATTTAGCTTGACCGAACTGATGGTTGCCATCGCAGTTCTCTTGTTTGGGATTCTCCCGCTGTTAAGAGTCATAGGGAACATCAAAGAGGGGCTGGTGGACCACAAGAAATCGGTTGAAGCGGCTTTGTTGGCAAAGTCATTGATGGACCGGATTTTGGAAAAAAAATGGGATGAGGCCACACCGGATATTCCTTCCTATATTCCCTTAGGAACAAGGATAGGCGTAGATGGAACCGAACCGTTTCCATCTACAAACACGTTGGAAGATTGGGATGATGTTGATGATTTTAATGGTCATTATGAGAAGGCTCCCCGTTTTTATGAGCACAATGTGACAGTTAAATATGCGATTGTCCCGGAAGATGGATCCGAAATCACAATCAAAGGAAACGGAACGGGTGTGGGATTGGGAAATGAGCCAACAAACTTTAAATTGATTACCGTTACAACCTCATGGAAGGCAAAAGGATTTCAGCAAAAACATGTTTTAGAAACAGTCGCAAGTAACGACGAGTAAAGAGGAGACAAGCTGATGCGACGTAAATCCAGGCAAAAACAAGGATCCCAGCAAGGATTGGCCCTGGCCATTGTTATTTTTGTATTGATTATTTTAACCAACGCGGTATTGGGGATCACCATTTATGTGTCCAAAAAGAAGGGAACCGTCACTTACAATACAACCTTTGATAACAAATACCATGGTTTACCCCACGCCGGAATCAAAAAAGGAGAATTTCATCTTCGCAAACCCGATGGAAGTGCCCCCCCCATCCTTTGGGACAAAAATAATCAACCGGCCCCCATCAGCTTCAAATCAACCAAAGGCCACAAAGTAACCGTCAAATTCGAATTCTTCGAGAAGAAATGCGAGCTGGAGGGAGATGTTAACCTGGATAAGACTGTCAACGCAGTCGATTTGAATATTATCGCTCTACATTGGAACCAACCGGGCACCCGAGAAGAAGGAGATTTAACAGGTGACGGAATGGTTGATCAAGATGACCTCAACATCGTAAGTGCCAACTGGCAACAATCCTGTCCCTAATCCCTTTTTTCTTTTGTAAATTTTTAAATACATGAAGAAAATTGTGATGGTTATGGGGATGGTTTCCCTTGTCATTGTCTTAGGATCTTATATTCTGATGGCCGTGACCTTTAAGACCATTCTCTCTCCTGAGAAATACTTAACGGGTGTGGCGATGTATATCGGACATGTATTCCCTTCGAAGCGGGTGATTGATGAGAATCCCATTCCAAGAAAGTTAAGTCATTCCCTTGATCCTGGTTTGTCTGAGGCGGAATTTGATATCAACACAGGTGGCGATCAGATGTCTCTTCGGCGTGTTCAGGCCGGATTGGTGTTCTTGGTACGATTCCAGGATATGGAATACCGACAAACAATTGACAGTTGCAACGGCGTGGGCCAGGGAACAGCCTTGAGAGACAATACCGAACGCGAAATTGATTACGCCCTATGCGATCACAAGGAATATTGGCTGGTAACAGAAGAAAGAAAAGTCAGGGTGTACAAAGACGATCCCCATAATCCCAATAGTATTGTTTCAGAAATTGATCTTCCCGACGGGATCAAACCGCCAACATTTCGTTAGACAAAGGAAAGAATTAATCCTCTAGAAGGGGTTGTAATTTTTTCCACACGGTTGCAGCCAATTTTTTATGGCCGTCTGGATTGGGGTGGATTCCATCAGAGGAATTAAGCTGGGGTTTGCCCACCACCCCTTTAAGAAGATTGGGCACATATTCCACATCGTTTTCTTCTGCCAGGTTGGAAAAGACATCTTTGTATTGACGAGAAACAAACATCCCCAAAACCAATCCAAATTTGACACCCACCAACAGTTGTTTTGCCTCTGGGTTCTTCTCTTTGACAAGGTCCAATATTTTCTGAAGATTCTCTCCCATTATCGAAGCCGGATTTTTACGGAGCATATCATTGGCCCCAAGTGCCAAAACAAAATAATGGACTTCTTCTTCCAAAACCTGATGAATCCGGTTCAATCCATCGGTTGAGGTGTCTCCGCTGATACCCGCATTAACAACCTTGATATCCCATCCCATCTCGTCAATTTTCTCCTGAATGAGATGGGGATACGCTTCTTCTGATGTGACTCCCTTCCCAGCGGTGAGGCTGTCTCCAAAAAAGACAAGGGTCCGCGGGCCTTCAGAATAGTCGCTCTTTGTTGATGATCCGCAAGAGGTCAACAACCCCGCAACGGTTATTAGAAAAATGAGTCGGGTTATCATTTTTGGCTCTCCCATATTACTGTTTTGTTTCGGCCGGTTTTTTTTGCTTGATACAGGGCTTCATCAGCGGCTTTGAGCAAAGCGTCTTTGTCTTTTATCCCTGTTTTTGTGGTATCGGCCACACCCACACTCACTGCCACTCGCACCGTTTTTTTCTCAAAGATAAAAGATTCACTTTGGACCGCTTCTCTGATTCGGTCGCCAACCAGGGCAGCCCGATCCGATGCCATATCAGGAAGGATAATAAGAAATTCTTCTCCGCCCAGTCTTCCAACCGCATCCACACGACGGACGGATCTTTTTAAAACGAAAGCTATGCGGATCAACACCTCGTCTCCAAAGGGATGGCCGTATTTGTCATTGATTCGCTTAAAATGGTCGATATCGATCACCAAACAAGACAAGGGGGAGCGATGGGCATTGTCAAGTTCTATCCCCAACCGCTCTTGCATGGAACGTCCATTGAACAAGCCAGTAAGACTGTCGGTGGCCGCCAAAAAACTCAATTCCAAATTCGAATCTTGAACGGTCTCTGATTCGTGTTCCAATTCATCGTTACGACGACCGACAAGATAACCAACGACCGCCAGAGCCACCACGGCAACAAGACCAAGCACAACATAGGTTTCCCCACTGCGATTAAACTCGGCATTGATCCAGTTCACCCACCATGCCTTTCGGGCAAAAAAGGCTCGCCACAAAAGTAAGATCAAGGGAAAAAGAAGCCCAACAAAACCACCCAACACAGATAAAACAATTCGATTCAAGAAACCTCCTTCCGGCCAACATTAACTCTTTTTTCACAACCGGAAAACGAATTTGAGACCAAATCTCTTTTTTTGGTTAAATAGGGACTTATGTTTACATACGTGGTGATATTCTTATGATTTTCTTTGTCCTCATTGTGCTTTCAATTTACGGCAGCATGCATGCCTTGGTGTATTGGGGGATTAGCCCCCTCATCCTTCATCATCCGAAAGGTAAGCTCGGAATTTGGATCTGGATGGGTTTGATGACCGTCGCCCCTGTGTTAACAAGGGTATTTGAACGATACGGATTTGAGCTCGTTGCACGGCTCTTGGCTGTGGTGGGTTTTGTCTGGATGGGGTTTTTGTGGTTGGCTTTTAGCCTTTTCGCTTTGGTGGGGATATGGGAACTCTTGGTCTGGATACTCTCAAAGGGATTCTCCACCCTTTCACGCCTCTCTGTTCACGGACCTCTTTTGGCCACCATTGGTCTGATTGTTGTGATCGGAACAGGTCTCTATGGTTTCTATGAAGCCGCGCATGTGAAAGTCGAGAAAATTCAGATCAAGTCCAGCAAATTGAAGGACAGGCCCCATCCCTTGCGCATCGTGCAGATTTCCGATCTTCATCTCGACCTTTTGCAGTGCGAAAAGACCCTCCAATCCCTTCTTTCCCAAATAAAGGATCTTCAACCTGATGTGTTGGTTGCCACAGGAGATATTATTGACGCCCAAACACATCACCTTGATACGCTCAGTGAACTCTGGAGAGGATTTTCTCCGCCTTTAGGCAAATTGGCGGTTTTTGGTAACCACGAAGCATACGTTGGTGTTGAGCAGAGTCTTGATTTCCTTCAGAAAAGCGGATTCACCGTATTAAGAAACCAGTCAACAGTCTTAGAAAATCGGATAAAAGTGATTGGTATAGATGAAGATAGTCTTCCTCTCAAATCAGAAGAAGAAATTTCACTTCTTAAACAACAACAAAGCGATCAATTTACTTTGGTTCTCAAACATCGTCCGATGGTTCAACCCAATGCAACCGGGCTTTTTGATTTGCAGCTCTCAGGCCACGCCCATGGCGGCCAAATTTTCCCCTTTCATCTGTTTACGTGGATGGCCTTTCCCATGCAAAACGGTCTCTATTCTCTCCCTCATGACACTAACCTTTATGCGAGCCGGGGAACAGGAACATGGGGGCCGCCGATGCGGGTGCTCTCCCCACCTGAAATTACTCTTTTCGAAATTGTCCCAAAAGGTCCATGAACACAGAAGCCTATAAATCAATTCAAGCAAGATTGAAACGGCTTAATATCCATCCCTCAGATCTCCAGGAGAAATTTGTTCGCGCCAGAGGCTCCGGTGGACAAAATGTGAACAAGGTTTCCACTTGTGTTATCCTGACACACATTCCTTCTGGTTTTTCGGTTCGCTGCGAAGAAGAACGGTCGCAAAGTCGGAACCGGTATCTCGCCAGAAAACGTCTCGCGGATCAATGGGAAGCCATGATGCGGGCCAAAGTTAACAAGATTCGATACGACACCGAAAAACACAAACGCCAACACCGCAAACGCAGCAAAAAAGCCAAGGAACGGATATTGGAATCGAAACATCGTCGGGCCCAAATTAAAAAACTGAGGCGCTCCCTTGCACGAGATGATTATTGATGGGAATAAAGGATAATTGAGACTTGACCCTTTTCTCCCGTCGATTTATTATGATGGAATCAGTACCATCAGCAAGCAGCACAGCCAATATTCGTAAAACCAGTCTTCATGAAGGGAGGAAATAAGACAATGCCAGGTGAAGAAAAATTGCGTGTTAATTATTATGTTGGATCTCTGCTTGCTCAAGGTGGAGAAGTTCGGGTTGATGATTCAAAAATTATTTTTTCCCCCACGAGCGCGCTTGATAAAGCCATGGGAGCCAAAGATATTGAAATTCCCTTTCGGGATATCAACGCATTGGAACACAAAGGGCAACTGTTACGGACCTTCA
Organism: bacterium F11; assembly: GCA_002176905.1. The sequence goes on along the minus strand of MSYE01000216.1, from coordinate 428 downwards.
ACATCAAAACAGGAGACAGAACGCACAAATTCGAAGGAAGCCAAGCAAAGAAACTAGCAGAACTTTTGGAGGGTGCGTTGAATGAAAAAGGCCTCATGACAGCCATCCAAATCGAGAAAAAAAGTGAAGATAAACTTCAGAAATTTTCGCCAGAATCCTTTTCCGTTCCTGCGTGTGGAAAATGTTCAAAAACGCTCAGGCCCGACTATGCTTTCTGTCCCTATTGCAGTGCCTCTGTCAAATCTCTCTGTGAATCTTGCCACCGCATCATCGAAGAAGATTGGGTGGCCTGTCCCTATTGCGGAAAAAAGAAGTAGCGGCAAAGGGGAATTTGCTACATCTTACTGATATGGGGGAGACGGCTTTTTATAAATAGAAAAATCGGAATAATTGCCGCTGGCGGAATGGCATATTGAACTCCTTTAAAA
>MSYE01000215.1 GCA_002176905.1 bacterium F11 | reverse complement strand
ACCGGTTTTTTATGCGGCGTTGAGCTGAAAATTAATTTCTTGCTCTCCGGATCAAAGTCAACATAGACCTTTCCACCCGTCGCAATCCTCTTCGCCAATATCTCCTCGGCCATTGGATCTTCAAGATGTCGTTGAATCGTTCGAAGAAGAGGTCGTGCCCCATAATGGGGATCAAAACCTTCATCAACCAGAAATTCCCTCGCTTCCTCTGTGAGGATAGGAACAATTCCCTGATTATCAAGTTTTACGGAAACTCGATTTAAGATAAGACCCAATATTTTTCGCCCATGTTCCTTGGTCAAAGAGTGGAACACGATGATATCATCAATTCGATTAAGGAATTCGGGGTTGAAGTGCTTTTTCACTTCTTCCATCACAGTGTCCTTCATCGATTGGTGATCTTTTTCCTCGTCCTCTTGGGAGACAAAGCCCAAGGATTTTCCTTTCGTGATCAAGCGTGCCCCCACATTTGAGGTCATAATGATAACGGTATTTTTAAAACTGACCTTATGACCGAGATTGTCCGTCAGTTGGCCGTCATCCATTATTTGAAGGAGTATATTAAAAGTATCGGGATGGGCTTTTTCAATCTCATCCAATAAAACCACCGAGTATGGCTTTCTACGAACAGCCTCGGTCAGTTGTCCCCCTTCCTCATATCCAACATATCCAGGAGGAGCGCCAATAAGTCGAGACACAGAAAACTTCTCCATGTATTCCGACATATCAATACGAATGAGTGATTCTTCATTCCCAAATAAGAACTCCGCAAGTGTCCGGGCCAGCTCTGTCTTCCCAACGCCAGTCGGCCCCAGAAAGATAAAGCTTCCAACAGGTCGTTTGGGATCTTTTAATCCGGTACGTGAGCGGCGAATTGCCTGTGAAATACTTCTAATGGCTTCATCTTGGCCAATAACTCTCTGATGAAGAGCATCTTCCATTTGTAACAGTTTTTCGGTCTCTGTTTCGGTTAGTTTGGTAACCGGAATTCCTGTCCACATCGAAACCACTGATGCAATTTCTTCTTCGTCAATAGAAGGGATGGTCTCTTCTCTGCTTGAGCGCCATTTTTTCTTGGAATCTTCAATTCCTTTGCGTAATTCTTTTTCTTGATCGCGCAATCGTGCCGCTTTCTCATATTCTTGAGAAGCAATTGAGTTGTCTTTGTCTTTTACAAGACCCTCAAGTTCCCCTTCTTTGTCTTTTATGCTTTTGGGCATTGTTGATACCTGAAGGCGCGCCCGACTTCCAGCTTCATCAATTAAATCGATTGCTTTATCCGGCAAGAAACGCTCAGTGATATAACGTTCAGCTAATTCAGCAGCAGCTTTTAATGCCTCATCAGTGAATTTAACCTTATGGTGGGCCTCATATTTTTCCCTTAATCCCTTAAGGATTTTGACGGTATCTTCAATACTAGGGGGTTCCACCTGAATGGGCTGGAATCGTCTTTCAAGAGCCGCATCGTGTTCAATATGACGGCGGTACTCATCCATTGTCGTCGCCCCAATGCATTGCAACTCACCTCGGGACAAAGCCGGCTTTAGCATATTTGAAGCATCAATGGCCCCTTCGGCAGCACCCGCACCAATTACGGTATGTAATTCATCAATAAAAAGGATAATTTGATTTTTTGCCCTTCTAATTTCCTCCATGATGTTTTTTAATCGTTGTTCAAACTCACCGCGGTATTTGGTCCCGGCCACAACAGCTGCCAAATCAAGGGTCATGACTCTTTTCCCTTGGAGTATCTCGGGAATATCAGCCACAGCAATCTTTTGGGCCAGACCTTCAACAATCGCTGTTTTTCCGACGCCAGGATCACCAATAAGAACCGGATTATTCTTTGTTCGACGAGCCAAAATTTGAATAAGACGGTCTATTTCGTCCACCCGGCCTATGACCGGGTCCATCTTCTTATCCTTGGCAAGGGTTGTTAAATCTCTTCCAAATTCATCCAGTGTAGGCGTTTTGGATTTGGATTTTTGTGTGGAGGTATGTTGACTTGTTGAATGGGGTTGCCCTTCTCCCAGGAGAGAAATGACCTCCTCTCGAACCACATCCAGCCGAACGCCCAAATTCTCCAAAACCCTTGCTGCTACGCCTTCTTCCTCCCGAATAAGTCCCAAAAGCAGATGTTCGGTCCCAACATAATTGTGACCCATGTTTTGGGCCTCTTCAACAGCCAGTTCCAATACCTTCTTTGCTCGAGGTGTGAAGGGTATTTCACCCAACAACATAACGTTGTCCCCTGTTCCGACGATCTTCTCAATTTCAGTTCTGACTCGTCGTAAATCAACACCCAAATTGGCTAAAACCTGGGCGGCAACGCCTTCTCCAAGAGCTATTAATCCCAGAAGTAAGTGTTCTGTCCCCACATAATCATGATTAAGTCTTTTTGCCTCTTCTTGAGCTATGAGGATAACCCGTTGGGCTCTTTCAGTGAATCGGTTTGACATCAGGCTGGTTCCTCCTTAGAAAAATAGTGCAATAATTAGCTACATTCTTTTTATAATACGATTCGTTCGAAATTTCCATGAAAAATAATAACTTTTTATTACTTGTCGGTCACTCAAAATCTTTCAGGCACCATCATTTATTAATGATGAGAATTCTTGTCAAAAAAAGATCGCATAAAATCAGCCCTAAAAGAAACCTCTTTTGAGGTTTTTATATCCCCTTCTTGATTGCGGCCAATCCACACATGAGCTGATTGCGACAAAAAGAATAGGTTTGTTATTTTGCTTGCCTCAATATCCAATTTTAAACCCAATTTTATTCCCAATCGAACCATAGACAAATGCTGCATGGCCTCATTATAATTCAACAATCTAGCTGATTTTAATGTTCCCAATGATCGATAAATTTGGTCTTCCAACTGCCCCCTTTTTTGAGATGAAAGAAGTTCGTCCATTGCCAGATTCTCGAGGCGGTGAAGGTTTTTTACCACCTTTTCAACTTTTTTAATTAAATCCAACTCAGTGATACCAAGCGTTTTTGCGTTTGAAACCTGTAAAAGGTCTCCCACGGCACTGGTCCCTTCTCCATAGAATCCACGGATTGTTAGTCCCATTTCATCAAGATTCTGAATGGCAGGCGATATTTGGCGGGTCAAAATCAATCCGGGTAGATGCAATAAGCACGAAGCCCTTAAGCCCGTTCCCGTGTTGGTTGGCCATGCGGTTAAAAATCCAAATTCTTGGTGATAAGATATCGGTAAATGCTGATTCATTTCGTCGTCTAATTTGGATAGATTTTCCCATGCTTCAGTAATACCAAATCCCGGATAAAAACTGGCAGCGCGGATATGATCTTCTTCATTTATCATTACTGATAAACTTTCTCCTGATGACACAACAAGGCCCTTGGCCCCGTCTGTATAGGCATGTTGATGTGAGATGAGTTGTCTTTCCATTAAAAATGTACGATCCAATAAAGTGAGGGGTGCCAGTTGTAGGGAAATACTTTTCTTCAAGATTGATGTATTCACAAGGACGGGAATCACCGTTTGGAGGATTTGTTTTTGAGTACTAATGGGAGAATTATGAGGATAGGGAAAGGAAGTTAAATTCCGAGCTATTCGGACCCTGGAGGCAAGTACGGTTCCATCCAATGTGGTCCCAGAAGACGTGATCCAACTTGGCGGAGCCGTTGCCCAATTCTTAAAATCCAATCCTTTCCCGGTGGTCATCCGTCCTTCTTTTTAGGCTTATTTTCAAATTCTCGAATTTTATCTCGAATATTGGCTGCTTCTTCGAATCTTTCTTCGTCAACCAAAAAATCCAATTGGGCGTGCAATTTTTCGAGCGCATCTTTCATGTTCTTGCCTTTTCCCTTTTTGGATTTCCTTGTCGGTTCTTTTTTCGACATTACGGATATTTTTTTGCCTCGATGGGTTGTTGTTCCTTGAATTGTTTTTAGGATATGTGATAGCTCTTGTTGAAAATGCGTGTAACATTCCGAGCAACCCAATTTCCCAGTCTTCTGGATTTGATTGACCGTCCAACGACATTTGGGACAATTGTTAACATTAAGGGGAGTGAAAGGAGATTGAGGCCAATTAGAGAGAAGGTTGAACAACTCTGAAAAATGTGAAGGGACTGTTGGGAAATTGAAAATAGATTGAAATGATATTCCTAGTTTTTCCGAGCATGATCCACAAACATCTAGTTGAGTGGTCTTTCCATTGACGACACCGGTAAAATGAACGGTTGCTTCATTTTTTTGGCACTTCGAACAAATCATGATTAGTTCTTTTGAGGGATAAGGGACTCCTCATTTGTATGTTCTCGGAATAATCGCATCAATTCTTGGGTAATGGTACCAGGCTTTCCAGAACCGATTGGTTTGCCATCGATTTTCGTGACGGGTATGACCTCGGCTGCAGTTCCAGTGAAAAATACCTCATCAGCTCCAAGAAGCTCATCAGGGTAAAAAAGTTTTTCTTGTACTGAATAATCCGATATCTTATGAAGTATCTCCATAACAGTTGAACGCGTAATTCCTTCCAATACGCCCACAGATACAGGAGGAGTGAAAACTGTCTTATTTTTTATAAAAAAGACATTGTCTCCGGTACATTCAGACACATATCCCTCATAGTTAAGAAGAATGGCTTCTGGGACCCCTTTGTTATTGGCTTCGATTTTGGCAAGAATATTATTTAGGTAATTCATCGATTTGACGATGGGATTCATGGCCTCAACCAAGTTTCGTCTGGTTTTTGCAAAAATGGCCTCGAGCCCTTCTTTGTAGCAACGTTCCGGAAATAAAGCCAATTTGTCTGCAATAACCACAATACTGGGATTTGGGCATGCACGAGGATCAAGCCCAAGATCGCCCACTCCCCGGGTGACCAATAACCGAATATAAGCATCGGTTAAATTGTTTTTTTGAATGGATTGTTCAACAATTGCGGTAAGTTTTTGTTGTTCCATCGGAATTGTTAGGGAAATAATTTTTGCGGATTGATAAAGACGATCCATATGCTGTCTGAGTTTAAACACGCGTCCATTATAGGCACGAATACCTTCAAAAACACCGTCACCATAAAGCACACCATGATCAAAAACTGATAATTTGGCCTCTTCCGGAGATACCCACTCCCCATCCAAGTAAATAAGAGGCAATGTCATATATTGTTTCCTCCCTTTGTTAGGTCAGATGACCATTTTCCAAATAACATATCGAATCAGCCTCTTTGGCAATTTTCTCATTATGAGTCACAATTATTGATGCCAACTTCCTTGTCTTGATTTCTGACCAAACCAGCGACATAACTGATTGACCCGTTTTTTGATCCAAATTCCCCGTGGGTTCGTCACATAATAGAATATCGGGTTTTCTGATAAGGGCGCGAGCCAGTGCTGCCCGTTGTTGTTCTCCACCAGATAATTGGTATGGTCTATGATGAAGTCTGTTCTCAAGACCAAGTTGTTCCAAGATTTCATGCGCCTCTTTCTCTGCGTTAACAAGATTGTCCTTTGCCATGCGGGCCGGAATCAACACATTTTCAATTACATCAAAGTCAGGCAGCAAATAATGGAATTGGAATAGGAATCCTACCCTATCTCTTCGTTCTTGAGCTCGATGGTATTCTGACATAATTTCCATCTTTTGTCCTTTAATCAAAACGGATCCCCCTGAAGGTTTTTCCATTAATCCAGCGATATGGAGGAGGGTAGATTTTCCCGCTCCAGACGGACCCAATATTGCAATGGACTCACCCTCGTTAAGTTTCAGTGAAACCTCATCCAAAATTTGGAGTGCGCCGAAGCTCTTCTTAATATTTAAAAGGTACAAAAGAGAATTATCCATAACGTATCGCATCCAAAGGATCCAACTGAGCGGCCTTATTTGCCGGATATATTGTGGCAACAACAACAATCAAGAGAGATAGTATGACGACAGAACAGATATCAATAGGAATCAGTCGAATAGGGAGTTTATCTATGTAATATACATCGGCTGGGAGATGAATGATGTTTGATTTCGCTAGAAAAAGAGAAATGCCAACACCGATTATAATCCCAATAAAATTACCCACTATTCCCATTAAAAGTCCTTGATAAAGAAAGATTTTACGGATAATTTGCGGTGTTGCGCCCATCGCTCTTAAAATTCCAATTTCTTTCACTTTTTGAGTTATATTGAGGAGAAGATTGGTCACAATCATAAAAGCGGCCACAACAGATAACATGGCCAGAATAAGAAACATTACTGTCCGTTCCAGCTTTAGAGCAGAAAATAAATTCTTATTTTGCGACAACCATGATCGAACCCAGAAGTCTCCCTTGAAAGAAATTTGTAGGTCTGATGCAATTTGATCAGCTCCATCGATATCTTTTAAGCTTATTCCATAACCTGTAATTTCAGTCCCCATATTGAAGAGGGTTTGAGCAGAAGAGAGATGTGTATACGCCAACGCTGAATCAAAATCATATAGGCCTGTATGTAAAATCCCGGAAACCTCGAAAAGATGGGCTTTAGGAATTGAGAAAGCAGAAATTCCAATAGAATTAGGGGTTACCACCCAAACTATATTTCCAACACGGGCTCCGATATGTCTGGCAAGTTCTTGGCCAAGAATTATTTTCGGCTTATCTGGCCTTACAACCAAAGATTCTTCCCTTAAATCCTCCCATTGCCCCTCTCTTAGTCGGTCCATCACATTGACAACAGAGGGCTCCTTTTTCGGATCAATCCCTTTCACTTTGGCCCCTGAATTTAGTTTTCCCTTTCCAATTAATATCTGTCCTGTCACGAAGGGAGCCCAATCTGAAATTTGCGGATTATTATTTAGGATTTCATCTGCTTTTATTCTTTTTGGATTTATTTTCCCTGAAAAGGATGTCATCAGGACGTGAGGTTGGACACCAAGCATTTTCGAACGAATATCTTCTCGGAATCCGGTCATAATGGCCAAGGTAACAATAAGAGCTGCCACGCCAAGGGCTACACTTCCGGTTGCGATTGAACTGATTATCCATCCCCATACACCGTGTCGACGGCTTATGAGGTAGCGGTTGGCTAAATAAAACTCGAAGGTCATTTAATTTTGAGGACGCAAAAGAGGAAATAGTATAACTTCTCGGATAGAGCTGCTCCCGGAAAGAACCATGGCCAATCGATCTATTCCAATTCCCAGGCCACCGGCAGGCGGCATGCCAAACTGAAGTGCAGTAATAAATTCCTCATCTATGACCATGGCTTCTTCGTCACCTTTTTGACGTTTGTTCAATTCATCTTTAAATTTTCGGCTTTGTTCATCCGGATCATTTTGTTCGGTATACGCATTTGCCACTTCTTCTTTGGCCAGGAAAAGTTCAAATCGATCTGTAAGCAGTGGTTCGTTCGATTTCGGTTTGGCCAATGGAGAAAAAACCGTTGGGTAATCCAAAACAAAAGTTGGTTTTTTGAGATGAATCAGAATTCTCTCATCAAAGAGTAAGTCAAAAGCCTTTCTGTCCGAAGCGGTGGATGGGATATTGATTCCCTTCTCTTGGGCAGCATTCTTCCAGTTATTCTTTTGACAAAGAACAATCAAATCCAAATTGAGGTATTCCTGAAACAAATCTATCAGAGACCGACGTTCAAAAGGCTCTGTGAAGCTACACACTTCGTCCCGATATGTCGATTCTTTGATGTTCAGCTCCCTTGCAACATTTCCTATTAATTTTTCTGTGAGATCCATCATGTCATTGACATCGGCATAGGCTTGATAGGCCTCGAGAATGGTGAATTCCGGATTGTGTCGGGTGTCAATTCCTTCATTACGAAAGGCTCGTCCTATTTCATACACACGATCAAAACCGCCAACCAACAGTCTTTTTAGGAATAATTCTGGAGCCACGCGAAGATACAAATCAACATCGAGAGCCTCATGATGGGTAATAAAGGGTTTTGCTGCAGCGCCACCTGGAACCGGTTGCATAAGGGGAGTTTCAACTTCCATGAATTTGTTTTCATGCAATGATTTTCTCAAAGATTGAATAAGAATCGATCTCATTTCAAATCTTTTTCGACTTTCCGAATTTGTTACCAAGTCCAATTCACGCTGGCGAGATCGGGCTTCTACATCGGTTAGACCATGAAATTTCTCAGGCCACGGTCGAAGGGATTTGGACAGAATTTCAAACTTCACAAGCTGGATTGAGAGTTCACCTGTTTTTGTTCGACATAAGGTTCCTTCAGCACCCAGGATGTCACCAATATCGACATCTTTGAGAAATTCCTTATAGGCTTCAGGACCAATATCTTGGCGATTGATCTTAAGCTGTAGCCGACCTGTTTGATCATGCAGATGGGCAAAACAAAGTTTCCCCAGATCTCGTCGGGTCATCAGTCGCCCCACCACCTTTAATATGGGACGGTCTTTTTGTTGATCTGGTTGGTCTGGGTTGGGTATTTGGGATTCGAATTGATCATGAACATCAGAAAGGTTCATGGATTTAATAAATCGATGTCCGTAAGGGGTCTTTCCTGCTTTTAATAAGCGGTCTTTTTTTTCCCTTCTTTGTTCGATGATCTGGTCAACAGGTGCTGACTTTTCAGTAGAAGACATTGGTGTTGTCATAATTCAACTCGAGGATTTATAAGATGGGAACAATTGTTATTTGGGCTGAATCGCTTCTTGAATCTTGCTACGCAAAGATTTGGGATCAAATGGTTTCTCGATATATGCCTGAACGTTGGCCGACATGGCAAACACATCCTTTAATTGCCCTTTGGCTGTAAGAATAATGACAGGAATATCTTTTGTTTGGGGATTTTCGAGAAGTTGTGTTTGAACGGTATAGCCATCCATCTCTGGCATCATCACATCGAGCAGTATCAAATCAGGTGATTCTTTTTGCACCATATCCAAAGCTTCTCTTCCATTGGAAGCGGTCGTGACAACATAACCATCTTTTTCCAGAAGGAACTTTAATAACTCAACAACATCCTTTTCATCATCAACAACCAATATTTTTGCCACTGTATCCTCCAATATTAGGATTTTGCGATATTAGCATCTTTTTTTGTGGTCTTCCAATCAAGAAAAGCACGAATAAAAGGGTCCAAATCTCCATCTAAGACAGCCCCGACATTCCCCGTCTCATGGTTGGTGCGAAGATCTTTAACCAATTGATAGGGCATAAAGACATAGGATCGGATTTGGCTCCCCCAGGCAATATCACCCCTTTCGTCGTAATGTTTCTCCAAAGCTGCCCGTTTCTTCTCTTGTTCCAATTCATAGAGTTTGGCTTTCAGAATTTTCATCGCCACAGCCCGATTTTTAATTTGAGATCGTTCTTGTTGGCAAGCAACGACAATTCCGGTGGGATTATGGGTAATTCGTACGGCGGAATCTGTTTTATTGACATGTTGTCCACCTGCCCCGGATGATCGGAATGTATCTATTCGAAGGTCGGATTCATTGACCTCAATATTAATTTCTTCATCAATTTCAGGAATAACATCACATGAGGCAAAGGATGTATGCCTGCGTTTATTGGAATCAAAAGGAGATATACGAACCAATCGATGAACTCCCATTTCTGCTTTTAGTAATCCATAAGAAAATGCCCCAGACACAATTGCGGTCACTCTTTTTATGCCTGCTTCGTCACCAGGGAGAATATCTGTGATCGAAAATTTAAATCCTTTCCGTTCGGTGTACCGCATGTACATACGAAGCAGCATATTGGTCCAATCCGCTGCTTCTGTCCCCCCCGCTCCTGAATGGATGGTAAGAATTGCATTTGACATGTCATGTTCGTCACCCAATAAAGCCCGAACTTCCAATTCTGAGATATGTGTTTCCAAGGTTTGGAGCTGATTGGCAACGTCTTTTTCTTCTGAGGCATCATTGGCTTCGATGGCCAATTCAAGGTGAGCTGAGATGTCCTCCATCTTTTTGACAAGGGTATTCCATAACTCGATATCTCCTTTGGCGGCATCCAATTGACGCATCACTTTTTTTGCTTTTTGGGGATCTTGCCAGAAATCGGGGGCGGATGTTGTCTCTTGTAATTGATTTACGACATCTCTTTTTCTTGAGATGTCAAAGAAACCTCCCCAGATCGGAGATCTTATTTGTGAGTTGTTCTATTTTTTCTTTTAATTCTCGTGACATATTTCGCAGTATACAAGACCACGAACAACCAAGCCAATCCAAAAAACCAAGATCCCCATTTTAGATAGAGTGTTTTGATTGAATGTTTGGGAATGGGAATTGCTTGACAAAAAATTCCAGAAACCAAAAGTGGGCTTCTTAAAAGCTCTCGTCCCCACGGATCAATAACAGCAGAAATGCCGGTATTGGCTGCACGAATGACGGGCTTCCCCATCTCCACAGCCCGAAAAATATTGGATATATAGTGTTGTTCAGGAGCACCAGTATCCAAATACCAACCATCATTGGTCAAATTAACGATTACATCTGCTCCCTGACGTACATTTTTTCGAATCAAGTTTGAAAAAATAGCTTCGTAACAGATATTGGGGGTCAACTGAAAATCTTTAACCTGAAACATCAATGGTTGATTTCCAGGGGTAAAGACTCCCAGTTGTCCGAGGTATGGAAAAATATTATCTAACGACTCCCCAAATGGAATATACTCGCCAAAAGGGACAAGATGTTGTTTGGCGTATTCTGATAGAATTTCCCCGTTTGGATTTATTAGGAATGCTGAGTTATAGTCTCCACCATTGCGGGTTGTGACCGCACCAATAATGTGATGTGTTTTTGTTTGTTGGGCAATTTCCTTAATCCATGTGTGGTAATACTTGTCATTTGGAAACCAACCAGGTACTGCGCTTTCTGGCCAAACCATAAGATCAGGATTCTCATCTGATCCTTTCCTAGCCAAGTTCGCATATACCTCTCTTATGTTTTCCTCGTAAGTGTCATTCCATTTTTTATATTGATCAATATTTCCCTGCAGAATAGCGACACGGAATTCATTTGCTGGATACGCTTTCGATAAGTGAAGCCTCCCCAAACCGTAAAGATGCCAACCCAACAAAAGTCCCAGGACCACAAGGGCATTCACAAAACAGGCGGGAGGAATTGACGATTTCCCCCTATTAAAACTCTTTAGGAATTCAGCAAATGTCACATTCGTGACAACAATTAAAAAAGTAATTCCCTCCACGCCCGTTATTGAAACCATTTGAATCAAGGGAAGATTATAGGCCTGTGTCATGCCGAGAAAGGCCCAAGGAAATCCGGTAAAAATCGTTGTTTGAATATGATTCAAGACAATCCAGAAGAATGCAACAATCCAAGGTTTCCAAATAGTGGTTGGCAAGTAATAATAAACCAGAAAAAACAAGAGAAAGTACAAAGACAAGAGAAGAGAGAGGGCCGTCCAACAAAACAGGGTTGTTCCAATTCCAATTTGAGCCGCTGCCAAGGTTTTCCAGAGCCATATAAAAATAAGCCCATTGGCAACCATTCCAGTGAGAAGGCCTGCCATAGAAGCTTGTTTTGAATTTTTTAAATTAAGATAGAGGACTGGTACAAGGCAGAACCAAGCGAAGGCGGAAAAACCAAAAGGAGGGAACGACAAACCAAAAAGGATTCCTGAAACAAGGGATAGTATTATCACTACTGACCATGACATTTCTTATACTTTTTTCCGCTCCCACAATGACAAGGTTCATTGCGTCCAATCTTTTCCACTTTAATGGGAGCAGATTTTTTGGGGAGATTCCCTCCTCTGGGGACAGGAACCACTCCGCTGGGACGGGACGAAGACATATTCGACTCCTTCTTCTCAACTAGACTCGCCACGCCTTCGAACTCCTCCTTTTCTGCCATCATAGGAGTAGGCCCTCTTTGTTCTCGATTTGATTCAGCCATGGATTCTGAGACCGCTTGCGCCGACATACGGAAGATGTATTCGATCGAGGTATCTCGAATACGCACCATCATGGCCTCAAACAATCGAAATCCTTCTTTCTGAAACTCAATGAGGGGATCTTTTTGCGCATAGGCCCTTAAAAATATTCCGCGGCGAAGTTGTTCCAAATAGGTGAGGTGTTCAACCCAAACACTGTCCAAAATAGACAACAAAACCCCTTTCTGTAATTCATTAAAATTTTCCTGTCCCAGTTCTTGGATTCGACTATTTTTGGCTTGTTCTATTTTTTCTTTTACACGGTCTTCCAAATTCTCCTTGTTGTGTATGTCGGAGGGAGGCACATCCCATTCTGTGACAAACGTGGTTTTCAACCAAGATGATAGGGTGGTGATATCCCATTCTTCCGGATCAGATTTTGAGGGTGCCATCTGATCCAAGTGTTCTTCTACCGATTCCTGAAGCATGCTTGAAAACCGGTCGGATACATCTGGCTCGTCCAAAATAGAATTCCGGAAGCGGTAGATCGCCTCCCTTTGTTTGTTCATGACATTGTCATAATCAAGGACTTGTTTTCGAATGTCGAAGTTCATTCCTTCGACTTTCTTCTGGGCATTTTCAACGGCTCTGCTGATCCACGGGTGTTGAATATCCTCCCCTTCTTTCATACCCAACTTGCCCATAATCCCAGATATTCTTTCGGATCCAAATAGACGCATAAGTTCATCATCCAAGGAAAGATAAAATCGGGAACTTCCGGGGTCACCTTGTCTGCCTGTTCGACCGCGAAGTTGATTATCGATGCGCCTTGATTCGTGTCGTTCTGATCCCAAAACATGAAGGCCCCCGACGGATTTCACGAACTCTGCCTCTTCGCTGTTTTGGGGATTACCTCCCAAGAGAATATCCGTACCACGCCCTGCCATATTGGTGGCAATGGTGACCGCGCCTCTGCGTCCGGCCTGAGCAATGATTTGGGCTTCTCTCTCGTGATACTTCGCATTTAATACGTTGTGGGGAATCCCTTTTTGTCGAAGAAGACGTGACAAGTTCTCTGAGCCTTCGATGGATCGAGTGCCAACGAGTACCGGTTGTCCCTTTTTCCATAATTCTTCAATTTCCTCAATAATTGCATTGTTTTTTTCTCGCCCTGACCGAAATATTCGATCAGCATAATCGAGCCTGATGTTCGGTTTATTGGTGGGGACAGCAATTACATCCAATTTGTAGATTTGCCAGAATTCATTTGCCTCAGTGAGGGCTGTCCCTGTCATCCCAGCCAATTTTTTAAATAGACGGAAAAAGTTTTGAAAGGTGACGGTTGCCAGCGTTTGATTTTCAGCTTCAATCTTCAGACGCTCTTTTGCCTCAATGGCTTGGTGAAGCCCATCCGACCAACGTCTCCCTGGCATCAGGCGTCCTGTAAATTCATCGACAATGATGACTTCCCCATCCTTTACCACGTAATGGACATCTTTTTTAAAAAGGTTGTGTGCACGGAGAGCTGTCGAAATATGATGGACCCATTCTCCTTCAAGATCATCATAGATTGATGGTATTTTTAAAAGCCGTTCACATGTTCGGATTCCTTGTTCGGTTAATACCGCATTTTGATTTTTTTCATCCGCAATATAGTCATAGCCTTTTCCAAGATCAATGCCTTCATATTTGGCTTTAACCTCTTCATTCTCTGTGACGAATCGGCCTTTTAGATGAGGAATGACTTTGTCTGCGGTGTAATACCGTTGTGTCGCAGGATCTCCTTGCCCCGAGATAATTAGTGGTGTTCTTGCTTCATCGATGAGGATGGAGTCGACCTCGTCTATCAAGGCGTAATTAAAAGGTTTCAAGGATCGGTCCTGGGCTGCCCGGACCAAATTGTCACGGAGATAATCAAATCCCATTTCATTGTTGGTGATGTAAGTAATGTCTTTTTGATGCATCTCTTTGTGTTGATACAAAGGCATATCATGTTGAATAAATCCGACAGTAAGCCCTAGGAATTCAAAAACAGGACCCATCCAATCGCGGTCTCTTTTGGCGAGATAGTCATTTACTGTAACGATATGAACCCCTTTTCCTTCAATGGCATTGAGGTAAACGGGAAGAGTGGCCACAAGCGTTTTTCCTTCACCTGTCCTCATCTCTGAAATTTTTCCTTGGTGGAGAACGACACCGCCTATCAGTTGAACATCAAAATGCCGAAGGCCAATTGTTCTTTTGGAAGCTTCTCTAACAGCCGCAAAAGCTTGAGGAAGGATATCGTCGAGTTTTTTCCCTTCTTTTAGGAGTGAGCGAAATTCGTCGGTTTTTGCTCGAAGCGCGTCATCTGATAGACTTTCATATTCAGGTTCAAGCGCATTTATTTCGTCGACAACAGGATAGAGCTTTTTAATAACCCGTTCGTTACGTGTGCCACCAAGGACTTTTGAGATGAATTCAAACATGGGGTTGATGTTATCAAAATAATTAAAACTCAGTTGTTCCGAGTTTCAATTTGGGCTAATTATTTAGCTGGATGTCTATTTCGTCGGAGATTCTGCCTTGCGGAGCATCACCACGGTATGCGTGGCATCATCCCTTAGAGAACTCTTGGGATTATTGGCGATAAACTGTTCCAATTTTTCAATAGCCAGGATTTTTTCGCCGTTGATGGCCAACTCGAGGGCATCATTAAATTCCTCGATTTCTGGCAAATCCACCGGACCCTTGGATTTTTTCCCCTTCCAATAAAGAGGCGGGGAATCAGGTTTTTTGTTTCCCCTAACCGCTCCTACAGATACAATTTGATTCCTTTTTGCATGGGTCCGGGCAATTCGCTTCTTCAACTTTTTCAACCAAACTGTCAAAGATCTTTGCGCTTTCTTCTTTTTTTTGAGGGCTTTCTTTTTGACTTTAACAGCTGATTTTCTTTTAACATGCTGGACTTTTTTCTTTTTTTGAGCCTTTTTTCTGATTTTATCCTTTATTCTCTTTTTGTTTTCCTTTCTTATCTTTTCACTGCTGGGCGTTGTTGCCTCAGAAGTGTTCTGAGCGATTAAAGAAACGGGGCCCAGTACCAATAAAATGGCAAAAATAAAGACAATGAGGTTGAACAACATTTTGTTGCATTTAGACATAATTCCTCCTAACCCTATTTTGGGTAGTATTCTGCCGGCATATCCCAAACATATTCTCTCCAATCATCTAAAAGCTTGCTGGCTTTCTTTAGTAATTCTTTTGCCTTTTCCTTCTTTCCCAATTTCCAAGCGGTACGCGCCCTGTTAACCAAAATGCCACCATCTTTTGGAGAAGAGATGGAGGCATTGGCCAAATATTTTTCGGCAGCTTTGTAATTGCCATTAAGATAAGCTAAGTTTCCTAAATTGTTTTGCGCAGCAGCCCGAACTTCCAAATCAGGGCTGGTTACATAGGACTGAAATATTTTTCTACCTTCCGCCTTTTTGCCTCCCTCAACGTGCGCCATTCCCAGTCGAATGTGAAGCATGTCGCTTTCAGGATCTTCCCTCATTAATTCTTTGAATTTGGCAACTTGTCTCTCGTAGCGTTCCCGTTGCATTTTATCCATTATAATCATAAATGATGCTTCCACTTTTCCTTTCGGAAAGGGAATTTTTTCATCGACTTTTTCTGTCAATGTTACGGGACTGTAATGCTCGCTTGCTTCAACCACCGGAATAAACTCTATATTTCCTTTTTCTTTTCCATCCATGACCTGGGCCATTCCTACCTTCCAGGCTTCTAGGAAATCTTGCCCCAACTTTGTTGTTTCAATTGGGACCCATAGGCTTCCACGAAATTCCACAAATCTCTCTTCGGGAAGCCCTATTACCTCTGGATCATCTTCGTCTAGATTAGCCATGAGAAAAATGTGATTAGGAGTATCAACAAGGGCTGTTTCCACACCAATGCTTTCCAATAAGGATGACAACAGGGCTGTCGTATCATCGCAATCCCCTGTTCGATGACGTAAGGTCTCTCGGGGAAATTGAATATAGTCGATCACATCTTTGTTGCCTGCTGCCTCTGCAAAGGGAGTATTGGGATCTGGAACATAGGCAATTTCCAGAGCGTTCATGGCCTCATAAAACAGGGCGGCTTTTGCCAGTTGCTTGCCAACGGTTGATCCCTTCAAGGGGCTTATGAAATGACTAATTCCTTTTCTGGCAAGATCAACGATTGGTTTGTCCCGTGGGGTAATGAAAGAAGATATTCTTTTTTTATCTTCCCAGACAATGGCGTTACGTGAGTAAAGGGTAATGGGGGCATTTCGTGAAACTTTCTTTTTTTCGTTATCTTGAAAGTAAATCACCTGAAGTTCAACTTGAACAGGGGTGTTTTCTGTGAGCTCTAAGATATCATCATTGAATGTAAGGGTAACGGGGACCAATCGCCTCTCACCAGGCTGCAGATCTTGAAGGACCAACTCTGTTGGAAAATCCGTATATTTTTTTATCGAAAGGGATAACTTAACATTTCGATAAACCCTATCATCATTGTTTCTAACCTCAACTTCTCCAATAGGTTGATTCACATATGTCTTATAAGAAGCACTAAAAATGGGTCGGAATTTAATATCTCCCAAACTAACCAAGGAAATATCTTTTCTCCGGGATGGTTCAACAGCCTCGGAGATCGTCCAATTTCCTTTATATCCCATGCTGTTGATGCCTCGTACCCGATAGCGATATAGGATTCCCGGGCGGACATCTTCATCCTCATATACTCCTTTATCCAATTTGGTTAATAATTTGAATCCCCTGACCGAGCTTGACCGATGCAATTCGTATTCAACACAAGAAGTGCAAAAATCCCATGACACTGTGATAATTCCTTCTACATCCTTGGCACTCAAATTGCCCAGCTCTTTCGGAACGATATCCATTTGATAAATTGATATATGTTTCTTCTCAATCATCAGGATTCTTCCATCTGGCCCCAATGTTAGACCCTCACCGAAAAGAGAAAGATCAGCTATAAATCGACCCTTGGGTGAAAATATTCGGATCCTTCTGGCACCTTTGTCTAAAACATAAAAGCGACCCTTATGGTCGGTTGCAACACCAGTGATGTCAGCCCAAATCGGAGCCTTATTTTCTTTATTGGCAATTTCAGCCAAAAAGTTTCCATTATGGTCAAAGAATAGAAGAGCTTTACGTTGGTTATCAATTATTCCAATCCTTTCATCGTTAATGGTGATTCCCGAAACCTCACTTACCTGACCTTTTTCCTTCCCCGGGTTTCGGATGGCGAAAAGGAAAAGTCCATCCGGTCCAAGTGCTTGTACCCTTCCTCCGTTTTTGTCAACAACAAGGAACGAATTGTCCTTTCTGAGAACCAAATAGATCGGATCTTTGAGATAACCTTCTTTTCGTCCTTTCTCACCAACTTTCTTTTCCACCACCCCATCTTTAGATACCTTTTTTATGGAATGATCACCTGCATCCAAAATCCATAGATTATCCGCCTGGTCCAAAACCATATCTACTGGTCTTGAAAATAGATTCTTATCATCACCGAAAGATGATATTGGGTTCCCTTGATCATCAATCCATTCAAATTTTCCTTTTTTTCTACCAAAGAGGAGGAGATGACCCTTTCTGTTGAAAATCGCCTTTTTGCTGACTGTGGGCCACTCAGCAATACGACGGATTTGAATTCGAGCAACGGGTTCAAATGCGGGTTTTATGGGTTTATTGCTTGTGCTGATAAGAAATGATTGAAGTCGTCTGTTGCCCTTTTCCGCAACCCATAATTCATTATTATTTTTTAGTGCCAATCCATGAGGAGAGGACATTTGGCCAGGCTTTTTCCCTTTGGTTCCGAAAGATCCCAGAATTTTTCCTTCCGAATCAATTTCATACCATTTTCCCTTTACAGAGCTAACATAGGCGTAACCATGGTCATCGACAACCACATCTTGTGGAGAGGACAGGCCCCCCGTACGCCCCATCCACTTTCGTTTATTTGAAAAGCGATGAAGTTCTCCTAAGCCTTGATCAAGAACCCACAGTACCCCATCTCGTGAAAAACCCAAACTGACAACCTTTTTAAAAGAAGAAGGACCGGGTAAGAAAAGGTTATGTAGAAGAACCCCGTCAATGGAGAATATATGAATAACTTTTTCTTTGTTATTTGCGACAGCGATCACATCATCTTGGCTAAGGGCGAGCGCATCTGGACTTTCAGAATAAAACCAATAATCTCTTTTGGCCTCTTTCCATGGATCCTCCAAGGATAAGTTAGACGTCATGACGACTATCTTGTTGGCTTTTTTGTCAGCTACGAAAAGGGTTCCTTTGGGAGTGAAAACAAAATCAGCGACTGATTTAAAGGTGTCTTTACCCGATGCTTGAGATTTTAAAATCTGTTGGGTTCGTCCCTCTTTAGAAATCTTATTGATACTCCCTGATTTTTGATTGTAGATCCAAGGCTGGCCCGTATTATCAAAACGGAGCAAAGTCGGAGTCATCTTTTTTTCTGCTAACGGAAGTGTTTGACCAATTTTGACCTGATCATAAGCAAAAAGAGATGAGCTGGTTAGTAAACAGAGAAACAAAGACAATTTTGGATGTTTAATGGAAGACCTCACATTCATACCTTATTAATTAATCCCTTTATAATTACATGGAATTTAAGGTTCTTTCAAGTGATTGAGGCAGAATTATTTGATGAGGGATTAATCTCATGGAGCTGATAAGTGGTGGGAACCTCTAGTTTAGGAGGGCACGAATATGAGGATCCAAATCTATCAGCTCGAGGTAATCCACATCAGGGAGACGATTGAAATCACTTAGATAAAGGGTGTAAACCTCTTGACCCTCAGGTATTTCAAGCGGTTTTGCCTCATCTTGCCACTGAATTTGTCCGATCCAATTTAGTTCATTCATGGGCTTAATATAAATCCCAAGTGACGTCATAATGGGGACATAGCCGTGACAAACAAATGAAAATTTTAATGAATAAGGCAAAAATTTAGGGAATTTAAAACTTAAATCATTCTTCGTGTGTCACTTGTCACATTGATTTTCGGGGTATTGAGGGATAAGTAATGAATATCTCGAAGTTGAACATAAAGAAATCATATATAAACCTAATCATTCACTTCGGGAGGAGATTATGAAGGGCAATAACTTAGTAACAGAAAGAGTTCAAAACTTACCTCGTGGAACTGATTTTGCGGATCGGATTGATTCCGCCATCCACCGGAGCAGAGAAACGGGCCGTCCTTTCTTTGTGATTCTCTTACAAATTGAAAATATTGAGGCTTTTTCAAAGCGAAAACCCCGATATGTTGTTTTAAATTTGTACAAAGAGCTGTTTCAAATTCTGCGCAAGGCAGTTCACCAAAGCCAGTTTGTGGGGACTTTTCAGGATGGATTTGGGTTTGTCTTTGATGCTGTTGATGTGGGACAGGTTGATTTCATCGGGAAAAAAATTACCGCCCTGGCCACACAAGTTATTCGAGGCGGCCATTATAACGACCTTTCTTCACGTTGGAGTGAGATAATTGCGCAATTCCTAACACCTGGAAAACCCTCGGTCATCTATCCTCGTATCGGATGGGCGATCTATCCCAGGGATGGAGAAAATGCCACACAGGTTGTCAAACGCGCTCTTTGTCACGTAGACGAATTGAACCGATAAAAGTTAGATATCTCGTTTGATTTGATAGATGGGATCGTTGTACATCTTGAATTGACGATAAACTTTCAACTCTCTATTTCCTTGCAATACTTCTTTGGCCAATCCTGACAATTCTTCAGACAAATCGTCTTTTTGTATTTTCAATATCTTTAATTTATTCTGACAGGCCTCTTGATGTTGGGGGGATGCATCCCTTCTGTCAATCTGCTCTTGCATGTGATAAATCTTTAAATCTACTATGGTTATTTTGTCTATCAGACTACCGATTGTTTCAGCCATTTCGACTTCCTTGGATAAAGAAATCATCAATTCTTTCAATCAAATCATTCCGTTTTTGATTTAGCTTATCAACTTGTCTCTTCGCTTGGACAACCTGCTGATCATCTTTTGATCTTGCCTTATCTTCTTCATGCCAGAGCTCTACATTTACTTGGGAAAGCTCTGCGACCAATTTTCCTAATCCTTTCGTATTTTGGCTTGTCATTTGGCCTCCTTTACCAATATTTGTTCACAGAATCGAAAGACATCGTCCTTTGAAAGACGTTTCATACAATAATGTCCAATGGGACATTCATTTAGATGGCACCCCAGGCAATCAAGATTTTGAACTTGCACAATTTCGTTTTGAACGGTTGGTGCCTCATCTGTAAGTGAGGGATTCCAGTCAATGGGTCTTGTTGGACCATAAATAGTGACAGTTGATGTGTTCATCGCCACTGCGATATGCATTACCCCAGAATCAAGGGATACCACAAATTGTGCCCTTTTAATAATGGCCGCCATCTGTCGTATGTTTGTGGCTGGTAACATTTTTAACTCATTTTCGTAGCCATCTCGAATAGACTGAATCAGACCTTCCTCAGAAGGTCCCCAAGCATAATAAACTTTAATATTCATTTTTCGATAAAGATCCAGCCCTAGATCCCGAAATCCATCTGGTCCCCAACGACGGGTAGGAATTCGACTGGCTGGCGCCAAAACAACAAATGGTGAAGACCCCATATTTTGTTCTTTTATCCATTCTTGAGCATATTTTTCATCCTCATCGGTCAAAAAAAGTTGAGGACGGATGAACATCGGCTCGGGGGTTGGTTGACCCAATTTGTTCAACCAGGCCTGAATTAATCGAACTTTTCTCAGCCCGTTATATTCAGGTTTTTTTGCTTTTACGGGTTTTAGATTATAAAAAAATGATCTGGCATGATGCGGGAATCCAACCCGCAATTTTGCTGAACTCAGCCGAGAAAGAACAGCCGTTCTCGGATTTCCCATAAAATCGAAAATCACATCATATTTCTTAGACCGAATCCTCTTAATTTCTCCTATTGGATTCTTGCTATCATAAATCAAGACATCATTTAAATTGGGATTTTTCTGCAGGGCCAATTTTCCAATAGGTTCTGATAAATAATCAATGGAGGCTTGGGGATATTGTTTTTTTAGATAGGAAATGGCTGGTGTGGTTAAAAGAATATCCCCCAGGCGTCTTAATTGTATACACAATATTTTCATTTTTTAGTGAAGAAGCCACTTAATGAAGATAAATCCCCCAATAAGGAGAACGGAAAATAGAACAGTAAGAATCTCGAAGTAACGGTCAATAATTTTTTTAATAGCTGGACCAAAGAAATAGAAGGCAAGGGCCACCAATAAAAATCGCATTCCCCTTCCCAATATAGAAGCGATTAGAAACACAGGGATTGATAGATGGAAAACGCCCGCGGCAATAGTAAAAACTTTATAGGGGATGGGTGTGAATCCGGAAATGAAAACCGAAGAAAAAGCATTTTGCTGATAGAGGTCTTTAACCCGGTAAAAAAGTGATTCAGAAAATATATAAGTAAGAAAGAAATCTTTGGATATATTCCAGAAACCAAAACCGATAAAATACCCCGCCATTCCACCGAGGACAGAGCCCACGGTGCATATGGCAGCAAAATAGAAACCATGTTTGGGCTTCCCCAGACAGAGGACCATGAGGAGGGCATCAGGTGGAATTGGAAAGATTGATGACTCGATAAAGGCCAATAGAAATAGGGCAAGGGGTCCCCATGGTGTGTCAGCCCAGTGAAGAACCCATTTATAAAGATTGCGGAACCAATTCATTATGATCATTTTTACATATATCCTTGTTTTGGAAGATCGTATTTTACTTGAGAAATCCTGATTTTTGAGGTACTTTTAATAGGTATGACAATAAAATCTTTATTCCTCGGCGTCACGCTTTTTTTTAATGGAATCCCTCACATTCCTTTTCCGAGTTTAAAGAATCCCCTTTGGATTGATTTTTATCAAGCCATCAATAAGAATGAGAAACCTACTAAGGTTCATCCTTCACCCCTTCCTTCTCAAAAATCTGGTGCCATCCAACGACAAATTAACCTTATCCGGTTGATTGACTCCCAAGCTTAATTTTTAGTCCAACAGTTTAAACTTGAGTCGAAATTTCTGCTCAGGGTTTGGAAAATTGTAGGGCAATGGTGGAAGAGGAGAAGAATTTCGAATGGCACGACGGGCTGTGTCATCAAAAACGTCATCGCCTGATGACTCTTCCAATTTGATCTTGGTCACAGTCCCTGATTTTAAGACCGTTATAGCAATAACACAGGATTTGTTTGTTCCAAAAGGTGTGTATTGCAACCATTCTGTTAAAATCCTTCTATAAAGGATGGAGCCGTAATTACCTATTCCAAATCCCCCGCCATCTCCTGGTCCCAAACCAATAGCGATATCTCTTCCCGATCCAGATCCGGTACCTGTTCCTCTTATTGATCCAAATTCTTTTTCTCCCTTTTCTCCGTCTGGGGTTCCCTTTCTTATAATATTTGTTTTTTGTGGTTGGGATTTCTCTCCTGGTTGAGCCACATCGGGAGTTTTCTCTTTTATCGTCGTCTTAGGTTTATCTTTAATTTCCCAGGTCTCCTCTCCCTTTGTGGCTGGTTGAGGAGGAGCTGGTATGTCAGGGACAGGAACATCAGTTGGTTGAGGAACGGGTTGTCCTCTTTTTTTGGGATCAAGGGTTGTTCCTTTTTTTATACCACCATCCCCTTTTGGTCCCCCTCCTCCTGTTCCACCACTGAAATCAAAGCCCAGATCAATTCTGAAGTATTGGGGCTGAGGGAAAAAAATGTGGAATAGAAAAAAGAGAGTCAGAACAAATAAATGGAGGAAGCTGGATTGAACGAGGTATCGATTCATTACCGATTGAATTCCGGTACGACCGCCACACCCAATTTTTCGACCTTGAATTGTTTTGCGATATCCATCACGGAGACCACGTCCTGGAAAGGAGTATCTTTATCTGCCTGAATCAGAATAGCGACACTGTGACCTCGGGGAAGATAGCCACTGAAAGCGGTTCGAAGTCTGTCTCGCGGAATTATTTTTCCTTCGATGGATACGCGTCCTTTGGCATCCACTTCCACTTTAATGGCAGTTTCATCGCTTAGCCCTGCATTAGTTACTTTTGGAAGGTTAATCTTTAGCTGACTATCAACCAAAATCGGAGAAATCACCATGAAGATGATAAGCAGAACAAGGGCCACATCAATAAGCGGAATCATGTTGATCTCGGCTTGTATATGATAGCGACCTTGCCCTTGGGTTGTACCAATTTTCATTGGATTATCCTTTTATTGAAAGGGACAGATCAATAATATCAGAGCCCACCAATTCCCATTCTTGTGTCAGTCTACGAATCCGGTTGGCAAAATAATTGTATGCAAGGAGGGCCGGTATCGCGACAATCAAACCAGCAGCGGTACCAACCAATGCCTCGGCAATACCGACGGCCACCAAACTGGCCCCTGCTGTTGAAGCCATTGATACAGCACGAAAAGCCTTGATAATTCCAATGACTGTACCCAACAATCCAACAAAGGGAGCCACGCTGGCAATGGTGCCCAAAAGTGACACGTGACTTTCGTATTTTCGGACCAATTTTTGGATAGATTTTTGGAGGGCTCTTTCTTTATCAGGACGTGTTGAAGGGGTTTTGTAAATGGCCCCTGTGATCAAAGCCAAGGGTTGTTCACTTTGTTCACACCATTGAATTAGTTTGTTTGTATCCTGGCTTCGTTTTAGAGACTCAAAAAATAGATCCGAATTCTTCTGGATAAACCGAAAGGCTTTCCATCTTTCCAAAACAACGGCCACGGTCAAGATAGAACCGACAAGAAGAACTGATAACACTGGCCACCCGGCTTTTATGATGCTGATCCAACCTACATTATTCAAAGGAATCCTCCCTTTTTATTTGCCATCCTTTTTGACCCTTTAGGATCACAAAAGTTCCTTAATTTTGGCTTATTTTTGGTGTTAAAACTTTTTTTATGCTGATGAGGTCCTCTTTCCCAAACCCCTCAGTTCTAGCTGCTTCCATGAGAAATCGAACAGCTTGGGTAACAGGAAGAGCCAATCGATGGTGTTTGGCGGCTTCATCCATAAAGCGGACATCTTTTAACATGTTTTCTAATGAAAAAGCCGGTTTAAAATTGTCTTCAAGAATGGGCTTCTCCTTTATTTGAAAATATCCACAATTTATCGCTGGGCTCTCTCGAATGACATCAAATATGGCTTCTGGAGATATTTTCTGCACTTTTGCCAATGCCACCGATTCACAAAGAGCTGTTGTCATTTGAGACACGATCAAATTCATACAGAGCTTTAATGCTGTTCCTTTTCCAATTCCTCCTGCATGAACAATGGCCTTTCCCATGGCCATAAGAGGACCATTCCATTTCTCAAGTATTTCAGGATCCCCTCCGGCCAATATAACAAGTTGTCCCGCTTCCACTTGTTTTTTGCTGCCGGCAACGGGACAATCAAGAAAATACAGTCCCGCTTCCTCTGCTTGAATCGAAAATTTTAATGTCGAAGGCTCATCGATTGTGCTCATTTGGATAACGGTTTTATTACGGACCTCACCCTGAAGAATTCCCCCGGGTCCTTTTAGCACATCTTGAACACCTGATGAATCCGTTACCATAATGACAATGGCATCGGATTGGTCTGCAATCTCTTTCGGAGTGGAGAGAACAGACAATCCTTCTGATTTGGCTTCCTTTCTTCGTCCCTCAGATCGATTTGTCACCAACACGGGATAGCCCTTGGCTTGTGTGTTTTTCGCCATGGCCATCCCCATGATTCCCAACCCAATAAATCCAATCGTTGGTTTAGATGACATCGTTATTGTTCTCCTCGAATTACAGGTCTTTCTGATATGATTTCTTTAGGAATATTCCCTAAAGATTTTAGAACGTTTTTGGTTTCTCCGTTTAATTCTTTTGGGTCAACAAAAAATTGATTGGCCAATTCTTTCCATTCTTGACCTTGGATTCGCTTTTGTAAAACCCGTCCCACTTCAACCTGGGCCTCTTTGGATATGATGATGGCTTTGATGATCTCTTCATAGCCGTGATGAAGGCGCCGCCAATACTGAAGCTTATCTAATCCAACGTTGTACCGTTGATTTAGAGTTTTCAAATAGGGCCAGTCATCAAATTTCCTCTGTTTTGTCGGTTGAGCAGGGGGATTGGTCTTTGATTTTGACGATCGAATCTTTTTGATTCTTTTTCTTTTTGAAAGGGTTTTTTTCTTTTTTTTGGGGGATTGATAGCCCTTTTGTTTCTTATCAATACGAACAGGCTTTCTTTCGCCGATGCGGTATTGTCCAAAACCCAAACCAGTGATACCGAGAACCAACATCATGACAATCCCAGTTTGAACAAACCGTATCATTTGAGCCCTAAATCTTCCTTGTCAAACGACTTCCCTTTAAAATCTTCTTTATGACCAATTTATCCAAAAGCGACAGGTTAACCATTTTTAATCCATACGTCTTAACTTGTCCGGGGATAAGATGCCGAACCACTTTTGTTTTGATTCGAACAGGAGCTTCAATGTGGCACTCCAGGGTATCTCCCGGTTTTAAATCTGCTTCTGTTTCAATGGCCATTCCCGTTAAAGAAACATCAACCACGACCCCTCTTCCCTTCTTTTCTTTTGAAGGGAGCTTGAAGATTTCAAGAAAGAATTTGGATTCCAGTCTGTCTGTTTTTCTTCGTTCACGTCCCTGGCTCATATAATTTCCTTTTACAAAATGATGCGGACTCTCTCCAAGAAGAAATAATACTCAATTTGTCCCAAATTATTTCATTCCCAAAAAATAAATAAAAAACATCCGACCCAATTGGCGAAAGTGTTTTCTAACGAATCTAACAGGGTGACAAATTGATAGGAAAACAAATTTATAAGTTCGCTTAAAAAATATCATTGTCTGCATGGAACTCATAAAGAAAGCAGGGATCCAAAGAAGGGTTGTTACGCTGCAGAACAAAAGACCCCATCCGAAGGCATACGCCATATCCTCAAGAAAAGGTTCTTGACCCCCAATTCCATATCCCAACGGCATAACTCCAAAAAAAGTACTGAGACTGGTTAAAAGGATGGGACGTAATCGTTGACGAGCACCTTGTATGACGGTTTCTTTATAGGTGCCACCAACTTGACGTTTTACACGATTAAAAGTATCGACCATGAGGATGGAATTGTTGATAACAACCCCCATGAGGCCTGCTGCTCCAATCCAAACAAGAAGGGTTAAAAATTTGCCTGGGATGAGGAGCGCCAGAAAAATGCCAAGGAGCCCAAATGGTATGACAGACAAAATAATGATGGGATCCCAATATGAGCGAAACAACGTGGCCAAGACCAAATAAATAAGCACCAAGGCCACCAAGAAAGCACGCTTCAAAGATTGATTGGATTCGTCTTGGTTTTTCTTTTCTCCGCTAAATTTGTATCTCACACCTGGATACTCTGTTAATTTTTCTTGGAGGAAGGCCTCTAATTGCTTATTTACTTCAGCAGGGGTTACTTTGCGAGAATCAACCTCCCCCGATATTGTTACAGTCCTTTCGGCATCGTTGCGCAAGATTCTCAATATTCCACGGCCCCTTTCAATCTTGATCAATGATTTTAAGGGAACGAGGTTTCCTCGATTTGTGGTGATTCTTATTTCATCCAAAGAGGACAACCGTTCTCGAGCTGACTCCGGTAATTTAACAAGAACGGGAATGTCGTCTGTTTCTCCCACCCGTTTGATATCCACCGTTTCAAATCCATCAAAAGCAGCCCTGACAACAGAAGCCAACTGGGCCGTCGTTAAACCTGCTCGTGCCGTTGCCTCTTGGTCGATGACCAGGCGAATCTCTTCTTTTCCTTCATCATAATCATCGCTGATTCCGATGGTTCCTTTGATATTCTTTAGAAAAGTTTTGATTTCCTCCGCCAAAATCAATATCTGCTTATATTCATCGTGAATGAGAAGAAGTTCAATGGCTCTTCCAGAGGGGGGGCCTCCGCGAACCTTTTCTAAGTCCAATTTTACCAGGTTTTTCTCTTGTCCATATTCTTCGACATCCCCGCGAATTTGTTCCATCAAGATTTCGCCATGAATTCGGTCTGATTTATATTTGTTGAGATAAACTCGTACTTCCCCCACATTGGTTCCGCTGTTGGACCGTCTCTGGTCTCCTTGGCTTCCCACTTGACTCACAACCGCTTCAATTTCTTCTTTGGGAAGGGTGTAAACAATTGATTCGAGTTCTTTGACGATTCGCTCCGTCTTCTCCAATGTTGTACCGACAGGATTTTCAAAACTAATTACAAACATATCGACGATATTGGGAAAGAAAGAACGCTTGAGATAGATTCCTGTTATTGACAAAGAGATAGCCAATATGGCACAAAGAATTGTTACAGTCAGCTTTGGCCAATATACGATACGCCAGAGAAGCGATCCATAAAACAAAGACAATGCGTCTAAGCCTTTTTGAGCTGAATTTCTTATGCTTTGAATAAAGCGTGGAAAAGATATTTTCCAATTGTAGTGATAGAGATGCCCTGGAAGAATAAAAAGGCATTCAATAAGATCCCAAATCAAACAAGCAACCAGTACAAGCGGCATTTGTCGCAAAAATTTCCCAGTGATCCCGGACATAAATGCCAGGGGAGCAAACGCCAATATTGTTGTAAGCGAGGCACCAAACACGGGCAGAGACATCTCGGAAATCCCAACAGAGGCCGCTGTAAAAGGACTTAATCCCTCTTCTCTTTTTCTCTCGATATATTCCGCGACAACAATTCCGTTGTCAACCAACATTCCTCCTACAAGAATAAAGGCAAACATCGATAAGAGATTTATGGTGAGTCCTGCCAAATACATGGTAATAATACCGCCCAAAAAGGCAAAGGGAATGGCTGTTGTGCTCCAAAAGGCACTTTGGGGTTTCAAAAAAAGGATCATAATTATTAAAACCAAGAACAGGCCGACGGTCCCATTCCTGATCATCACGTTAAGTCGCCTATTTATATAAAAAGCAATTTCATTGGCGTAGGCAAATTGGAGCTTGGGGTATCTATTTTCCTTAAAATTATTAACCTCTTCTTTTACTTGGTCTGTGATTTTTAATGTATCTCCAGAATCCTTTTTTAAAATATGGAGCTCAATGGCCTTCGAGGTATTAAATCGGGTAAATCGTCGTTCCCTTTCTAGCCTTTCGGCAACCATGGCCACATCCTTAACCAATACGGCATTTCCTTGTTCATTTGATCGAAGAACAACGCGTTCAACATCCTCAATCGTTTGAAGACGACTCAATGTTCGGATAATGATCTCTCGTCCATCTATATCTAGCCGACCTCCAGGGGAAGTGTGGTCTGCTTGACGAATTCGATTAATTAGATCCAGAAGAGAAAGATGGGTTTCATTCAATTTGTTAACATCTGCTTCAACCCAAATCTGTTTTTCTTTATATCCATTTATTTCAATTCGGCTCACACCGTCAATATCTTCCAATACATCTTCCAATTCATCGGCTGCTTTCCGTAGCTCCCACTCAGACAATTCACCAAACACACCAATTGTAACAACGGGAAATGCCGCCGTGATTTCTCTTACGATAGGCTCATCTCCGTCATCCGGTAAATCGATCATTCGAATACGATCAACTTCACGCTCGATTGTTCGAACAATCTTCTGGCTATCATTGGAATCTGGATCCAATTGAACCGTAATAATGGACATTCCTTCAACGGAAACCGACCACAATTCATCAATTCCTTCAACAGGTTTAATGGCGTTTTCAAGTGGGAGAGTTACAAGTTGCTCTACTTCTTCTGCCGTGGCGCCAGGGAAAGGGGTTGTAATTTGAACAATGTCAAAATCGAAATTTCCAAAAGCTTCTCTATTAAGAACTTTAACCCAAAGAAAAAGGCCAACAATGATAACAGCCAAATAAAGGATATTAATGAAAACACTTTGGTGTACAAAAAACCGAAAAAGACCACTTTCTCGTTTGTCCCGTGGATGGTTATTCTGTTTCATAATGGGTTTTCTCAATAATGGGTAATGAATATCTCTCTCCAAATCCGAGTTGAGAGAGATAGGATCCTTGAGCCAGATCCACTTTCAATTGGGTGATGGCCATTTGGGACTCAGCTAAGTGTCGTCGATATCGTGACTGGCGGCTTTCTTCTTGGGCCCTAAGTAGGTCTTGTATTGATATGCGTCCATTTTTAAATTTCTTCTGAAAGATATTTTTTATTCGCATACGACGGTTTTCAATTTCTTTGGATAAATCGAGAATCTGAAGTTGCCGTTTAAATTCATTGACACCAACTTCGACTTCTTCCTCAACCGCATTGATTCGTTTCCTGTACTGGGATTGAGAACGAAGGTATTCGGCTTCTGCGAGCTCCATCTCGGAACGATCCATGTTTTGACCAAAGGAATGAGAAAGCGACATGCCGAGATTCCAACCTTCATTTTTGTATTTCCTAACCTGCTTGATACTCGTCTTTAATTTCGGATCTAGTCCAACAAGAGAATATCCACCAGATGCTGTTAATTGAGGCCAGATTTTTGAATTTTGGCTGTCCTTTAATTCTTTGTTTAATTCTCGGCTTATTGCTGACGACTGCAAATCAGCGCGATTGATATAGGCCATTTTCAATGTTTTTTCATAGTCAACTTGATTGTTCCAGTCAGGATCTTCAAGCGATGGAAGAGAATCCCAATCTGTATCTTTATGAAGACCAATGCTTATCTTCAAAGAGCTCCATGCATTATCTAACAAAGTCTTTGCAGTTAAGGTTTCCTCTCGCCTCCTTAGCCAAGAGGCCTCAGCTTGTAAGATGTCATCCTCTTCCCTTAATCCGATTTTCGAAAGCCGAACTGTTTCATCCATGAAATCTTTGGCTTCGTCCTCTGATTCTCTGGCAACCGCGTATAATTGGACATCCCTCCAAAGATTCCAATAACGCTGAGAAATAGCTGAGGCCAACATTTCTAACTCACGCCACAACATCAATTGCAGTGATTTTAAACGGGACTGATCGGTTTTTAGTTTTACCCGATCAGGTTGTCCCAGGAATCCATCCAAAAGATTTTGCTGGAGGGTTAATCCCAGTTGAGTTTCATAACGTTTACTGAAGAGATTAAAAGAGCTGTTGTCTTCAGTTTTTAGAACGGAGGTTGATAATCCAAAAGTTGTTCCTGTTGCAAGAGATTTTCCAGCGTTGAGATTATAAGTGGTTTTTCGTGTGTTCGTTGGTTGGAAAATCACAACAGGTGCCTGATCAACATCTGAATAATCAAACCCCAAATCCACAACCCAATCGTATAACCCCAAATTTAACCTAGTTTGTGCTTGTAAGGTCCGATAATCACTTAACATTCTTAAAATATCAGGATGGGTTTGGAACGTTAGTTCGATGGCTTTCTTTAGGGTCAGTTCAAAAGAATAGAGAGGGCCATTTATTAGCAGTGTGGTAGTAATTAAAAGAAGGCATTTTAGTGGATGCCTCAAATATGAAAAAAGCTTCATTGTTAGTGGATTTTGGATTACCTTTTCTCTGGGATGTTAAGAAAAAAATCATTTTACTTTATTTTTCAGGGTTTTCAGGGCGGTCCTTCTTTGTTTTGATGCTTCAAACAAACAGACAGCAGCAGCAATACCCACATTCAAAGATTCTACTTTTCCTAACATCGGGATCCGAATGGTGTCGTTCATGTATTTCGTTTCCTCAATTGATAATCCCGAACCTTCAGATCCCAAGATAAGGGCTGTCGGCCGAATCCAGCTGATGCCACTGTATACTCTCTTGCCTTCCTGGGTGGCCCCAATAACATGAACATGCTGGGAATTTAGGGTTTTTAAGGCGGTATGAAGGTCGAGTCCAGTTCGAATAGCGACTCTAAAAACACTTCCCATCGAACCCCTTAGCACTTTGGGACCATAAGGGTCTGCGGTTCGATTCGTGGTCCAAACCTCGGTAACCCCTGTGGCTTCTGCTGTTCGTATCAACGCTCCCATATTTTGTGGAAGTTGAATCTGGTGAATCACAAGGATCAAAGGAAATTTTTCTTTTGGTAATGGTTCGAACCGGGAGGGTTCAGGTCTTTCTCCTATGGCCAGGATCCCGGGAGGAGAGGCCAAATCCGACACAAAATCCATGACCTCAGAGGTCACATATTGAACGGGGACATTGTCTATGTGATAAATCCTTTTGAGATTTTCAACAGCCCCCTCCATCGTCTTGAGGCATACGAGTGTTTTTAAAGAAAATCCGGAGCGGGCATACTCCTCGATTAATTTAACTCCTTCGCAAAACACATAAGATTTTGTTACGCCATCTCGAATTTGTCGCAAATGTTTAATTTGGGGATCTGATCTTTTTTTGATCAATTTCAGTTCTTTTTTCACAATGACTCCATTTAGAAATATAGTTTGGGTTTGCGATCTTTAAAAATGTGATTAAGGGGGGTTATATTTTTTTGATTGGCCAAATTGACATCAATGGTGACAGTGAGAGTACCTGTTTTTATTCCATCGAGTTTTCCCAGAATATTTCCCTTTGGTCCGGTGATTTGCGATTGCCCAATATATTTTAATCCTTTTTCTGATCCAACTCGGTTGGCGGTCGCAGAATAGACATGGTTTTCCAAACTCCGGACTCTCATCCCGAGAGGAGCATATGGAAGGACAAGATTCGATGGATGAATCAAAACCTGAGCCCCACCAAGAGATAAGGAACGAGCCATTTCTGGAAAGAACCAATCAAAGCAGATCATGACGCCAAAGCGAAGTCCTTTCCATGCGTAAAGAGATGGTCTTATCATTCCAGGAGAAAAGAAAAGCTTTTCTTTCCAAAAAAGATGGACTTTGCGATATACTTCTTGTTTTTTCGGTGTAACAATAAGGGCAGAGTTAAAATAACGGTCACGATGCACTTCTGGGAATCCTGCGACGATAACGCAATTCTTTTTTTGGGCCAAACGGAACAAGAGGAGGGATGTAGGACCTGAGAACGCCGGCTCTGCGACTTTTTGTACCTCCCGTTTTGTTCGGAAATTATACCCAGAGGTGCAAAGTTCCGGAAAAACCAATATCTCTCCCTTTGCCTTCGTGATTTCCGATTCCATCTTTTTTCGATTGGCATTGGAATTGAGAAACAATGGGGATGTCTGTAGAACACTAAGCTTGATCTTCATGATTCACATCTTAATGTCAGGATCGTTTGGAATGGGAAAATTTGGCGTGAAGGTCATTAAGAATGCGAACTAGGGTGGTAAATTTGTCTCCCTGGCGAACCCTTAATTCACTTATGGTTAGGCCTGATTTCCAATCTTTGATCCACTGTTCAATTCGTCTAACGGGACCTACCACATAATGTGCTGTAATGGCACCGGCTAATGCAGCAGAAGCCAGAACGAGAGTAACCTTAAAATGAGGCGATAGTAAAACCGAGAGGTACCATTTAAGGGGGGTTGTTCTCAGGTCATTGAGGACATCTGCTTGACTCAATATTTGCTGAAATTTCCAATAAATAGCTCCCCCAATCAAAATGGAGACCATAAGAAACCATATAAAAATCAACCGACTTCTTTTATTTAACAAGACAGGATGAAGAACAAAACGGGAGCCTGGCATTACCCCCCCCTCTTTGAATGTTTCTGGGAAAGTGTTTGAGCCAAAATATTCGCAATGGGTTGCAATTCATCCCCAGGTCGAAGCTTGAGGGGAGGAGGATTTTTCCCCAAAAGGTGAAATTCGAGCCAATTCTCCAAACGGTAGAGGGGCCCAACAAACTTATAAGAGAGATATAGTCCCAATAAAGTAAACATAAAAAGACTTGGCATTCCCAACAACAACACAAACCTAAGCAGGCTTTGGATCCCTTCGGAAAGGTTTTGTTGCTGAGCCAAAGTGAGGAAGCTCTGCTTTGATATAAGGTATAAAGTTGCCAGTGATGTTCCACCAAGGAAAATTAGTATAAGGAGAATCCCTAAAACAAATGAAAAGGTAAATGAATACTGGAATTTGGGATGGGTTATGTATTGTTTTCTCATTCTATTTGAGTATACGGGTTCGAAGTCTAATTAGCAAGATTCTGCTTAAAATATTAAATTACCTTAATGAGACAGAGGAAATCCAAATCACGTCGCCTTAAATATTACTTTGCATCTTTTTTTAGTCTATTTGCGCTGGGTTCGTTTGTCACCATTTTCGTTGTTATCGGCTTTGCGGAAAAAAAACTTTCAAAACTCGTTTTAGGGGGACTTGGCGAAAGTTTTTCAACGAAAATTTATGCCGCCCCAACTATTTTCAAAAACGCTCATTCCTATTCTTGGCCTCATTTTATTGAAAGATTAAAACAATGTAATTATTCCCCCTCTCCTGGTATTCCCATCAAACCAGGACAGTATCATTTCGATGGAAAAACCGGCTCCCTTTTCGTTCGCCAATTCAATATCCCGTCATATGCACAACCAGCCGAAATCGTTTCGATTAAAATGGAATCAAATGGTTCTTGGGCAATTGAGGATTCATTGGGAATAACGCTCCCCGAATTTGGATTGGAACCGGTGCTCATTGCCGAATTATCTGGCAAGAAACGGATTCGTCGCTCACTAGCTGAATGGGATGACTTTCCACCACATCTCATTCACGCGGTCATATCAGCAGAAGATCATAGATATTTTCGCCACTGGGGGGTTCGCCCGTTGGCCATTTTTCGAGCCCTTCTTCACAATATTCGTCGGGAAGGCCCTCCGCACGGGGGAAGCACCATTACCCAACAACTTGCAAAGAACCTTTTCCTGACACCCCAACGAACACTACGACGTAAAATGGTAGAAGCCCTTTTGGCTGTTTATCTGGAGTTTCGTTATAGCAAGGAAAAGATTCTCTCCCTTTATTTGAATCACATTTATCTGGGGCAGGATGGTTTTGTAAGTGTTGCTGGCGTTCATTCAGCAGCCAAGTTTTATTTTGGAAAAGATCTCAAAGAATTGACCATTGAAGATAGTGCCACGCTGGCTGGCTTGATTCGATCACCCTATTTGTACAATCCATTTAGAGATCCAGATAAATGCAAAAACCGACGTGATCATATTCTTCGTCGAATGATGGAAGAAAAGTTTATTTCTTCATCAGAGTGGTATGAAGCGCAACAAACACCTCTGAGTGTTTCAAAACAAGCCTTAGGGGCTTCGACAAATGAATCGGTTGCTTTTTTCATTTCGGAGGTCATTCGCCAGTTAATTCCTCTTTATGGAGAAGAGGCTCTATATCGGTTTGGATTGAAAATCTATACCACCATGGACCTTCTTTATCAAGATTGGGCACACGCCGCTGTTCAAAAAACATCCCATCAAGCTGCCCTCGTTGTATTAAATCCCTCAAATGGGGCGACCCTGGCTCTTGTTGGTGGAAAAGATTATCAGAAGAGTCAATTCAATCGTGTTACACAAGCCAGGAGACAACCTGGAAGTGCCTTTAAGCCTTTTGTTTATGGTGCTGCCCTAGAAAAGGGTTACACCCCCACTTCAGTTTTAAATGACACTTTTCAATCCTTTAAAGGGAAAGTTGGAGAGAATCTTTGGTCTCCTCGAAATTTCGATGATATTTATCGTGGCACAGTAACCCTTCGCCAAGGTCTTTCTCATTCTATTAATGCGGCGACACTCGATCTTGCCCGGAAAGTTACTCCAGTTGACATTATTGACTTCGCTAGACGCATGGGGATTATCAGTCCTCTCGAACCCACTTTGGCGCTTGCTTTAGGAGCATATGAGGTTACCTTAATCGAAATAACCGGTGCTTATGCCCCCTTTATTAATGGCGGTTTTCGAATAAAACCCTATCTTGTTTCATCCGTATTGGATGCAAAAGGAACCCTTATTGAAATGGATTCCCAAGAAAAAAAATCGGTTCTTGATCCGGCTTTAAGTTATTTAATTTCTTCTCTCTTGCAATCCGTTATTGAGGAGGGAACAGCAAAACGATTAAAAAAGCTTGGTTGGAAATATCCATCAGCCGGCAAAACGGGAACGACCAACAAAGGAAAAGATGCATGGTTTATAGGCTACACTTCCGATCTGTTAGTTGGAACTTGGGTAGGAAATGATCAAGCCAAACCCATTTACGCTTCTGGCTCGAAAAACGCTGTTCCCATTTGGGCACAATTCATGAAAAAGAGAACAGAGGGCAATCCTCCCCCTTCCTTTCAGGAGCCACAGGGAATTTTAAAAATAAAAATCGATCCGCAGTCAAATCAATTGGCTCAGTCGGGTTGTCCACAAACCAAATTTGAGTGGTATTTAAAGGGAAGCGAACCAACGGAAAAATGCCATATGCATCCTGGGGGAATCAAGGGTTGGTTTCGTAAACTGTTTTCGTGATAAGTGGTTAATCGCTGGCCAGACGTATACCTGAAAATTGCCAACGTTTATCTGGCTGAAAGAAATTCCTGTAACTTATTCTTATATGGGATCGAGGCGTGGCACAGGATCCGCCCCTGAGGACCATCTGATTAATCATAAATTTTCCGTTATATTCCCCCAATACCCCTTCTTCGGGTTGGAAACCCGGATAAGGAAGATAAGAGCTTGAGGTCCATTCCCAAACATCCCCTATCATTTGCTTTAAAGTCGATCGGTTTTGGAGCGGGGAATTGGCCAACACTTGAGGATGAAAATGATGGTCATCCAATAGATTGGCATCGTCAAAATTTCGGATATGAATTCTCGCCGCATTTTCCCACTCCACTTCTGTTGGAAGTCTTTTCTTGGCCCATCTCGCATAGGCATCAGCCTCATAAAAACTGATATGACAAACAGGTTCTTCAAGGTTCAACTCTTTAAATCCGTTTAAGGAATAGAGAAACCATTTCCCACCTTCTTTTTCCCAGTACAAAGGAGCTTCCCAATTTTTTCGGTTTACCAATTCCCACCCATCAGAAAGCCACAAACGAAAATTGCGATAGCCCCCATCTTGAATAAACTCCAAATATTCACCGTTTGTTATCAGACGATTCATTAATTTATATTCAGGCAAGTAAACCTGATGTGAAGGTTTTTCATTATCAAACGCAAAACCCTTTCCTGAAAAACCGAAGGGAACTATTCCCCCATGGAAGCCAAGAAAGGTTTGGGTTGCCTTTTTTTTGTTCGAAGGCTGAGTCATTTCAGGTGAGGTATTCTGCTTATAATAGAAAGGCTTTAAGGGATTGTTTCCGAAAATAAATTTAAGATCGGTGATTAATAGTTCTTGATGTTGTTGTTCATGTTGGAGCCCAATGTTCATTAACCGAACAAATTCAACCCAATCTTCTTCAGAAAGGTTAATGGAAAGTTGATTGATCTTATCATTGATATATCGACGATATTCATAAATTTCCTTAACGGTGGGACGGGATAGGAATCCACGCTGTGAGCGCAGGGTTCGAGGGCCAAATGACTCATAATATGAATTAAATAGAAAGTTGAATTTTTCATGATAAAGACGGTAGCGGGGCGAAAAAGGCTTGAGAATATTGGATTCAAAAAACCAAGTCGTATGACCCAAATGCCATTTGGGAGGGCTCACATCTTCAATAGGTTGAACCACATAGTCTTCTGTCTGTAACGGATGACAAAGAAACTCAGTTGTTTCTCTGATCCGATCAAATTCCGCCAAAAAGTGACTGCGGTTGCGTGGTGCTTCTTTTAGAATGGTGGGGTTCATTATATGCTCAAGGTATTTTGTTGATGGTATGTTATTAAGTATCGATTCAAATAAAAAGGATCGATAATGGGCAATTCCATAATAATTGACTGTCAGGCATTATGAGATTTAATTAAAAAAGGGATGGAACTATTCGGAATGTAAATTTAAACTGATTTCACGATGGGAAAATCAGATCAATATTCAAAAAAGACCATTATGGTAGTTGATGATGATGAGTCAGTTAAATCATTCCTTGCTTTTTCACTTAAAAGCGAAGGATTTCAAGTAATGGAAGTTATAGATGCTGAGACCGTTCTGAGTCTTATCAAAACCAGAAAACCCGATCTTATATTGCTTGATATCATGCTTCCCAAAATGGATGGGATTACCCTCTGTCGAAAATTAAGAGAGAAAGAAGACACAGCCAAGATCCCTATCTTATTTATTACCGCCTATGGTGAACCCAATGGTGTTCAAAGGGCAAAAGAGGTTGGGGCACAGGGTCTCATAGAAAAACCCATTATGTTTGATGAATTGCTGATGCAGGTTCTGGATGCATTGAATGGCAACTTTTCTTTACCGACCCGTTTAAAATTTAAGTAATCAGAATTATCTCTCCGCTCCCACTCATATCCTAACCGAAAAGGGCAACTCCTTTTTCTTATTCTCGTTGGGAAGAGCTCTTTGGTAAAAACTGATATGTTCCCCCATCCACATATATGGAGCTTTCCTGCTTTTGAAATCCTCAATAAATTTCCCTGTTTTCTTTCGGTTATAAATCCAACCCAATTGGGCACACTTTTGAACCCAATATCGTTTTGGTTGTTCATTTACATGATGATGGCCCCCCTGTTTGGGGGGTGCAGCAGAAAGAACCAACAGATCCCCAAATTGAAGAAGATTGGATAAAAACGTATCAACGAATTCTTCGGGTATGTGTTCGGCAACCTCTAGACAAAGGGTGACATCGAATTTCCCCCATAAATTTTTAAAAGGGACAGTTAAATCTTGAACCTGAATGGGAACGGGAAAAGAAAATCTTTGGGGAGGTTGAACGCCATCGACTGAGACAATTTGAACCCCTTTCTGAAAAAAGGAATCGCTGTAAACACCGCAGCCACACCCCAAATCGATAAGTCGCCTGGGATTCAAATGATTCATTAGAATGTCTGTAATAATCTTGGCTGACTCAATATATTTTTGATGTTCAATTCCCCATTCTTGGAAAAAGGTGTCATCATATATCGTTTTCAAATTGGGCATCATAAATTATTTGGATCTGTTTTCATGATTTTAATTTACCTCTTCATCAATTTATAATACAAAAGAAATTCATGACGAATTCCTTTCAAATGAGACAGAAGAATGGGATTAAATTCCTTGTTTGTGAACCATTAGAAAAAATTGGTTTTCCCCATGCTTTTGGGACACGAATAGGGGGCATTAGTCCCCTTCCTTCACAAGACCTCAATCTTGCCTACATCAACGACAAAAAAGAAAATGTTGATGAAAACAGAAAACGATTTATAAGTGCCCTAAATATAGGAATTAATAAAATAGTCACCGTCAAACAAATACATTCGGATAAAGCCGTCTATGTTAATAATGATTTCCAACCTAACAACCCCGAACCCGAAGCGGATTCTCTCTATTCAAACCGGACAGATATTCTGCTGGGAGTCAAAACAGCAGATTGCCTTCCTCTTTTCCTCGCTGATCCCCACACAGGATATTTTGCTTCTGTTCATGCTGGTTGGCGTGGCTCTGTAAAAGAAGTTGCCAAGAAAACACTTTTTCGACTTATCAAAGAAGTCGGGGTTCAAGAAAAAAACTGTTGGGCTACATTTGGTCCAACAGCTTGTGGACAGTGCTATGAAATTGAAGAAGATGTTTATCAGATTTTCCGGAAGGGTTTTTCTTATGCTGATCGCATAATCAAGAAAAGCCAGGAAAATCAAAAATATCTTTTGGATTTGGTTGAATTCAATAAGGAGCAACTCATTGAAGCCGGAATTCCATCAAATCAGATAATTTCTTCCGGTTATTGCACCATGCACCAGAATGATCTTTTTTTCTCCCATCGAATTGAAGGGGCAAAAAGTGGTGGACGTGTGGGGCGACTACTTTCCGTTATCGGACGTATCCATTTTTAAGGAATGTATTCGTTTTCGGGCCTCTTTTTGGATTTTTCCATCTTCATGATAGGCCCCTCTGTTCAACTCAACCTTAATTTTGGGATTCGAAATCTGCTGATCAGCAAGAAATAATGCTGCCAATAACCGAATGTCTGAGTTCCCATAATCTAGATAAGGCCGAAGTGAAGGGATAAAGGTTTTATCCAGTTTTGATAAAACGAGATAAGCTGTCCAAAAAGAGATCTTATCTTTTTGCAGGTGATCCATTATGGGAGAAAGACAAGCGCTTCCCAGGGATGCCAACGTATGGGCCGTCATATCCAAATATCCCTCAATTTCTTGTTGGTTCAAAGGGTTTTCCATGGTTAGAAGAAGAGAAGGGATTAACTTTCTATTAAAACGCGTAGATTTTCTTAGTTCAATTCTTGATAAAGCATAAACCACCCTACCCAAGACAGCCGGATCTTGTTCTTCCAAAGCATCGACCAAAGCCGATAAAAAAGCTGAATTTGGAGGTTCCTCTTGACCCATGGTCCATGCGGCCCGATATCGATAGAGAACTTTTTTGTGTTTCAAATCCCTAGACAATCCCTGGGGACTCGTATAACGAGGATTAATTTCAGAAAGA
The DNA here is from genome assembly GCA_002176905.1 of bacterium F11. Next base: position 26,013 of record MSYE01000215.1, on the reverse strand, counting down.
GCTTTGGCTATCAGGGGCTTCTTGTAAGGTCCTTCTCCAAACCCATCCTTTCCTTTTTCAAAAACATCAATAAGTATAGGAATGCTCCTTTTTGCTTTTTTGCTGAATTTTGCAAGACGATTAAGAGTTTCATAATGGTATTCCTTCCAAATGGGGGCTTTGAGGCTTTCAGTAAAGATAGGAACCACAACGTCATCTGTTGAATCGATTTGATTCAGGCTCAAAGCACAGAAAAGCCTTATCTCTTGATTGGGATCTGAGAGTGTATTTCTCAAATTCGGTTCGGCTTCTTTGGCCAGAAGTCCCAATTTCCATAGAAAAAAAGCTGAATATAGACGTCGCTTAAGAGTTTCTTCTTTTAATCCTTTTTTAAGGGGAGGCAATAACATATCCCCCAATTGTAAGAGAGATTCCGTTAACTGCTTTTCTGTGTCCTTTTCAAGATCTTCATACAAATCAAAAATTCTTAACAATATTGAAGGACCAAGGTTGGTTAGTGTAATAACTGCCTCATCTCGGACCATCTTGGAAGGGTCCTTGATTCCTTTTAGGAAGCTTATAACTATCTTTTCATCCTTCGGTTCAATTTGCCGGAGAGCATAGAGAGACAACCTTCGAACAAAAGGATCCGAATTTCTTGCATGAACAAGGAGAGGGTCAACCATCAAACTTCTTTTCGTGGAATTTAGCTTATTAAAACGGCGGTAGGCAAAATGGCGTGTTTGATGGTTTGGTGAGACCAATTGATCAGCGAGCGGTCGAAGGATCCGTTGACCATGAAACAGAGCCATTCCCGCTAAACATCCAGCCAAGATTACAGGAAGGACCAATTTTTTAATTAAGTGTTTTCCCCCAATCATGATGCAATATAGATGTTATTCGTATTTAACGGAGCATCCATACGCTACGGTTTGGGCATTCACAATAGATTTTCCGTTAAGCACCTGGTTCAAAGCCAGACGCACAAAGTTTTTTGCGATCGGGACATCATCCTCGTCGGTGGATGCCTTGTCATCAATCGCTCCCTGATATATAACAGTCCCTTCTGGACCAATAATATACATATGCGGCGTTGTCTTGGCTCCATATGAGCGTCCAACCGTTCCTTTCTCATCAATCAATACCGCTGTGGCCATAGAATTCTTTTCTACTGAGATCTTGTTCCATTCTTCCATTGAATAGTGACCTTGTTTCCCCTTTGCCGAGGAACAAATTGAAAACCAAACTACATCTTTTTTCGTCATTTCTTTTTGAAGCTCTTGCATATTCCCCGTGTTGTAATGTTTTTTGACGTACGGGCATCCGTGGTTAATCCACTCCAATACAACGTACTTGCCTTTGTGGCTTGATAGGGAGTGAGATTTTCCTTTAATATCAATCAATGTGAAATCAGGGGCTTTTTGATGGAGGGAGAGCGAGTTCAAAGATTTTCGTCCCCTTGCACTAAGGTTGACCAAAATAACCAATCCCGCAACACCAATTAGGACCGAAATACCAATCCATTTTTTCATCGATTTTTCTCCTTTTATTTGTTCAGAGGAAATGGAAGACAATTTCAAGAGCTGTATTTTACAGTAATGGCCTCAAGCGCGTCCAACACTATTCGGGGCGTTAAGACTTCAGGCAATAGTCGTGGGTTTAGAGGATCATTGGGATCATAAATTACGTACACAGGGACGCCACTTCGACCATATTTTTGTAAAGCTTTTGTAATGATGTCGTTTTTGTTGGTCCAATCAGCTTTGAAAGCATCAATTTTCATTTCTCGGAATTTTGAAATCACCTTTTCGTTTGAAAAAACGATCTTCTCATTGACCTTACAAGTCAGACACCAAGCCGCCGTAAAATTGATAAAAACTGGATGATTTTGGTCAATGCTCTTTTCAACTTCATTCGGTTGATAAGGTTTCCATTGAATTTGATGGTCTCGTTGCTGAGATGATATCAACGAAGGAGCCCCAATCGGATTTGATCCTTGAATAGTAGAGATAATCCAATAAAAACCAAACAGACCAAGAAGAAATGAAACGATCATAGCCCCATATCGCAAAAATGATGAATAAAGGGGTCGGGCATATTTCCCCCAAATCCATACCGAAAGTAAAAGAACAAGAAAAGCAACCAGGATAGGGACAAGCGGCTCTGACCCAATCTGTAAACTCAACACCCATAATAACCAAGCCACTGTCGCCCACATTAAAAAGGCCATCACCTGCTTGAGGGTTGTCATCCAAGGTCCGGGTTTGGGAAGTCTGTTTAGAAATGCCGGATAAAGGGTAAGTGCGTAATAAGGAATTGCCATTCCCAACGCGAGAAAGGTAAAGACGAGGAAAGCGATGGCAATGGGTTGGACAAGAGCAAACCCCAAGGCAGTTCCCATAAAAGGTGCCGTACAGGGGGTGGCTACGATGGTTGCCAAAATCCCGCTAAAAAAGGATGTCATATCTTCAGATATGTTCTTTCGCTTGGATTTTAATATCTCTTCAGCGCGAAGAAGCCCCGTACCGATTTCGAACACACCGAATAGGTTTAATCCAAACAGAAAGAAAAAAGAAGCCATCAGGGCCACAAAGATTGGGGATTGGAGTTGAAATCCCCATCCCACATGTTCTCCCCCTGCTCGTAATAGCAAAAGAATACCCAACAAAGCCCAAAATGTTCCCATGATGCCAGCACCGTATAACAATCCATGACGATGATTTTCATGTGATGATGATCGACCTTTTCGGGTTAATGCCAAAATTTTGATGGAAATAACCGGTAGAACACAGGGCATAAAATTGAGGAGTATCCCACCTATAAAAGCAAAGAGGAGAGCTATCCAAAGAAAAGAAGCTGACCAAACACCAGGTCCTTTATGAATCGGAATATTAATCTGGAGTGCCTTTTCAGAACCAGGCCCTCGCCATCCGATATCACTAACAAGAATTCCTTCTAAATTTTCATAGGGAATTGTCGAACCTTCGACTTTATCAATAACAAGCTTACTGCGATTTTTCCCAATCCCAATGGATCGATGGTTGTGCAACTGATATATGCCAGGTTTATTGGGAAAAAAATCAAACGTTCCAATGGAATTTTTGTTATGTGAGTCTTGGGACAACATTAGGGAAATATAATCCCCCCTATCCGTGGCAGCAAAGGACCAATCCGATGTCGAAAGGGGAATTTTGGCTTTGTAAGTAGAAATAAGTGATGAATGATCCTTGTGAATTTGGGGTGTGCCGCCTCCCTTTTTCAGAGACAGGAGTAATGATGATGATCCAGGTTTGCATGCTTCGGCACATTCAATCCAACGAACATGTGCTTTGATCTGATAAAGATCAGATTTTGGGATATTTTGGGCTGGGGATATTTTCGCCAATAACATGGTTTCATTTTCATAACCATAAGTAACCAAAGGAGGGGTTTCTATTTTCTTTGGGTATGGCCATTGAAGGGGCCCAGCTTCAAAACCAGTCGGGAGCTCCCATTGAATACGTATGGGCCCTCCAGAATCCCCCGGATTTTTCCAATACGTATGCCAACCCTCATCCATTTCGAACTTGATTCCCACCCAAAAGGGATATCCTGCCTGGATGGACCTCACCTCGGCCAAAATGGTCGCTTTGACGTGTGATTTATTATCATCTTTCAGTGCCCTTCCAGCTGAAGGGAGAAAAAAAAGGAGAAGACTCAGAATGGTTGTTAATCGAATTGTCAATGACATTTTAAATCAAATATAAAAATTTGCTTCCTGTTTTCCTGCGAGTGTGTTAAAAATAGACAACATGGAAAGTATACATCAACGTGTTCAGAATTCTTTCCCCCTTCTGAATTTTTTTTCGGGAGCCCTAATTGTTATGGGTCTCCTTTTCTTTGATCAAAAAGCTTTTGCGGTTCCTGATTTCACCAAAGAATCCAGCATTCGAATTTCATCCGCCTCTCCCCAAGTCATTATCGGTACTTATCCCAGTGTTCGCATGTATTTTAGGCGAAATTATGAGATTCGTTCTGCTACCAGTGCAGATGGGGTAACTTGGGTTGAAGAATCAGGAATACGGATTTCTTCAGATACATCTCCATCTATCAACGTGAGCTCTGTTACAGGATGCTCTATTCTCGAATTGGATGCGGGTGGATACCGCATGTTGTATTCCGTCATGGGCACGACCAGTAATTATAAAATTGTCAGCGCCACCTCATCAGATGGCCTCAATTGGGCCAACGAATCCGGAATCCGTGTGGAAGACAATGGTGGACAAACCTTCTTGGGATCTCCTCAATTAATTGAGCTCCCCAACGGCAATTGGCGTTTGTATTACATTCAAGATTCCGTCGGATCCAACAGCCAAGCTGATTACCGTATTTATACAACAACCTCAACAGATGAAGGTGCAAATTGGGGAACCCCATGGCGTTTAAATTCAACCAGGGCCGGACATGTTGGGGCAGCAATTCTTACCAATGACATCGTTCGCCTCTTCTACACCGCTCCCCTTACTGGCGAAACCACCAATTCTCAAATTTTAAGCGGCCTATCTACTACAACAGATGGAGACATTTTTAGTTCCGAAACGACTTTCCGGTTGTCGACCACATCATCAAGTGGTTCACTCTCATATCCAGTTCTTTTCCGGTCGACTGACACCTATCAATGGAGGGTCTATTTCAATTTTACGAATCATTCTTCTACCTCCTCATCACATATTTATAGTGGGGTTACCCTTGATCCGGATCCCTTAACCATCAGCCCCAGCGTGGTGAACCAGGCTGATCCAGCACAAACAATAACCATTACAGGAGAAATATTCGCCACTACCCCAACGGTCACATTAACGAAAACGGGTGAAACCTCCATTACGGGAACAAGCATCAACCGAACAAGCGACCAAACCATCCTGGCAACTTTCGACACCAACGACAAAGCCTTGGGCTTCTGGGATATCGTGGTTACCAATAGCAATGGAAGGAGCGCAACCCTTTCGAGTGCCCTACAAATTTCCTTTTCAGCGGCCACCATTGTCTTAACCGATAATTTGTTTCGCCCATTGAAGGGAGAAAGCTTGAGTATTTCTGTGACAATATTTCAGGAAGGCCAAACCATACTTCGGATTTACACTTTTAATGGCCGCCTCGTGAAAACCATATCCAACCAAACTCGTTCATCTGGAACATTTGCTGAAACATGGGACGGTACCAATGATAAGGGTGAAGTCGTGGCCAGTGGAACGTATCTCCTTTATATGGAAGGGCCCAAACTAGACAAAACCAAAAAAGTCGTGGTTATTAAATGAGAATTTATTCATCTGCCATATTCTCGGTTCTTCTTTTGGGATCTGGCCTTCTTTATGCTGACACAGCCCAAACTGGAGCCCTTACCTTACAGAGAGGCGGCGGAGCAAAAGCCGAAGGATTGGGGCAATCCTTTGTTTCAATTCCTGGTCAGATTCAATCATTGGGGTATAATCCCGCTGGATTGTCACACCTACCATATGCCGAAGTATCAGCAACGTACTTAAACGGGATGGTCGATGACAGTCTAGGAACGTTGACTTATGGTCAACCTGTTCCCTTCGGAACCCTTTTCGTAGGGGCCCTTTACTTTGATGGGGGATCCATTGATCTAAATCTTTCGAGTGGTCTACAAGAGCAAAGGAATGCCCAACAAGATATTGTCGGTATGGTCGGATTTGGATTGGGCCGAAACATCCCACTTTCCATAGGTGTTACGGGGAAATTGTTTCGTTTGGAACTGGCAGAAACCGTAAATGAATCAGGATATGCGCTAGATTCGGGATTGCTTTGGAAAACGCCTCTAAAAAACTTTAACCTAGGCGGGTCGGCTCAAAATATAGGACCCGATGTGAAATTTGAACAAGATTCTGATCCCCTTCCACTCACTTATCGATTCGGAGCCTCTTACTCTCTTGATCTTGGCCAATTCCGGGCATTCCGTTGGATTCCAATTGAGTTTTTGCTTACCTCTGATGGAGTTAAGCAAAAAGAGGAAGATTTGGCGTCTCACTCTGGACTGGAAATCAAGAGGAATATCGAAACAGAAAACATGAACGGATCCGCAGCTTTTCGAATAGGGTATATATCTGATCCCCAAACTGTCAATGTTGGTGTTGGAGCGAACCTCTCAGGTTTTTCTATTGATTACGCCATTAGCCTTTTTGATGAGCTGGATGAAACCCACCGCGTTACGTTGAGTTATTACTTCTTACGAAAAGACACCTTTGACCCCAGTAGACTGAAGAAACGAACTCTTAGTCAGGAATAGTTTCTTACCTAAGGTCCAAATATTCCATAAGCTTGCGTGCCACAATCAGGTGCCCCTGCGAACTTAGGTGTTCATCAATCTCAAAATACACGTCCCTGGGCTCAGGCTGAGATTGAATTACTTCCGTTAAATCAATATACGAAACCTTTTCCCTTAAACAATACTCCACCAGCTTTTTGCGATACCCCACCGGTTCTTTCTCATTTATTTCATCCTTAACAGGAAAATATGCCAAATGGAACCTGACTTTCCTCTGCTGACACCAAGCCATTATCTTCTCCAAATATTCTTCCGTAAGGGCCCAAATTTCCCTATTGCTCCCACGATAGTATGGCCTTGCTTCCTTTTTAAAAAGGGATCCATCCAATATTCTTCTTAAAAAGTGATAACCATACAGACGTTCCATTCCTTTATAATATTGGGGATTATGTATTTGGAAATCCTCGGGATATGCGTTTTCAATGGGATCATTGTGATAAAAACTCAGAAGAACAACGGAGGGATGATATTTCTCCCCCATCTTATCCAATTGGAAGAATTGGGATCTGGTGCAGTATCCAGGAACACTCATGTTTAAAATCATCCAATTCTTCAATTCTTTTCCCATGAGGGTTGAAAACATACTCTCCTCTTCCACTCCCCACCCAACTGCAATGGAATCCCCCAAAATTAAGAGCCTCTTCTTGTCCTGTGATAAATCTACTTCTGAGCCTCGCATTCCCAAAGAATTAATCCGAACAGTTGTCCAAAATTCCTTATTCTTAAATGCTCCTTCCTTTTCCGGAATGAATCTCCACCCTATATGGGGATGAGGATCTTTTTCGCAAAAGAGGGATTGCATGATGTTCCTTTCCTGCAAATAACGCTCTCTCTGATGTGCTGTTCGGAAGGAACTTGGTATGAATCGAATCATAAATTCGAGAGCCACTCCAACCAGGAAAGTAAGGCCGAGCAAAAGGATGATGGAAAAAGTAATTTTCTTACCGATGCTTTTCATCTTGAGAAATAATACCAAAATGATGATTGCGGTAGTCTTTCTCAGGAATTTATATTGGTGAACATTCCCGAATCATGGGTCCTTTTTACCACTTCTAATCCCCAATTAATTTTCCACAAACCATTGAGATGCCCTAAAAACCATCAATATTTTAGGTGGTTTTTTAAAAGCTGGCATCATTACGATAAAAAATGTGGAAGGGGCCTTTCTGTTGCACCTAGCGGGTAAGCCAATCGCAGCGGGATGTAAAATAAATTAATTTACAGGGGAAATAAAATGAAAAAGTTATATGTCATTGCTTTTGCTGTTATAGGTTTGCTCTTGGGATCCGCTATTGCGGATGCGCAGGAAGCCCCAATGAGCAAAGCTGAGGTTGAAGCTATCATTACTCAAATCGATAGTGGAAACTATGCTTCAGGAAAAGAACGAATGGATCTCGCCCAAGAATGTCGAGATAACCTTCCATACGATTATACCAATGATGGCGCCATAGACGATGATGATGAAGCATGGATGGATAATTACTGCTATGAAAATGGTATTCCTTGGTTCCGTGGAACAGCTGGAGGATCTATGTATTGGTATCGTGACATGTGGCAATGGAAAGGCATAAGCTGCCCCATTCCTGTTGATCCTGTTATTGATGGTGTTGTAAATACTGCTGATTTGAATTTCATTGCCATCAATTGGTACAGTGAGAATCCCAACCTTTGGGCGGATTTAACCGGTGATGGGGATGTTACCTCTTCTGATTTGATGCAACTGTTAATGAATTGGTAAAAAATCACCAATCTTAATTAAGGGGTAGGTCTCACACGAGGCCTACCCCTTTTCTTTTTCTACTTTGACACCACAAGTTTAGATTTAAAGGTTTTTTCAGGGGTTACCACAACAACATTGTAAAAACCCGACGGCACCATGTCACGTTGATTATCAAACAGACCATCCCACTCTACAGTGTGATGACCGGCTGAAAACCTCCGATTGAGAAGATGTCGCACAACAATCCGATTTCGATCTTCGATGACGGCACTTACCCAGCCTTCGGTTTCAAGGAAGAATTCAATTTCTCCTTTTTCCTTTTGTTCTGGACTAAATTTTACTCTTAGGTCTGTTTGAGAAAAGGCCGGAGAGGGGTCTTCACTTTTCCCAATACCAGGATCCGTATCTGGGAAAGAAGATCCAACTGTAACAGTAACCGAATCTGATGCGTTCTGCTGGTCTTTTTCCGCTGAAAAAACAAAAGTATATATTCCGGGTTCAGCCATATTTACTCCGGTACGAAACAAATTCGGGTGACCAATAGAGATCTCTCCACATGGATCTTTGTTGCATCCCTCCAAGGACCAGCTCAAACGATCCACTTCATCTAGCAATTGATCGTCATCCCAAGCGCTTCCTTCCAGAACAGCAAGACCAAGTCTCCGATGGCTATTGACTTGCCTCATTAGGGTGTTTATGTTCTCACCAGCATCAACCCAGAATTTCGTCTTTTTTTCTGTTGGATTGGAATCAGTCGGACCCGCCATTAACTCCCCATGACCCATTGAAAATTTGGATACAAAATGATGGGCTGTTCCTTTTGATTCTTTATAGACACCAGAGGTTACGGGAAAATCAGTTGAATCTGTCCCCCCGATAGCAACAATATCCCCATTATTATCAATGGTGAAATCATGAAAATAATTCAAGGTTGATCCACCAAAATAACTCGAATACAATAGATCTCCGTTGATGTCATAAATTTGAAAGAAAGCATCCAGTAACGCCTCGTCAGAGTTTCCGACTTCTCTCATTGTGGGTGTTGTTGTTTCAACATCAGATGAGGTTGTGTCACCCAATACAATAATCTGCCCTACGTCGTTGATTTTCAAATCTGTAAGCCAATCGGATCGAGATCCTGAAACGGCAAAAGAATCAGTAGGTATACCACGGGAATTCAATCGAAGAAAAACGCCGTCATTTTCACGTGAATTCGTAGTGGGATGCGGATTGGCCAACGGAAAGTCTTCAGAATTTGAACCCCCCACTATATAGACATTTCCCTCCCCATCAATATCAAAAGAATTTCCAGGATTATCCCGATGGGATCCACCAAAGAAAGTCCCATATATTAGGTTCCCGTTATTATCCAATTTCCCATAATAAATATCGGCATCTCCATTGTAGGTATTATCGTATGCATCTTGTGTCACTTCCACTTGTGAATGAACCACACCAAGAAAATGCAAAATTTGAGAGGAATCAATAAAAATACTTTCGATCGCATCACCGAATAGAACATCATGATTAATGGGACCCGCAATATAACGTGAGTAAAAGACCTCCCCCGTATCTTGATGAATGTTGGCCAAGAATCCGTGTCCTTTAAAAGTATCCCCCTGATAATCATTGACGGCACCGGGAAGATTGTTGCTGGTAGAGGCTCCACCAAGGTAAATATTCATTTGGTTATCAATTGTGAGAGCATTTAGAAGCTCCGCGCCATCCCCTCCAAAATAGGTTGATTTTTCCACAAATTCACCAGATGTACTCAATCGAACCACAAATCCATCTGTTTGTCCTTTTAAGTGTCTTTGAAATGCATCAGGAGTAACCGGAAAATCGCTAGACTGCGTACTTCCTCCTATTATTATTCGGTCATCAGGCGTGATGATAAGTGCATTTTTACCAGCATGATCAGAAGAACTTCCACCCAATACGGTTGTCCATAAAACCCTTGTCCCCTCAGCATCTAATTTCGCTACGTAAAGGTCTGAGGCACCACCCAATTCCCCAATTTCAGAGGTTTGATCTTGCCCTTTTTGATAGTTTTGGATTATTCCATAAATATAGATTTCCCCATTACTGTTGGTTCCGATGTTTTTCTCAAGAAAATGGAACGTATGATTTGGTATAGACCAGTACGTTGACATAACAAGTTCAACTTCAATGGCGGACTCAATTTTTCTGATTGTTCCGAAGGGTTTGATTGTAATATGAACTTCATCTTGATTGCTGAGTCCGAATTTATCGGTAACAATCAGGGTGAGGGTGTGAGTTCCAACCGCCAACGAAAGACAAGGAGTCGGCCCAACCGCTAAGAGAATCTCATCTTCAAACCATTCATAAGAAATGTTATTGCCCACACTCTCAGTTCCATCGAGACAAACCTTTTCAAGCCCCCGACCATTTATGTCGGCTCGCTTATCATAATTCCCCTGTCCTTTTTCTGTGAATTTGGCATCAAACCAGATTTGAAAGTCCACTTCGTTAATTTCCCCATCCCCATTCATATCAGCATCATCGTTTCGCTCTGGATCATTCTCAGTTTTGAATTTGTTTTCATTCCAAATATTAAAATCGGAAACATCAACCACATCATCTCCCAAGGAATCAATGATGCCATCCTGATCCGGTCCAGCATCAGCTTGAGGACCTCCATCTGGCACCCCGGACGCAGAGACCTTTGTTATAAAACCTGAATTATCTGTTTCATTTGTTTGCTGGTGAGAACCGGGTGTGGTCGGATAATCTTCCGAATTGGTGAAACCCACCATGGTCACTTCTCTCCTATGGTTGAGATCTATGGCATTCCCATAATCTGAATTGGTTCCCCCAAAATAAGTTGAATATAAGAGATGGCCATTGGGCCCATAAATTCGCAAATAGCTGTCCCCATATCCTTTTAAATCCGTTTGAAAGGCATCCGTTGTCACCTTCATATCGGGGGATTCCATGTCTCCTATAACAAATATATTTCCAGTCGAATCAATAGCCAAATTGCTTAATTCATCATCCAGATATCCACCAACGTAGGTCAGATAAACCAAATTCATATTGGGATCCCATTTCGAGATAAAACCATCTGATACGCCTCCAAATTGGGGTTGGGAAGCATTCTCTGTTGTTGGATAGTCATCCGAATATGTGGCACCTACCAAATAGATATTCCCAAAATTGTCTCTGGCCAGGTTAAAATTAAAATCCTCTCTTTTTGTTCCTCCAAAGTATGTTCCATAAAGGAGATCTCCAGTTGAAGAGAGCTTTGCAAAATAGGCATCATTTTCTCCAATGGGTTGCCTTGAAAACGCATTCATTGTGGTTGGCATTCCTTCCGAATAAATTCCCCCCGCAAGATAAATATTGTTATTTGAATCTATCACCACGTCATAGATATATTCTTCAACCGCATTTACCGATGTATCGCTTCCACCAAAATATTTAGAAAAAAGAACTTGGGTTCCATCAGATGATATTTTTGTAACAAAACCATCTGATAATCCCCCACCAAAGGAGTTGCGCGCTTGAGGCAGATCAGGCGATTGGGTGTACCCTGACACCAGCCAATTTCCATCTGTATCCTGGGCCATATTAAGGATACCGTCATTTTGACTTCCCCCAAAATAAGAGGAATAAAGAAGCTTCGAGCCTTTGGAATTGAATCGAAAGAGAACACCATCTGATTTTCTATTAGAAGAAAATAAAGCTTGGTCGGTTATTGGAAAATCATCGGAGCTGCTATCCCCAAAAAAGGAAATTGATTTGTCTTGACCAATTATTATCTCGCTGTTTCGGGAAAATTCTGTGCCACTTCCTCCGATCAAATTTAACCAATGAAGGGTTGATCCATCCGAACTCATTTTTGCAATAAAAAAGTCCATGAATCCCAGGGGTCCAAAATGCCGTGCATTATCAGGAATAGAGTCCTGCCCCCAGTAAACATGACCTCCGATGTAGATTGATCCATCCTCATCTGATTTTACGGCGGTGATGCTAGGATCAAAGCCCCCGACATCAAAATAACTGGAAAAAACCAGATCAACATCAATCCCTTTACTTGAGATGAGGGGAGATGGAAAATTGGAAAGATTAATTTTCGCAACATATTCAGATTGGCCAAAAGGTCCAGGCGGGCTATTGATGACGCCGGGTGTTACAGGAAAGTCGGTTTCATTTGAAACACCAAAGAGGATGGGTTGTTCCTCCAAACCAAGGTCAATATCAAGTCCGTGCGAATATTGACTGCCCCCAAAAAAAGAGGAATACAACAGGTTTCCCCTTGGTGAATACGTTTGAATGAATGTGCGGGAATTTCCATTTAATTCTGTTTTTATGGCTCCAGGTGTTAATTCAAAATCAGAAGAGACAGACACGCCACTCACAAATATTCGCCCGAAAGAATCAACAGTGATGCCCGTGCAGAAATCGAGCGCTTCTCCTCCAATGTAGGTTGAGAAGCTTAAATTATTTAAGGAATTTATCTTAAACAAAAAACCATTATTCTTTTCATTGATATAGTCTGTCTGATGGGCATTATAGAGTGGAAAATCTTGAGACAGTGTAACACCAGAAACATAGATATTGCCGAAGGGATCCACTTCCATTGAATGGCCAAGCGTGGCGTCAGCTTCTGATCCACCGTAATAGCTCAAATAATGGATTTGCCCAAAGGCTGAAATCTCCCCAATAAACAAATCTTCATTTCCTTGGTGATTCTTATAAAGCGCGTCCTCGGTTGTCTCCAATCCATCAGAAAAAACACTTCCCAAAAAATAGGCTCTTCGCCACGGATTAATTTCAATTTCCTCAATCTTTTCGCCATGCACAAGAAGATCGTCCTCTTCGGTTCCGATATATTCTGTAAAGACAACATTGGACCCTGTGTGGTCTATAACACTGACAAAACCGTCACTTATACCCTTCAAGCTATTTTGGGGATTGGGCATATCATGGGAGTGGGTTTTTCCAACAACAAAGATATTCCCGGAAACATCCATGGTCGCATCCAGGACCTGATCGGCATCACTTCCTCCGAAATAAGTTGAATAAAGAAGTTGCGAACCGTTTTCACTCAGACGAACCACCACACCATCATCAATCTCAACCGGCGGAGGCCTGGGTATGACAGCATTGTTTGTTGTTGGAAAGTCAGGAGAGGTTGTCTGACCGGTTAAAAGGATGGAACCATCAAGATCCTTCAATAGCTTAATTCCGGTTGGATAATCTGCCCTTCTTCCTCCTATAAAGGTCATCCAAAGAATATCAGTCCCGTCTTTGTTAATTTTTGATAGGACGATATCCTGATTATCAACGGATTCAGGTGGGCCAATCCTGTGTGCGGTGGGATAACGGAGGGGATCATAATAAGCGGATCCAACGATCAAGACATTTCCTTCGTTGTCAGCCTGAATAGCGGTCAGAACCGAATTCTCCCCCAAATTGAAGAAAGTGGCAAAGTCGATTTCCGCAGATACATCTTCTGCCTGAATTCTTATTCCTAATGTTGATGTTAGGAATAGGCAAAAAAGAACCCCTATAACTTTATGGACTTGATTCAACACCCATTATTTCCTGTGTGAATAGATATGTGGAGGGGATATTTTTTATATGGTTATCACTTGTTACAAGATAACGATATTTACTTTGAAATAATCAACTTTTGCTCATGCGTGTGTCCATCCACTTCGCAATAGACACGATAAAAGCCTGATGCCTGAATGACTTGGGAATCACTTTTCCCATCCCATTCCACGACATGCTCTCCTGCCGAATAGTTGGCACTGATAAGACGTCGGACCAAATCTCCTTTCCTATCCTTAATGGTGATGGTAACCCATCCGGTTTCAGAAAGACCAAAACCAATTTCACCTGTTTCATTGTTGTTATTGGGGTTAAATTTCTTCCTTAAATCTCGTTTAATAGGAGAAATGATGGAGTTAAAACCATTCAATGACGCAAGTGAGGAAAGATTATAAATACCGTGAGAGAGCAGATTAACCTTAACTTCATCGGTAGCCAATTCTCCATCCGATAACGCCAACAACATAAACCGATAGATTCCTGGCACTTTTATATTAAGTCCCGTTTTTAAGGAATTCGGATAATAGATTGACACCTCTCCACAGGCTTCTTCCTTCTCACATCCCCTAAATGACCATTCCAATATCTCTGGTTTTTTAACAACTTCTCCTCCCCTGGAAACGTCTCCTTCCAAGGTTGTCAATCCCATGTATCCTCTACCAGGAACCTCTCTTAAGGTGATAAATTGCTCCTTCCCTGCGTTAACCATTAAACGTGATTCGTTCTCTTCCGGAACGGCAGCGGCCACGGGAATTGGTTCAGCAGGACGAATGGTAACATGCGTATTTTCTTGCGCTGATTGTTGTCTATCGTTTTGAACCAGAAGGGTAATCGTATATTCACCGACAGGCAAGGAAACGGTAATACGAGGCTTATTGCCAATAGGCGTTCGGCTGTCGAGAATCCATTGGTAACTGGTTATCGTACCTGTTAGATCATAACTTTGACTTCCGTCCAAAGTTACCTTTTCAATCCCTTCTCCATTAATATCAGCTCGTGAATTCCAATTATCATCAGCAAGTCTGGAAAATTTAAAAGTATTCCAGATGACGATGTCGGCTTCATCTACCTTTCCGTCTCCAGATACATCTGCTTCCGTGGTATACCCTGGTCCACCAAATGTGGAACCCCTCGCCGAATTGATGATGTTAAAATCAACAACGTCAACTGAACCATCACCATTGGCATCAGCTTTGGAATCGTAATTACCCGCAGGCCCTCTACTTTCTTTGGCAGCAATAATTTCATTAATATCAGAGACATCAACGACGCCATCTCCGTTTATATCTGCGGTTTCATTCCAATTTGGGCTGTTGATATTTGAGAATTTGGCTGCAATCCAAGCATCAACATCCTCTTGTCCAATATAATTATCTCCAATAATATCGGTTATCTCTTGATTGGCCCCGGGCATCGCAACCAGGCCTGAGGACCAAGCGGACTGATAATAATAATAGACATCTCGCAATTGACGGATATAGGGACTAAGTTCACCATCCGCTTGTGAGGCAATACCATGATATTCTTCGGGATGCAAATCATGCTCATTGTGTTTTCCTTCAGGCCACCACTTGTCTAACCAGGAAAATGCAAATCCGCCGATGGCATTCCCTGCGCCAGCAATTCCAGCCATGTTTCGTTTGATATCCATCCAACCTGTCCTATGAATCTGGAGTTGTTGGGCTTCATTCAACTGACCATCCACAAATTCGGGTTCCAAATCTCCAAATTCGGTCATCAAGACTGGTTTGTCATATCTTTCCTTCACAACATTAAAAAATCCAAGATCATCAATCGGATCCCTAAATCCACCTCCGCGATTTCGGTAATTATTGGATCCGTAAATATCGATATGATCTTCTTTTCCTTGTTGGATTCTTTCATCAGCAACCGTTTTAAACATGTCGATGGGTCCCAAATCACCCACACAAACAGCCACGGGATGATTGGGGTCAAGGTCATTTATCATTTCGGCAAGGCTGTGGACAAATTCAACATAGGCACGTGGTTTTTCGTGGGCATTTGTGAAACTGCTGTCATAATTGTTTTCATTTCCCAAAATGTACATAAGCAAGAAGGGCTTATCACGAAAATCCATTACCATCTGAAAAACACTTGCTCTCATGGTATCCCTATGTAAGGGATTTTCATAATCAACCACTGCATCAATCACACCATCATCGGGATACGGCACACCACTTCCGATGGTTTTGGCTCCGATGAAGTCCCCGATAGCAATCCGAATCCCGTATGTTTCATATAGATCATCCATAACATCCATTCTGGGAGAATGGTTGAATTGTGTGTGTTGATTTTGGTCCGTGTGATACCCCGGTTGAACAATAGGATGATTGGAGGCATGGTGATACTGTCGAATGGTATTAACACCCATCTCTTTCATCAATTGAAAATCACCCACAGATAATTCATCTGCATCTTGGAGGTTGTTTTTATTGGCATCCACAAACGAATCATAGCCAAAGTCATTGCGACCGTTGTTGTTGATATCGACCACCATCCAATCCTGAAGATTGGAAAGGTTGGGTGATTGATCCTTTTGTGCGGGAGAATATGAAACCCCTCTTATTTCATAGGGTTCTCCATCTACCAACAAAACCCAATCGTTTCCCTGTTTATCCACTGTTACCACAGAGGCTCCCGTATCACCCAAGGCCGGTTGAGGCGTATTATCCTTTGGTGGAACAGGTTCGTATTTATCGATAGCAACAATGACCAAATCTTCGCTCTTATTCCCGTTGCTATCTTCCACTTCCAATGTAACAAGATGAACACCCACGGTAAATGTAGCGGTGATGACAGCCCCTCGATCAATTATTGTCCCCATTTCTCTCCAAACATAGGAAACGATGTCACCGTCTGCCGCCCTGCTTCCGGTTCCATCAAGGGTTATCTCCTGATATCCAATCTCATTGATATCGGCATCTTTATCCAGCTTACCAGGACCATGAGTAAACCTTGCCTTTTTCCATTCAACAAAGTCCTGCACGTTGACAGTTCCATTACCATCAATATCGGCTTCTGGGATCCCAGGTGGATTGGTGATCACGCTAAGAAGAATATTGGCATCCAATGCGTCAACCCTTCCATCCTTATTAATATCGGCATCTTCGTTCCAGTTTGGGGAGGGATCAAATGCTTCCTTTGCGCGGTCCCATTTATCCAAATCTTTTTGATCGATTCTCTGATCTCCATTGAGATCCGCTAACGCTACCCAACCGTTATCATGTGGCTGGGTGTTGAGTGCGTTCTCTATGACCAAGCGATCCCACTCGTTTAGGTCCCCATCGCCTGGATTATCAACAGCGCGCTGATCATCACCTGCGTTTGCTATGGGAGGAGGTAGAGGGGTGCTCCAGGTCCGGTCATAATAGTCATAAACAGGCCGAAGTTTTCGAAGATAGGGACTTGAACTACCGTTTCCTTGGGAAGCGATGCCATGCCATTCATTCAAAGCTCCAATGGCATGCCCTCCTGGATCACCGCCTTGCCACCAATTGTCAAGCCATGCAAAGACAAAACCACCAATGACATTATCTTCACCAGATCTATGGGCCATGTTTCTCGCAATATCTTCCCATCCTGATTTATGAATTTCCTCCTGATTTGCCTCATCCAGATCGCCATTCTCAAATACAGGTTCGAGGTCTCCAAATTCTGTTAAAAGAATGGGTTTGTCATAACGCATTTTGACAACATGGAAGAATCCTCTTTCATCAAAGGGATCTTGAAAACCTTCCCCTCTGTTCCGATAGTTGTTGGAACCATAAATATCAATATAGTCTTCTTTACCTTGTGATTTTCTCTCCTGAGCCACTTTGGCGAACATATCAATCGGCCCCAAATCACCCACACAAACAGCAACAGGATGTTTTCCATCAAGAGTGTGAATCAGTTCGGCCATTTCATGGACAAATTCCACATAAGGCCGAGGTTCTCGATAGGCATTGTTGTTGGTCCATGCATAATTGTTCTCATTTCCCAAAATGTACATCAGCAAATAAGGTTCATCCTTAAAATCCATCACCATTTGTCGAACACTGGCTTCCATTCGTTCTTTGTGGGTCTCACTTGAATAGGAAACAATGTTGGGTTGGGTAACTCCGGCCCCAACCGTATAGGCACCCAAGAGATCTCCCATGGCCACGCGGATACCATGATTGTCGTACAATTCCCGTAACAACGCCTTGTTTGGGGGGTGCTCGTATTGTTTTTCTTGACTGGGTTCTTCATTGTATCCGGGGATAACAGAATCATCATCCGATGCATGATGATACAGTCGTATGGTATTAACACCCATGTTCTCCAACAACTGAAAATCACCGATCCTTGGTTCGTCTACGGTTTGCCGATTGTTACCATCGGTATCGACAAAAGAATCATAAGCGAAATCATTTCGACCGTTATTATTGACATCAACTTCCATCCAATCTTCTTGGGAGGCTTGGGCTGGTGACTGTCCCACCGTAACTGGGGAATAAGATACTCCCTTAATAATGTAGGGTAGACCATCCACAGTTAGAGACCAACCATGGGATGATTTAACAACCTCCACATGAGAAGCTCCACCCTGTTGGGCAATGGAGAGTTTGAATCCTGCTAGGATAAAGAGGGTAGATAAGCTGATGATAAGAGTTTTTTTAATCATAATGATTATTCCTTTAATTCGGGAACCGTTATAGCTGGTTTTTCACCCAAATCAGTTTTTTTACTTTTTTGTTTCTTTGATGGATCCAGCGGATCCAATTCTTCGACCACCCTTACAGGGGTGTCCTTCTTAACAAAATCTGGAGTTCGCACTCTTGATCCAAACCGAAAATCCAAGCTGACTTGATGCCGAGAGTCCAGCTGGTTGATCAACCCAAAAGCATAATGAAAGGATGCTTGGTTTAAATAAAATCCCACTCCCGCTGAAAATTCCTCAAGACTGCTCTCTTGTTTGTATCCACCCCGAAATGCCAAAGGACCAACGTAAGTTTCAAGTCCCACTCCGGGTCGATATTCGTGTTGGTTCAGATGATAAGGGAGATCAGCAAAGATTGTTGTGGGGATGTTTGATGTGATGATGTCATAGGAAAGTCCGGTTCTTACAATGCGCGGGAGATCATCCCCAACATCATTAAATTTTAGTTTGTTTCCGATATTCTGAACTGCTGCGCCCAACCGCAAACGGGAATTAAGGGTCAAACCCAATCCCATATCAACAGCATAGGCATTGGCGTGATCTGTCTCGGCCAACTCAGAGGAGAGAATTTTACCTGAAATGCCAAGCGATACCATTTGTATTTGACTGGCCACTCCAAGAGCCAAAACCAAATCGCGCTGAGCCGTTAAAGTAACTGGGGATCCTCCTTCGATAAAACTGATGTCCCCCCCATCATAATATCCAATGGAAAAACCCAATCCGCTTTCTTGGTTAAGGGGAATTCCAAATGCAAATTGACCGAAGGAATCATCGGAAATTCCCCGTTGAAACAGAAAAGAAACATGATTTTCTTGAAGAGAGGCAAGAGAGGCAGGATTATAAGCAAAAGCAGAGACGTCATTGGGAACAGCAGAAAAGGCCTCTCCAAGCGCTGCGGGACGTGCTCCCGATGCCTCAAGAAGACTCAAAGCTCCCTCCGTCTGGCTTTTTGCTTGAAGAGAACCTGGTATCAATAGAAGAATTATTAGATACGTATTGATTTTATTAAGCATAAATTTAAGAGGGATTGCGTATAAGTTTAGGATATCGAGCGGGGATTAAGAAGTCCTTAAGAAGTGGTAAAAAAGTTGTAAAAATGACATTAAAAGGTGTATTAAAAGGCCGAATTTTGCATTTCTAGAAGGAATGTAATGTAATGAGTCATAATGGGGGCTAATAATAAGGAGTACCGTAATTGCCTCTTTTCCTCTCCATGGGTAGGCTAATAGATTATGGCTTATCCCTTGCTGGCATTAACGTTGCTATAAAATAGGTGTGACCTAATTCATCTATAATTAGAGTTGATTTGAACCTATCCTTATTATTGTTCCCTAACTAAACAATACGATGGATCAACCGCTATATTAATCAATAGCGTTGACAATTAATTATTTACGGGATTTTCATTGTTCAGGAACCATCACATGAAAACACTGACTAAATTCATATTTTTTCTTGGTTTATTTGCGCTTATTCCCCTGCAAATTCAGGGAGAATGTCGGGAAAATTCCGACCCTAAAAATAAGGCAAATGGGCAAAATGTCCTTTTTATTGATAAGGACAACTGCAATTGCCAGGACCCTCCTTTGGGATCAATTGAGGGGCGTGAATGGGCATTGGATCCCACCTCTCCTTGGTGTTCCTTCTCTGCGTTGGATGAATCGAATTTACAATCAATTCGAGTAAAAGCCGGTGATACCGTTTACATTCGTGGCGGAGATTATGAAGAAAATCCAATCCATCCACCCATAATAATCAAGTCTTCAGGCGATGCAAACAATCCCATTACCATTCGTCCCTATGAGGAAGAAGAGGTTATTATTCGGAATGGAAATTACACACAGAAATTTTTCTTTGAAATACACGGGAGTCATTTTATTTTGGATTCTCTTGAATTTGTGGGTACTGTTCAAAAATCAAATAAACCCTTAAATGCCCGCAAACTTGTTGCTTTGAGGAGTGGGGAAGGTCATCTGATCGAAAACTGTATTTTTCGGGATACCCACGATTGGGATGATATTGGCCATGGGAACCGTTATCCCGAGGAAAAAGAAGGAGAAGAGGGTTGGGGACGAACTTTTTATCTCGAATCTATTCGGAATACTGTTATTCGTAACAATCTCTTCAGGTGCAACCCAGATGGGATTGGATTGGTTCGTGATCAATATAAAGGAGAAGGCCTTTTGGTCAATATATCCGAAGATATTCTGATCGAAGATAACAAAACCCAACGTTGTGGGCATCAAGGTTTTTCTTTACGAGAATCCGAACGGCTGATTGTTCAAAACAACGAAATTACCAATGAATTCCACACCGGCATCGGATATTGGAAATGCAACGATAGCATCATCCGCAACAATTGGTTTCACGATTGGAATACCACCCCCACCTCCGGAAGCTTATCCGGCAACGGACTCCAAGTTCAAAGTTCCAATAACACCAAGATTTACAATAACACATTCCATACAAGCAGTGCCTATGACGCACATGCCATTAGCATTGGGGTTAATATTGTCAATCATCCCGATGACACCGCTAATGGAAACATGATTTTTAATAACACAATATATCGCGGCGGATCCATCGGAATTTTCCTTGGCCATTTTACGGGAGGACAACCAGCAACCAATCGACTCGCCAATAACTATATCTTTAACAACATTATTTACGGAATAAATTGGTATGACACCCCCTATGAAGAAAGCCACAACAAACCAATAACGGTTGATTTATTCATGCCGGATCAAAATAATGCATATGGGAATCAGTGGGATAACAATGTCTTGGTCCAGACGGATGGAAATCCGTTTGTGGCCGGTTTTAATAACGATGCCAACAAGTTTGAACAACTCACCCTGGATGAATTGAATGCGCGCCCCTATGCCAACGGCAATAGAACCGTAACATTAAACTTTGTCAATCCGGATAACAAGGATTTCAATCTGATGCCAACAGATCCTTTTGATCAACTTCAGTCGTCCTGTCACGAAGATTTAACTTATGACTTTTACGGAGCTACCCGTCCGTCCCAAAACTGCAGCATTGGGGCGGTTGAACACAGTATTGTTCAGTTTGGGCCTCCCCAACCAGAATCGTTTCTGCCCGCATTTCCTGGTGCTGTTGGATATGGCGCAAAAGCAACTGGAGGACGAGGCGGAGATGTCTATGTCGTAACCAATCTTTTGGATTATGATGATGATGTCCCCACTCCAGATGGAATGGATTGCCCCATACCTGGGAGCCTTCGTTGTGGAGTTGATACGATCAATGGACCAAGAACCATTGTTTTCAATGTCGCGGGATATATCAAGTTGGAAAGAATGCTCAAAATTCAAACCTCAAATCTAACCCTGGCTGGACAAACAGCACCGGGACAAGGGATAACGATTGTCGGATATCCCACGATTTTTTCAGGACGGGATTTTATTGTTCGCTATCTTCGATTCCGTTTGGGGGATTATAACGCGAAAACACTCGGATCAAAAGTTGGCAAGGGAAAAATGGATTTATTAGGCAGTTCTGGTGACACGATAGCTTTTGGTTTAGGATCAGAACTTATTATTCTCGACCATCTCTCTACATCTTGGGGAATGGATGAAACGCTGGATGCCTATCGAGCAAAAAATTACACCATTCAAAATTGTCTGATCGCAGAAGGGCTCGATTACTCTTATCACGAAAAAGGGCCCCACGGATTTGGGCTTATTTTGCGCAACAATTTATCATTGGAAGAACGTTCGGCTCGAATTAACGGGGTTACACTTTATCGATCTCTCATCGCCCACAATCGTGCTCGCAATCCCCATTTTAGCGTTGGATCAGAATCCAGTAGCGATTTCTATGGAATGGATGCAGAGGTGGTAAACAATGTTATTTATGACTGGTCTCACAATTCGAGTCACGTTGGGACCAATCCTTCTCGAGGTTTCCTAAATGCCAATTATATTGGGAACTATCTTGTTGTTGGGCCTTCCAAAGTGGATGGCATCCGAAATGTAGCCTTCTTCGGACATAATGGCCATGGCTCGATCCTTTTCCATGGCCGTACAAATTACATGGATATTGACGGGGACCTCCGGCATGACGGAACTCTGATTGGAGACGAAGCCTTTCGAGCATTTGAGCCTGGTGATTTGGTTTCTATCCCCTTTCCCTTTACTCTTAATAACTCTCCTTATCTTATGACCGCACCTGAGGCCTACAATTGGATATTGAACAGTGTGGGTGCTTCCAAACACAGAGATTATCACGACACAAGAATTATCGCTCAATTGATAACGCGATCAGGGCAAGTCATTAACTCTCAGGATGACCTTATTTCGATCCTTGGTATTGCTGATCCCTTGGTTCCACTGGAACCCGGAACACCCGTAGCTGATTCCGATCTGGATGGTATGCCGGATAGCTGGGAGTTGTCACACGGCCTTAACCCAAACGATGATACCGATCGAAACAACAAAACCCTAAATTCCGAAGGCTATACGAATCTTGAGGTCTACTTAAACAGCCTGGTTGAAAACGGATCTCACTCCTCAGAGCCCCCCTTTATCAACCCGAATCCAGGCCCGGTGGACAAGAAAATAAGATTTATCAATTATCTTTATCCTCTTGAAGACGACAAGATTTCAATTCCCTGCAAGGATAATTTGATTATTCGCGACCTTAATGGATTTGAAGTGGTTACGCTGAAATGTCAAGCAAGCTCATCGGAATACGGAACCGCAATATGGGATGGCACAACGCGAGATGGATTCGTTGTCGCTTCTGGGACTTATTTCTTTCAAGATGTGGAAGGAAATATTGAAAAGATTTCTGTCATCAAATAAACAATGAGGGATTATTTATCGCCTTCGGTCACCAAGACAGGGTTGGTAAACAACGTTAAGTTTGGTATCAATATCTTCTTTCCTTCTTTATTGAGAATAGTATAACGAAGGTCAATATCGACAACAAGTCCATCAAATCCCGCAACTGAGATGTGATTGCCTTCTTTAAAAGGCCTGTAGATAAGAATTAATATCCCCGAAATCAAATTTGAAAGCGCATCCCTCAAGGCAAACCCCAAAGCAAATCCCGTTAATCCAAGACTAGCGACGAGAGCCGATATATTGATACCCAGATTAGCAAGAGAGAAAATAAACCCAGAGATGATCATGATCCAGTACGTGGTTTGAGCGATGAATTCAAGGAAAGCTTCCGGAAGGCGTGTTCGTTTCCCGGTATAGCAAATGAGACTTTTGGCCACATATCCAATGAGCCAAAATCCGATGAGGATCAGAATGGCCACCAAACCCTTGTGGGAATAATTCTTAAGCAAAGTTATTGTTTTTTCAATAATTTGTTCCATATCTAATAAAACCTCTTCTCCGCGCAATAGAAAAACAGCTTATCAAATATGGTTACGGGGATCCCTTGGTGAGGCCCGTTATTTTGAGATAATTATTTTTGATTTCGATAACTTACCATCGATATAGATCCAAACATGATAGGATCCAGAAGGAAGGCCACTTCCATCCCATTGGAGAATGTGATGACCGGCGCCATACTGTGCATTCCCCCATCTATCCACAATGTGGTAATCCTGATTAAGAATGTGAATTTTCACATTGGCTTCGGTCGAGAGATTGAAATCGATATCTCCTTTTTCTCCCCTTTCAGGATTAAATTTCTTATTTAATGAAATTAGAGAAAGGTCATGGCTTCCTTCCCTTTCCTGTATGTTTTGGCTTCCCAATTCTGATTGATTTAAAATACCAAAGGAATCCACCGTGACCTGAACATCGTCATGCACGCCTTCGGATTCTTCACCCGCGACAACGCGAAACGTGTACACGCCTGGACGATCTATATTGACGCCGGCTCTTCGTTCTTGAGCGTAGAAAAGAGAAACATGTTCTTCACACCCAGTAACATCGCATCCTTTTAGTGACCATAAGTTCGGAACAGAAGCTGCAGCGATATTATTATCGTCATATACCGTGGCCCTTAAATCAGTCAAAGCCAAGTAGCGGTCTCCCTCAAGATAGCGCATGGAGATAACCTTGTCATCTTCAGCGACAACCCTCAATCCTTGATCCAGTGGAGCTGCCACAGCAGGGAACAAATAAGATTCTATGGTTGCACCCAGCGATCTTAAGAAAGAGGAATATATCCGAGGCTTTTCCGACGATTCTTCTTGCTCCATTCTTCTTAATATCAGCATTATGGCTTCCAAATGTGCTATGGCTTCAGTTGGATTGTTTTCGAGGTAAATGGGATCCAATCCAGGCACATAGATAATTTCGTTTGAATAATCAAATTCAATATCAACCGACGCACCTTGGTGAGGACTTTTAAGAACCAAAATGGTTTCGCGGTTTCGTTCGGCGACCCAATGCGTTTCATCAAAAAATCTAGGTATATCCCGATCTATCAGATTCGCAAACCAATCCACCAACAGATCATTGAAAGAAGCATCAAACGGTGAATTGGAATTTGTGTCATAAGCCCATAATTGGGTACCACGGTCCGCATCAAAATACTGAACCAAAACCAAACCATCTCCTCGGATGACGATATCCTTATTAACATAAGATAGGGGAACATCGATGAGGATGTCTTGGTTTCTCATAACCCTAACAGAATGGTAGACAATTCCTCCTTGTCCATTATCAGTACGCTCTGTACGAAAAACCCGGATATCGCCCAATTCAGCCTCCAACAAAGCATCCTCTATTGGTTGACTTTGTTGTTCTTCGTTTTCCAGTAATGCAATAAATCGATTTTTCAATTCCAATTCCCACTCAAAATTGGGATTGTCCAATGGGTCGCTGACTCTCGCATTCCAGGAATCCTGATACATTTCATCAAGAAGATCCAAGTAATTCGCCAAGTTCGTTGTGGCCATTTCTGTGATGGTATCCACCCCCACTCGGGTTCGCTGAAGCGTTTTTTGCCGCAAATCCAATTCATAGATAATCGTTCGATCGGGTTTCCCTTCACTCTGATAGGTTAAGCTAAGGACTTCCCCCCTTTTCTGAATGGAAGCATCTCCCCACCTTTGACTGGCTGTAACGAGACCTTCGATAAGAAAATTGTCTTCTCCCGGAGCAGGATCCTCAATGTTAATTACAATAACATCATCATCGGTTTGATGTTGCTCGTTTTCGATTTCCAGGGCGAATGTGTGTTCACCAAGAGAAAGGTTTTGAATAATTTCGACATTATCCTCTATAAATTCTCTTTCTCCTTGGTCATTTACCCTATACCAACGGTAGGCAATAATAGGACCGCCGGATGAAATGCTGGCACTTCCGTTAAGGGTAACTTCCTCCGTTCCCTCTCCTCCGGCAACATCATATTCTACTCTGTATCGTTCATCTCCTTTTTTGGCAAGCCAACGTTGAGCTAGCTCATTCAAATCGAGGGCGTTGATTGTTTGATCTTCACGAAAATCCACTTCGCTTTTGTAATTGGGATTCCCTTCCGTTAATTGCCAAGAAACACCAATTAAATTCAACTCAGCAGAATTGATAATACCATCTGCGGGAGAGTCAACAATATCCCGACTCCCTCCAGCGTCTGCCCGTATCCCGCCTTCACCAATCCATTGAGATTGATAATAAAAATATACCTGCCTCAACTTTCGAAGATAAGGGCTTTGGGACCCATCCCCCTGGGATGTTATTCCATGAAATTCATTGGGATTGTTGTCATGATTGTGTTCTT
>MSYE01000214.1 GCA_002176905.1 bacterium F11 | reverse complement strand
TGGGTCAGGTCTCAAGTCGATTCCAGGCGAGTGTGGTGGACAATGGATACGCATCGAACAACGCGGGTGCGAAGAGTGCGCAGATGCGGTTGTCGTATCAGGATGGTGGAGACACGTATTACTGGGGCGGCGGCGCGGCGTTTTCATCGACGACTTTGCCGGCGGATGCGTGGTTGAACACAAGCGGGACAAGTCCATCAACGTATTTGGGGTCGGTGGCAGATTGGAGTTCGGCGCTGGATGCGAACGGACACCGACAGTTCACAGTTGAATGGCGAGGAGAAGACAACACCACATTGGATGACGGAACAGGATCTGGGAACATTGAGGTGCCAGGAGATCCGGGATCGGACAGTAGGAACTTTATTGTGGATAATTCAACGCCGGCTGTTGGAATATCAAGTCCATCAGCATCATCAATTGATGTATTAACGTTAATCACAGGAACCGCTGATGCAAATATGGCTGGGTTGGATTTTGTTGAAATAAAAGTGTCGACCGGATCAGGAACCTTATATTACTGGACGGGTTCCTCCTTTACAACAAATGAAACATGGATCAACACAACCAAGGATGGTCCAGCCGCGTGGCATTACACGGTGCCGGGTGGTATGGTTGGCGATGCGGAGTATACCGTTGTTGCAAGATCGATGGATTATGCTGGTCAATATTCGGCAATTTACAGTACACGCAATTTCACGTTTGATGATACCGATCCTTCGGTTTCAATATCTTTCCCAATTGATCAATTGTGGTATTCGCCAATTCGGATTTCAACCCCAATTGCTGGAACCTCCTCCGACCCAGGAGCCGATGCAATTGGAGTTAGTACCGTCACAATTGCAATAGAAGACCAGGATGCTGGGACACACTTTAATGGGACATCCTTTGTTTCAGGTGATCCCATTTATTTGGGAATGACAGGGGGGACAACAGCCAATTGGAGCTTTAATGATGTGGATTTATCCTTAATAAACGACCATCGGTATATTATTCGATCCACTGCAACAGATGAGGCAGGAAATGTATCGCCTATTGATACAATCACATTTAAATATGACAATCTAAAACCAACCTCAACAGTCACATCACCTCCCGCTGGATTTGTTACATCCTTAACCCAAGTAGATGGAACAGCATCTGATGATCCATCAAGTTCTTTAAATTTTGAGGCTGCATTAGGAACACATACCGTAACAGTTGCTTTCCAACAACAATCAAATTCAAAGTGGTGGGATGGCGGAGCCTTCCTTGGTGATGATCCAACGTATTTTGAAGTAACCAATAGTACGAATCCCAGTCCCAACACCTGGAGCTATACATTACCAGGAGATATTCAATCGGCTTTAACGCCTGGAGTTGGTTACAAGATTGTGCCTCGGACAACAGATTTAGCAGATAATGTTGAATTTGGCCCTCTCAATGCAGATGTTCCTGCGGGGGTTGGAGTAACAGTTTCATTTGATAATTTGGCACCATCTGCAACCGTTCAACACCCTGTGACTAATGGAAATTATCGGGCCGCCACCCTCGCTCAGATTTCCGGAACCATGTCTGATACCGCCACAGGAAATTCGGGAATTAAGTTTGTAAAGATCACCTTAAAACGAGTCGACAATTTGACATTCTGGCGTGGCCCAGGGAATGATATTTTTGATGCGGGGATATATCGAACCACCGTAACTCTTTATACGTCAAGTTGGGTTGTGAGTGGATTTACCTTAACTTCTAACCGTACTTATCGAATATGGGTAGATGTGAGAGATAATGCTGGTAATGAAATCTTCATTTCCAGCGATGATATTAACAACAATATCGGGGGTGCCGTATTTAAATACGACACAACACTTCCCACTTCCATCCTAACGCTCCCCGCCGCAGGTGCCAAAGTCAATACGGCCCCCACTGTTTTATCAGGGACAGCACGAGATGGGAATAGTTCAAGTGGTATCGATTCAGGATCAGGGGCTCATTTCCGAATGCAATTAACGCGCTCCGGAGGAGATTATTGGGACGGAGTAAATTGGGTGGGTGGTTCGGAAGACTTCTTCCCTCCATTAACATTGTCAAATGGCTCAATCGAAGAGTCGACTTGGAGTTACAATAACCTAACAAACGCATTTGAAAATGGTTATGAATATACGATTCTAACAAGAGCCATTGATCGGTCAGGAAATACAGAAAGTCCTGATGGCCAAGCCAGTTTTATTTATGACCTTTTCACGCCAACGGCAACCGTTTCAAATCCAGCCCATAATAGTTTTGTGACGAATTTAACAAGCTTTACGGGAACAGCCGATGATCGAAGTGCCCTTGCCAGCCCTCGCGATTTTGAGGCGGGAATTGGGGCCACAGGGGTTGAGATGAGTCTTCAGCGCTTGTCCGATGATATGTGGTGGAAAGACGACGGAACCCCTGATTTTGATTCATCAACGCAATATTGGAATTCAACAAGTTTTGTTGGTCTCTCCAGTGGAACCTGGAGTTACAATATTCCGGGGAATCCCTTAACCGACAACACAACTTATCAGATCGTGTCTCGGGTAGTTGATTTGGCGGGTAACTTACAAACCTCGTATACAACCAATTTCTTTACAGTGGATAAAACAAGCCCAACAGCAAACGCAACTTTCCCGTCGAGTCCTCCTGATGTGGGTGAGGTTACGATTGCTTCCGGTACGGCTCAGGATACCTTACCGGGTGAATTGGATTATGTCCTCATCCGAATAAAAGAAGCCGATGCAGGCCCCCGGTATTGGACAGGTTCTTCTTGGACCACAACAGCAGATACCTGGTTTCAATCGGATTCTGTTGATGATCCCAAAGGTCAACCTGCGACCTGGACCTATGACACGGTTGCCCATAATGTTGTGTGGCAAAATAACACAACCTTTTATATTGAGACCAGGGCTGTTGATAAGGCTGGAAATATCGAACCGGTACCAGCGGGTTATGAAGTGAAATTCTCCTTCACAGAACCCCCGGCCAATACCTTCATCAATACTCCAACAGATACGGACCATTTTAAACCCACTGATCCAAGTGTCCTTACGATTTCGGGAGATGGAGAAAATTTAAGGTTAACAAATGGCGTTTATGTTTCGCTGGAACGGCATAAAGGCCAAGCGGCTTGGTGGAATGAAGGAACAACAAGTTG
The DNA here is from genome assembly GCA_002176905.1 of bacterium F11. The sequence continues at coordinate 3,627 of MSYE01000214.1, read as the reverse complement.
GAGTACGTCCTTTACTTCCAATCCGGTTAATGTTCCTGGTGCCAATGATCCGACACCGGATTATGCATGGTCCTTGGCGGTTACAAATCCGTATGGAATCGTAAATGCATCCTATACTGTTACGACTGTTGGGTACTCTAAGGGAAGTGGCTTAGAAGAACCCACTCCGGCCACAGTGGATTTTGTGATTGATAGCACCGTGCCGGTAACAGTGATTCAAATGCCCAATGCAACTTCAACTCATACCATTGTTATGATTTCCGGAACCGCACAGGATCCCTCCAATCCCGATCAACCTTCCACATCTCAGATAACGCTTCGGTTAAAAAGGGATGATGGTCGCTACTGGGAAACCGCCGGATCCTCCTGGACTTTGGGTCTGCAAACGATCCCAACAGATTTGGTAACTGTTCCTTTGCAAGCAAAAGTGGACTGGAGTACCGCACCGGTTGTCCCCTATCAGGATGGACGTCAATACACCTTTATTATCAATCCACGCGATTTGGCAGGAAACACAGAATCCTTGGAAGCCAATATGACCAAATTCAGTGTGATCATGGATACCTCTCCTCCTGTTGCGGGATCAACTCAAGTGGTGAACGGACAGATTCTGCGAACCCTTGTCCATATTGCCGGTACGGCTTCGGATCCTTCTGGTTCATTTGCACCAGGCTTTAAGTCGAATCTCGATCAAATCGAATTTCAGCTTTATTCCAATTCGGAAGATCTCTATTGGAGCGGATCCCTCTTTAATACATCACAATCAACGTGGGTCACGATGGTGGGGACCGATGCCTGGACCTATACCTCGGCTGCTCTCAACACGGAATTGGTCAAACCCATTCGGGATGGGAAGTGGTTTACACTTCTTACCAGAGCTATTGACAATTCTGACAATGTCCAATCGAATTTTGTTTTGGGTATTTCAAGCCTCAGCTTTCGCATGGATACCTCCAAGCCAGACACGACCGTCACAAAACCCGTGGATAGTCAATCCTATCAATCAACTGATTTGTCAGGAGGGAGTGCCTTTACCGGATATTCCGATGATGCGCCCGCACAGGGGGCGGCGGGGATTGATCAGGCCCAAGTTGTTCTTTCCTACGTCAACCTTTCCGATAATGATACCTATTACTGGAATGGAATTTCTTTCTCTTCCGGGACGCCGGAATCAGCCAATTGGTTGAATGCGGATGCCATTCAGAATTTTGTATCCAGCCAAACATGGAAATTCTTGTTTTCTGATCCCAACGACTGGGTAAACGAAGGAGACCAGCAATATGTGGTAAAAGCACGGGCGAGAGATGATACCATTGTTCCTCCAAGTCAGTCGGGTCAAGGAAACGTCGAAGATAGTTTTGATTCCAATAACCAAATCACCTTTATAGTTGATGACACCGATCCCTATGGTGCCATTTCAACTCCCACGACAGGTGGCTTTGTTTCTAATCTTTCTTCCATTGAAGGAACAGCCAATGCCGATAGATCGGGATTTCCAATTTCTGCCAGTGATGGAATTGTGGTTCGGCTCCATTATACGTCGGGTGCGGATGTTTATTATTGGAATCCGGGTGTTGAATTTGATTCCACGACGGTTCATGAGATGCAGGCAGATTATTCAACTTATTATGGAACCGTTTCTTGGTCACTACCCAATGGAGGCATTACGCTACCCACTGTCGCACAAATGCCAGAAGAAGATTACACCATTGATTTGATCTTAACAGACAAGGCGGGGAACACAACAACGGCCGACTCCATTTCCTTTTCCTTTGATAAGACGGGACCAATCGTCTCTTCAACCAAACCCGTAAACAATGATTATTATGGAGGCGTGGGTGGTTTCAATTTTGCAGCAAAATCACTTTCCACGTTGGCCGGGACAGCGGAAGATCAAGGCAGTTTTGCTTCTGATATTCAAAACGTGACGGTTCGCATCCAAGACTTAAGTGATTCCTCTAATTTCTGGAATGGAACGGGATTTACCATTGCTGATGGAGACGATCCGAACGCTTTTCGACCTACCCAAGGATCGGGGGCGGGTGAAATTGATTGGCAATACCCCACCACTGATTCCATTCCTTCTTGGGTGAGTGGAAATAACTATCGTGTTTCAGCAAGAGCACAGGATGGAGCTGGAAATTATTCCGTTACGTATTCAACCTCAGATTTTCTTTATGATAATCATCTTCCCACTGCAACAATTAATGTCCCAGTAGAAGGAGTGAGTTCTCTTGTCTCTTTGCCAACGATATCTGGGACGGCCACAGATAAAGGACTTCCTAGCGCGCCGGACAATTCCGGAATTAAAGCGGTTGAAATTCAAATTCAACGGGATCAGGCGCCAATAAATTGGACAGGATCATTGTGGGATCCTGCCATTACATGGATTACATCGGATGGTGGCCCAGTAAGAAATGTAACGGTGGGATTAACAACAGCCACTTGGATTTTGGATAGTTCAACTCCAGTTTGGGCCTCGGGTGAACGGTATTACGTGAGATCAAGAATAATTGATCAGGCGCACAATATCAGTACGGTATCCTATTCCACATTTACCTTTGATAACAGCCCACCTTCTCTTGTTATTCTAAGCCCCTATGATCCGAGCGTGAGCGATGCCACCATCCCACGATTATCATCATTAACAACCATTTCCGGAACATCCGCTGACGCTCTTATTGGGGCATTCCCAACAGGTGTAAATCAAGTAGAGATTCGAATTAAGGATTTGGATATTCCAAATTACTGGGATAGTTCCTCGAATGATTATTCTGAATTTGGATACACCATATCAAATCCGGACAATGCCTGGTTTGCTGCCAAAACCACCAATTCGTGGCAAAATTGGACAACAACGTTTTCGTGGCGAAGTGGAATTCAATACAGTATCGAAGTTAGAGTTCAAGATGCAGCAGGAAATTACAGCGTTAGTCATTCAACGGCTGATTTTCGATTTGACGATACACCACCCACATCAGGAGTTACACAACCGGATACAACATTTGTTAATTCGATCACGAAGATTACAGGAACTTCAAATGATGTGAATAGCGGGGTCGTCAGTCAGGTGGAAGTTGCCATCCGCAGGAACTCAACCATGGAATGGTGGAATTCTATCTCTGGTGAGTTTGATTCGGGTTCTGTTGTTTATGCAATAGCCAGCGGTGTTGATCCTTGGGAATACGGAAATCCTCCTGACATTGCATCGAAGTTAACTTCCGGCGTTTCTTATTATGTTACCAGTCGTGCCTCTGATTCGGCTGTCCCAGCAAACTTAGAAACAGCATTTCATGTTCGTTCCACAACCTTTACCTATGATGCTGATGTCCCCCTCCGCGATATGTTGGCGCCGGTGGACAACAGTTTTATTAATGATTCAGGGTTGTTGGTGATCAGTGGTACGGCAGAGGATCCGATTTCAGGAATCAGTTTGGTTCAGTACAAGATAAATGATAAGGGCGGCAATGACTGGAGTGGGACGGATAACAACGCGGGGAGTTTTGTGCCGCAACCGAATTATGTGACGGGCGTGTTGGTGGGCGGGCCGACGTATCAGTTCCGGATTCCAGCGGCGTCGTTAACATCGGAGTTCAGCCATGCGCAGAGCTATGATATTTCGGTACG
>MSYE01000213.1 GCA_002176905.1 bacterium F11 | reverse complement strand
GAAAGGGAAGGTCACTGATGACGGGAAACCCAATCCTCCTGGAGAATTGGTTACCGAGTGGACCGTAATTACCTCAACTCCCTTGAATGGTATTGAGATATACAAACCGGACAGTATCTCGTTAATGGCCATCGCTCATTCTCCAGGTCGATACCTCTTGGAGCTGCGGGCTTTTGATGGAGAATTCACCAGCCGAGACCGCGTTTCGCTAACAGTGGAGGCATCCACCCCCACTCCGCAAAACCTGCCGCCGGTTGTTGATGCAGGATTGGATAAGGAAGTCCTTCAATTGAAAGCGGTCCTTCTGGAAGGAAAGGTCAGTGATGATGGATTGCCCAATCCACCTGGGCGTGTTGATGTAAGGTGGAGTGTTCACTCTTCCTCCACGGGTAAAGAGAATAACGAAGTTATTATTTCAAGCCCAACACAGGAAACCACCAAGGCATGGTTTTCTTCTCCTGGAGAATATACCCTTAAGCTAGAAGCCACCGACGGTGAATTGACAGCATATGATACCATCATCATTAAGGTTCGCGGCGACACGGTATTCACTCCCTTGCCAATCCGCGATGAAGGGCAGATTGTTGATGGATCGGATACACGGGTGCGACAGGGCAGGCCAGCCAAGGTTTTTTACGGTCTGAACAAACCTGGTCATTTTGAGGTTCGCATCTTCGGGCGAAAGGGACGATTACTAAAACGCCTCATCAATGATTATCGTGATATCGGACACCAACAGATTCAGTGGAACGGCCGTGACGAATTGGGTCGAAAGTATCCGAGGGGTCCATACCTTGCAAAGATATTTTTGAACGGACAATTGGTTAAGAAGTTTCACTTCATGTTGTTGAACTAAGAAATTTCATCTATCAAAACAGGGACCTGAGCTTGGCTTCTACAAGCTCAGGTCCCCAAATAGGGTGGTAAGTGGTGAGTAGTGAGTGGTGAGTGGTGAGTGGTGAGTGTAATATTTTCGCATGTTTTTTTTAAATGTCTTTCTTGAACTCACCACTCACGACTCACAACCCACGACCAAATTTCGCGTGAGCGAAATTTTTAGCGCGGGGCGGAATCGAACCGCCGACCCTGGGCTTATGAGTCCCATGCTCTGCCAACTGAGCTACCGCGCCAAGGGTGGGATTTTACTTAAATTTTTAGAAGGAACCCACCCTATCTAACCCCCATTCCCAATCCCATTCGCTTTCGCGATCACGATCGCATTCGATTATCAATTTTTATATCCTCTACCTTACTATGGAAACCTTCTTTTTGGCTTTTATTCCCATTTTTGTTGCCATTGATCCGTTGGGCTCGATGCCCTTTTTTGTGGGTTTAACAGAAGGATTCACAAAAAAAGAAAAAAGGAAATTGGTTTTTCAAGCTGTTACCACAGCCCTCATTTTTGGATTGGTTTTTTGTTTTGCGGGAACCCTCATATTTCGGTTATTGGGCATCACCCCAGCGGATTTCCAAATTGCCGGCGGGCTTCTCCTGCTCATCTTTTCTGTCCAGGAAGTCTTTGGTAGGTCCCAAAATAAACCCATTGGAGAACCGGCTGATGCCTTTATTGGAATTGTTCCTATTGGGATTCCTATTATCGCGGGACCGGCCATGGTGACAACCCTCCTCATCTTAACTGACCAATATCCCTTCCTTATTATTTTACTGGCCCTTCTCACCAACCTGGTTATTACGCTAGCTGTGTATCTTTCATCCGATAAGATTTTGGCGACATTTGGGGAAGCCACATCAAAAGTATCAGCCAAAGTTTTCGGTATTTTTCTTGCTGCTATCGGTATCATGATGATCCGACGGGGGTTGGAAACAATTCTCCTTAAATAACAATGGAGATCGGCAATCCTTCAATGGGGCGGGGACGGGACCTGAGAAAGTAGGAGTCGATAGAACCTTGTGACATAATAAATTGGATTTCTTTCCGACATTTATCGCGCTCCCGATACTTTTTTAAGTTTTCATAAATCTGCGTCAACATTTCTAATATATACAATTTCATCAATCCCAACCCCGTCACTTCAGCCAAACGAATGGCTTGAGCAAAATATCGGGTTTCTACCGTTCCCTTTGTGAAATAGGTCATAAGGCCCTTAAGAATCAAATATTTGGCCCGAAGCTTTCGCGAACCGCCAAACCGCAAATCCTTCTCAACCTGGCTCAACAAAGAACCCAACTCAGTTGTTGATTTTTCTCTCCATTGCGCTTGAATAAGGCCAAGAAGAGCCTCGGTCCTTGGTTTTAATTGGTGATATTGATTGGCATCTTCCAATGTCTTGGTCCAGGCTTGAATGGCGCCTGTCACATCTCCCATTCCAAACAACACTTCCCCTAAAGTAACACTTAAATGCGGTTTGAATCGATACAAATGGTGTTGATTGGTAAATTCCTCCGCTTCTCGAATATAAGCCCGTGCCTTTATAAATTGGTCTTTTAAAATGTAATACCGAGCCTGGGTAAGATAAAGATCAGGAAGGGTTTCCCACATATCCAATTTCTTTCGAAGGTAATCGGCTTTTTCCATTGTTTCATGAGCCTTTTCCAATTTTCCTTCTTCGATATGGAGATTGGCCAAATTCTTTTGGGCTTCTGCACAAAGACCGGTGGCACTCAGTTGTTCACCGCACACAAAGGCTTTAACAAAACAATCTCGTGCATGTCCCAGGTTGTTCAATTCCATATGGGTCAGTCCCCATTCATTTTGAGCCCATCCTGATCCTTTTCTATTTGAGACATCTTGAAACAAATCGACCGAGCGACCTACGGCTTGCCAAGCTTTAACAAGAAGCCCTCGATCTCGAAGAATTTGTCCCACTTGAAAGACACCCCACGCCACTCCAACTTGATTTTTTATGGAACTAAACAAATTGATGGCCGACTTATTTCTACTAAAAGCCTTTTCATCCTCTCCCTGAGACCGGTGTATGGCCGCTTCATTTAAAGCCATCCACCCAGGATAATCCTTGGGTTCAAATTCCTTTTCAATTCCCTTGGCTTTTTCCAAAACAAGAAGTGACGAATCGAACTGACACAGGGCCCGTTGAACGGTGGCCAATCCCAACAAACTCCACGCCAATCCTTGTTGGTTGTTCATCTCGGTAAACAAATGAATGGCCTCGGAATAATATTTCTCAGATTGCTGATAATACTCCATGTCGAGGTAGATCATGGCCAAATTACAAGAGTTCCAAGCGAGGTCTCTCTCCATTTGATGTTCTCGAAAGATGGCTCTCGCCTTTTTTGCATAGGTTAAGCTTTCATGTCGTTTGGAAAGGAAAAAGGAAATATAGGCCAAGTTGTCATAGGCTTGCCCGAGTTCTGGGATCATGTTGAGTTTCTCAAGGAGGTGGACAGCTTTGTGGGAATATTCAAGGGCAAGGGCATTTCGGCTAAGTTCACGGCTGGAGAAAGCCAATTCTTCAAAGGTGGAGGCCAATCCAACTTCATCTCCAATTGTTTCAAAAAGGGTTCTGGTTTTCTCGAGAAGGTGAACCGTGTTGGCGTATTGGCCCTGCGATCTCATTTCAACCGCCAACTCAAATACAGCCCATGCCAACCGTTTCTTATCTCCCACCTCTTGGGAATGACGGATGGTTTCCAAGCAGGTATGAACGGCCTTGTTGTTTTTACCCGAGATGAGTTGCTCAATCTCGACATCGAGGCCAATCTGACCTTCTACAGATCCTTCCTTGGATGGGCCGCCAGGCGGCTGTGCATGGGACATCGTAATCCTTCCCCCTTTTTTCAACTTGACTGTTAAGTGGGTCCAAAAACCATTAACAACTTAGGAACAGACTACCTAGTCCGGATTAAGATTCGATGAAGAACTTGTAAAATTTTTGTAACAAGTTTTCGCATCAAAACTCAATTCACATATAGAGAGGGTATGGAGAGGATTATGCTGGTATCTTACAATAATGCGAATAATAGGAAGGTCTATTTCTTGTTAATTATTCGGATAATGGATCCAAAATGCGGAGAAATGGGGCCGTTTTCTGTTTTCAATTTCACCCAATAATCGCCGGGAGCAACATTTGGGCCAGCGATGATTTGGGCTGTGGCTTTTTTCTCATTTTGAAGAATAAAAGGATCGATAAAAAGATAAGGTTCATCAACCTCAATCTGAATGGAGGAGATAAAAGAAGGATCCATATCCCTCCCTTCCAATATCAATGTGCTCTTTCCCCCAGGAACAAGCGAAGGATCCAGTTTGAGGGATCGCGTCCAATTGTTACCCACAACAACAAAAGCATCGGACTTTTTGAGAATGCTTTTATCTCCATTCATAACATGTAGGTTATATCCCGATACTGCCGCGCTGAGAGGAACATCAAAAGAAACCTCCATTCGACCTGGGGCCACGTAAGTAAAGGTACTTGGTGTCGTTTCCCATCCAGAAACCTTTATGGACAACAAGTTAACATCGGTGGGACGAAAACCACTTCCATGCACAACAAATCGGGCTTTATCCCCTGGTCGATGATATTTATCGACAGGAAATATATGTTGAGCCAATCCCGAATCCCCAACATTGGGAGCAACAATTCGAATAAAACCACTTCTCTCCCATATTTTTTTGTCTTTTAATTTCACCGTAAGATCGTAACTTCCGGCGGTAGCCCTTCCAATAATAATGTCGGCATCAACCAAATAGGGCAATGTGGGCTTGAGATTCAGAATCCGAATTGTTGGCGTTGATGATATTATCGAGAAATCCTTAAACATCTTTTTTGTTAAATTCGTAAATACCCGAAATCGACCCTCCCGGCCTGATTGCCCCATTTCCGTGATCGCCAAATTGAGGACTTCTCCAGGACGAATAACCGCAAAAGGTCTTTTGGCACGAAAAACAACCTTCTCTTTAATTAATACTTGAGGGAAGATGGCCGTTGTCGGCACCTTTTTTCCCACATGAAGGCTCCCATGAATCTGATTTAATGTTTTTAACTTTAGATTAACAACCTTCACCGCCGGATGCCCCGAATCAACCTCGATCATATCCTCAAATTCTTTTGTAAATCCTGAACCATTGATATCAAATCCAATCTTTCTTCCGGGGCCGGTGAAATCATTTTCATAATAAACGCGGATAATTTCGATATTCTTTGGAATGAGTTCTTTGTGAATCTTAATGGGAGGTGGAATCATCTCTGGGGGAGGTTGGACAACCGGAGGTTCTTCACCTGGTTGCTCCGCTGTTTTTGGTTCAGGCTGTTCTATCTGAACCGGAGGAGGGGGAGGAGGAGGCGTGGATTTTTCCTCTATGTCTTCCTTAACCACATCAACTTTGGGTGTTGGCGGAGGAGGTGGGGGCTGGGTTACTTTGACCGCTGGTTCGACTGCTTTTGATTCAACCGGTGTGAGCACAGGGGATGTTGGAGGACCGACAGGACCCTCATCTTTTTGATAAAGGTAATACAGAATCCCCAACAGGAGGAAAACGCCAACAACTATTCCAATTTTTCTCACTTATTCACCCATCATTTTTACGATTGCCCGCTTTCGCCTTTGGCCATCAAATTCCAAATAAAAGACTTGCTCCCAAGGACCCAAATCGAGTTTCCCTTTGGTAATGGGAAGGATACATTGATGATGAAGAAGAGAACGTTTGAGATGAGCATCCCCATTGTCCTCTCCTGTTAAATGATGGCGGTAATCGGGATTGGTGGGAGCCAGTTTTTCCACCCATTCCATTAAATCTTGTTTCAATCCTTCTTCTTCGTCATTGACCCAAATGGCCGCGGTAATATGCATGGCTGAGACCAAACAAAATCCTTCTTCTATTTTGGATTTGTCGACCATCTTCTCAATTTGGGAAGTTATGTTGATGAGTTCCCTTCTCTTTTTTGTCTGAAACCACATGTGTTCTGTATAGAACTTCATTCTACTTAGACTCCTCCAAAGGAATAACATCAAGCTTGGGTTCTTTTTTTAAGTCATCAGACTTAAGATGGATGGAATATTGTTTTCCAGAAACCTGTTGTTCTCCATTTTTTGACAAATGGGATCTGATGTTTGTTTCCAATTCCTTTTTTTCTTCTTCTAAGGCCTCTATCCGATTTGTGAGTTTCCCATATCGATCCACATTTTCTTCCAATGAGCCATTTTGCGCACCTTTGAGATAACGGCCATTTTTTTGGTTTAAAGCCGGACATATCTGGAGGTAATCGCACCACCGGCAATGGCCAGACGGATCGGGTTTGGCTTCATAATTTTCCTCATTTATTCCTTTGGCTGCAGAAATAACATTCTTTCGAAGATCCTCTTCAAGATGGGAAGAATGGGCCGGGACCGTCAGGGGCGTAAGGGAATTGAGATGATACAATGTCACCGTCTCAACCTCTTTACCCAAAATATTTCGACAGGCCATCTGATAAAGAGTGAGCTGAGGATCCTTGCGAACCCGTGACTTATCAAATGCTTTTCCTGTTTTGTAATCAACAATCGCCAATCGACCGCTGGCCGTTTGATCCACCCGATCGATAAAACCCATCACCGGAATTCCCTCGAGAGAGAAAGTAAATTTAAATTCCACTTCGATAACATTTTTATGCTCATTTTTGTTTTTGATATAAAAACCTTTT
>MSYE01000212.1 GCA_002176905.1 bacterium F11 | reverse complement strand
GGATACAAGTGGGGTTCTGGTCCTGGCAAAAACCCCAACAGCCCACCAATTCATATCGAGACAGTTTTTGAACCGAAAAGTGAAAAAAACCTATATTGGTTTGGTTAAGGGTGTCCCACCTGTTTCGGAAGGGACCTTGGAGGGAAAAATTGGTCGCCATCCTCATAAACGGCGAAAATTTACCATCTCCGACATCGGACGCCATTCTTTGACGCAGTTTCAGGTGCGGGAGCGGTTTCAGAATACGGCCGCCATGCTGGATCTGTTTCCATTAACCGGACGAACCCACCAAATCCGAGTCCAGTTGTCCGGTTATCAACATCCCATTTTGGGAGATGCTATTTATGGCGGAAAGGGGAAAGATTTTGACTTTGTTCCGCGTCAAATGCTTCATGCTGCGAAAATCCAATTTGTTTATCCAGAGGCCCAAAAAAAAGTAACCTTTGAAGCCCCACTCCCCAATGATTTTCAATCCGTTATAAAAAGATTAAGATTGGATAAGAAATGAAAATTGAAACCAAGTCAGTTAACAAATTGCCAAAAGGGCTTCCCATTGTACTTTCCGCTCCTTCGGGGGGAGGCAAAACCACCCTGGCTGATCATCTCCTCAAGAAAAAAGGATCAAAGCTTATTCGTTCCATTTCCTGTACCACAAGGGCACCACGGGCAGGAGAAAAGGATGGAGTGGATTATTATTTTATTGGAGAAAAAGAGTTTAAAAGGAGAATTGACGACGGTGAATTTTTGGAATGGGCCATGGTCCACAATTATATGTATGGGACACCCATCCAAGCCATTACCGAGGATTTGACCAAGGGAAATGATGTCTTGTTGGTGATCGATCCGCAGGGTGGGGTTTCGGTTAGGAAAATATATCCGCATGGAATATTCATCTTTGTTGTCCCTCCCACATGGGAGGACCTGAAAAAACGTCTCAAAAAGCGAGGTCAAGACAAACCGAAAGACATGAAGGTCCGGATAGAAAATGCCAGCAAAGAACTAGAATATCTGACACTTTATGATTATTTGGTGGTCAATCAGAACCTGAAAAAAGCGGTAGCGGAAGTGGAGGCCATCATCCAGGCCGAACATCTTCATTTAACCCGTTGGGAAACCTCCGACGTTCCCTTCTTGAAAAAGTAAGGAGAGGGGTCGTCATCCCGGAATGTCTTTGTCCGGGATCCAGGACCTATCGACGGAAGGTTAACGACGTGGATCCCGCCCTTCGGCGGGATGACGCATGTGAGGAAATTTAGTATTTAACATTAATAAAAACGGTTTAATTTTGATAAAAAGATCCCATGCCTCCTAATAAACATTCAAAAAGAGTTCGTATGCGGGATGTGGCCACGCGGTGCGGCGTGTCTATCTCCACGGTTTCCTTGGTTCTTTCGGGAGATGCCCGGATCCCAGAGGATACCACCCGGCGCGTTCTTCAAGCGGTTAAAGCCATGGAATATCGTCCCAGTGTGGTGGCCCGGAATTTGGCCAGACGTTCCTCTCGGACCATTGGTGTTATTTTGCCCGAGTTTGCTTTGACCCGAAATCAACCTTTTTTCTATCAGGCTATTCAAGGTATTCATTCTCAAACCCAGTCCGCTGGTTACAAAATTATTGTTGAGGCGGCCAATCCCTCCTTTTTGGAGAGGCGCTATTATCATCGTCTTCTAAAAGAACAAAGTGTAGATGGGATTGTTTATTTGGCTGCCAACCGTGAAGATTCTTTCCTCAATGAAATGGTCGCTGAGCCCTATTCTTTCGTCCTGCTGGGATCAACCTTGCCGGATTCGGACTTGGATATGGTCAGAGGAGATGATATGGGGGGAGCCAAAATGGCAACTGACCATTTGATTTCCTTGGGACACAAAAAAATTGGTCATCTGGCGGGCTTGATGACCACCTCTCATTCCTATGATCGGGAAAAAGGATATCGAGAGGCCATGACAGCGGCAGGATTAACGGTTCAGCATGATTGGGTTCAGCAAACCGAATATGATTTGAACAAATCCGTGGAGGCCACCAATCGTCTTATTAACGAAGGTGTGACCGCTATTTTTGCGGGTGGAGATGTCATGGCCTATGGAGCCCTGCGTGCCCTTCACAAAAACGGTAAGAATGTTCCCTCTGATATGGCGTTGGTAGGGATGGATGATCTAGAAATGTCCAACTGGATTTCTCCCACTTTATCAACGGTTCGTTTTGATATCGCAGAAATGGCGGCGTTGGCGGTAAAATATATTATTAACAAAGTACAGAGCCCCCTCATAAAGAAGAGTACTTTAACAGATGTTCCTCAGCCCAAACTCATTGTAAGAGATTCTTGTGGTGCCAAAAGATAAATATTTCCTTTATATCAGTATCCTCCTATTGACTTTTTCCCTTCCTTCCTCAGCGAAGAAGAAGGCTGTTCCTACTTTTCCCTTGGCCGGTCCAAAAGGCACATTTCCACTCGATTTCAGTAAATTTGGAACATTTACTGGTGTGGGAACGGAAAATTATAAGTACAAAATTACAGATCGAACGGGTTTGAGAAAGGCAATGGGGGCTACCCTCTATCCCAATACCAACCGAGATTTGTTTAATGACCCCAATTACAAGAAATGGAGAAAAGCCCAACTCGGACCTGTTAATCCGTGGGAATACGTGAACACCGGCAATCCCCAGTCTGAATATTATGCTTGGGCTACATCCAATAGCACAACCTTGGGAACCAAACTCTATTTTTCTGCTCAAGCTTTGGCAGAGGGTGGGCGGTATCACCTGGCGTTGAAAGCCTATCATGCGGTACTGGTTCATTTTCCAAGAGAAGCATGTTGGTCAGAAGATCGAAGTTTTGTTTGGTACCCCGCCCAAAAAGCCTTGAGCGAAATCCTTTCCATTACCCGTCAAAATCCCAAAATTGGATACCGGTTAAAGGATGCAGTTTATGAGATCAAGAACGAAGAAGACACCGATCTCAAAAACGACATCATTATTGTAAATCCAGGGCATTGGGAAAAATATGATCCCAATAAAAAAATCGATCTCAACAAATTGAAAATTGTGAACAGAAGAGGAAGCGGAAAAGTTCGTTTGGTTCAATACGAAAACAAACATTGGCAACTTTTGGTTGATGATGAACCCTTCTTTGTCCAAGGAGTGACATACAATCCAACAAAAGTGGGTCGAGATATCGCTGATACCGAGGGAAGCCGTTGGATGCATGAGGATGCAAACAACAACGGGTGGGTCGACACTCCTTATGACAGTTGGTTCGATGCCAATAAAAACGGAAGGCGCGATTCCAATGAAACGATCGAGGGCGATATTGAGATTTTAAACCTAATGGGGGCCAATGCCATTCGTATCTTTCGCATGAACCGTGGATTGGAATACAATCCTAAGGAATTTAATAAAAAGGTTCTACGCGATTTGCATCAACGCCATGGAATCTATGTCATCATGGGAGAATTCCTGGGTGCCTACACCATTGGTTCCGGTGCCGAATGGGATATTGGAACCGATTATAAAAGCAAGGAACAGCTTGCTTCCATGGAGAATCTGTTAACAGAGTATGTACTCGACCACAAGGATGAACCTTATGTTTTGATGTGGGTACTTGGGAATGAAAATCTGTTACCTTCGGATTATAACAGCGTCAACGCCACCCGGACGTTGGCCCACAAACAAGTGAAAGAATACCTCACTTTTGTTGATAAGATGGCCAAACTCATCCACCAGATTGATCCCCATCACCCGGTTGCGGTTGGGAATCTGGGTCTTGCCTCTCTTGAAGAGCACGCTCAGTATGCTCCCAATGTGGATATTTTTGGAACCAATTCCTATCGTGGTTCAAGGGGTTTTGGGGATTTATGGGGTCGGGTGAGAGAGATTTTTGATCGCCCTGTTCTTATTACAGAATATGGGTGTGATGCTTACAATTCAAGACAAAACGCCCCAGATGAAGAGGGACAAGCCAAATACCATCGTGCCGCTTGGAAGGACATTGTCCTCAATAGCGCAGGAGGAGTTGAGCAAGGCAATTCCATTGGAGGGGTTGTTTTTGAGTATGTTGATGAATGGTGGAAAAGCCATGCTGGTTCTTGGACCCAACACGACACCTCCCGCGACTCCTCTATGCCCTTTCCTGACGGATGGTCATCAGAAGAATGGTTGGGCGTCCTTTCCCAAGGCAACGGTAAAAAGAGTCCCTTCCTTCGTCAACCGCGGAAAGCGTTTTATCTTTACAAAAATCATCTCTGGAAGAAGAAATAAATTATCGCTGACACATCAAACTTAAAAGCGGATATCTTCACCTGAGCCATCCAAGACCTTAAACGCTTCACCCCACTGAGACGAATCGGCTAGCGACCAATCCTTGCTCTCACCCTGACGGCGGAAGCGAAGCCCCCACGATCCCCCAAACACAAGCCAGGCCATTCCGGCTCCAGAATCCTCAACCTCTATCGCATGGGCTTCAAGAAAAGTGTTGGAATCCTCAACCCCTACAACCTCACACCAGGCCAACTTTCCTTCCGGTGTTTCAACCTGAACCTGCCGAACCGGTTTTTTCTTCCCTGAGATTGGGAAGACCCGCTCTGCCGATTCACAATTCTCATTTTCTTCAATGACCAAGAACATGTTGATGATTATGGAAATTATTAAACAACATGTGGAGGAAGTGAGCGGGGAATTCGGGACCCTGGGGGGGACATTTTTTTCAGCTCGTCCAAATACAAAATGTTCCCCAACCCGATTGGATCCCACAAGCAGGAGAAATCCAAACCCTTGAATTTGTATTTGTTTAACGGGATGACGTTCTTGACATACAGCTCAATCCGCTAAACAGATATATGAATTTCAGCGAAGATTAGATGGAAAAGGAGCAATTAAAACGGTTTAAATGCCTTTTTATGAGGAAAATGAGGGAAAAATTTACACGCTTGTTACAAAAGTTTAAGGAGAATTTAAGACAAGATTATTACGATTAATGTATGACTTTTCTGACCCCCTCTCATCGCAATTTTCCGACGGGCCAATCTCGTTTTAGACGCGTTATGGCAGGCTGTTTGTCGTTATCACTTTTGGCCACCAATGTGCTCTTTGCTTATACACCAGAGAAGAATTTTTGGGACCAAAGGCAAAAGGCGGTTCGGTCATTGGGGCAATCTCGTAAAGACAAATCCGCTCAATCTCCCACCCTCCTTGCCAAATTAACATCAGCTGCTCCCTTCGGTCATCAAAAAAGCCTATCTGATTTTCAACATCCAATTCTCCCCATCCCCTCTGTGATGAAAAAGTGGCAGGGAATGCCAACCCTTTCGACTGATGCCTTCTCCACTATATCAAGGCTTGTGTCTGGTCTTTCGCGTTATGGTGTTATTCGTGATATCAACCTTGCTAGGGATAAGAATCCCATTATTGTTTATATCCAGGATGTTCATGGTCACTTAGAAGCGCAAAAGAATATCGGTTCCATGATTTTAAGTGTGTTGGAGGATCACCCAAAAGCCGTGATCGGTTTGGAAGGGGCAGCCGGAGATATTCTGATGGAAGAAGTCCGCCAATCTAATTTGGAAATCAACAAAGAAGTGGGATCCTTCTTTTTAAACGCAGGAATTATTACGGGGGGAGAATATGCTGGTTTTGCCGCCAAAACCTCACCCACTCTGTTTGGCGTTGAAGACCCGGATCTCTATTTAAGAAACGTGGCTGCTGTTCATTCAGCACTGCTGCAACAAAAGAAAAAATTGGCCCACCTTCAGAAAGAAGAAAGACAACACCAAGCTGAAAAACAAGATGTGTATTCTACTGAACTCATGGTGCTCGATCAAAAATGGCAGTCTTACCACAACGGAGACCTTGGATTGGGGGATTATCTCACCTATATTACTCAACAAGTGAAGGTCCCTTCTTCTTATTCCCATATTTCCCTTTTCTTAAAAACATGGGCCCTTGAGAATTCCATCCACATCCATAAAGCGGATCGAGAACGAACCCACTTTTTGTCCCTGTTGATTGAGAGGTTAAGCAAGAAAGAATTGGATACCTTGCTTGATAACAGCGTGGCTCTGCGATCAGGTTTGATCCCCTATCCAGATTATTATCGCTTCTTAAAAGAAACCGCTGCCAAAGCAGGGGTTTCCATTTTAAAAACGCCTGAATTTAGCCGATATGTCAACTATGTCATTCAAGCGGATTCCATCAAGCCAGAATTGTTGCTCTCTGAAGTAACCCAATATGAAAAGGATGTTTGGGCCACTCTCTGCAAAACGTCTCAACAAAAACAGATGCACAAAACATCACTCGGATTGGTTCTGTCCAAGAAGTTGGTTCAGTTGACCCTCACATCCCATGAATGGAATGAAGTTAAAAGAAATCATAAGGAAACCCATTTCGGTGCGTTTGAGTCATTTTACGAGGCAGCGGAAGAACGGAACTCGTCGCTATCTTCGAATCTCAAAAGAAAGGTATCTCAATCAAACTCCAATGTCGCTGTTGTTGTGGCCGGTGGTTTTCACTCAGAAGGTCTAAAAAAACTCATTTCCAAAAAGGAAGCAACCCTCCTTACGGTTTCCCCAAAGCTAACCGAAATCGACAACACCAAGGGAAATGACTATCTCAATGTTTTTACCCGTGACAAAACACCCCTCGAGAAGCGATTTGAAGCTCCCAAAATATCCATGGTCATGACACTGGCCCAAAAACCCATTGGAGGAGTTAATCCTATCGCTTCTGCTTATAATCGAATTTTGAGGTTATTGCCTGGTACGATGGAGAAGGCTTTTTCAAATGGTGATGGTGTGGCTACAGATGAAGATAATATCCATACCGTCTCAGTGGCAAGAAAGGGATCAACTCTTCCAGCGCGTCCGGGTCAAATTTTCCGCAAAGCCCAAACAGATAAAGGAACCCAAGTCGAAGTCCGGGTCAAAGAGGCCCCATCCTCGTTTGCTCTCTCCGCCCTCATGGATGACCTCCTTGAGAAAAAAGGAGCATTTGGAAAAACGAAAATAAATCGTTTTCTGGTGCAGCCTGTCGAAGAGAGTTTCCTTCTTTTGTTTTCTAAGAATTGGACCTAT
>MSYE01000211.1 GCA_002176905.1 bacterium F11 | reverse complement strand
CTTCTGAACATACCGAATGAGCTTTGCTCTTGGCCACTCCTTGGCACAATCATGAACAAGTCCCGCTTGAAAAGCCGCTCTAGGATCCCAACCGTGCCTCTTGGCCAACCGGGCTGCAAATTGAGAAACCGAAAGGGAATGGCGATACCGGGCGGGGGATAATATTTTTTTTATCTCTTTGGTTAGGACAGCCGTTTCCATCATTATTGATACAAACCCTTTCGTTGAATGTAGCGAAACACTGCCGGGGGGACATCCCTTCCTGGAAGGTGCCCACCTTTTCCTCCTTCCCGGACCGCTGTTGATGAAAAATCGGGAAATCGTCCCTTTAACACCACAATCTCATCCTTAAATCGGGGAGAAAAAGGGACCACCGCACTACCCGGTCTAAGTCCCACAACAAGTGTGGCCAATTCGGCGATCTCATGAGGATTTTTCCATCTGGGAAAAGACCGCATGGTATCGGATCCCATAATAAAGAAGAGATGGTGGCGCGGAAATCGGCTTTTTAGCAATCTCAGTGTTGTCGCCGTATAATGAGGACCGGGTCGGTCTTTTTCCCATAACCCAACTGACATTCCCGGTTTTCCGTGAAGAGCCAAGCGCAGCATGCTAAGCCGATCAGCAACAGACGTTATGGATCGATGTTGTTTAAAAGGAGATTGAGGAGAGAGGACAAAATAAACACGTGACAAACGCAACTGAGACAAAGCAGCTTGGGCCAACATCAGATGACCATTGTGCACAGGATCAAACGTCCCCCCCAAAAAACCGACTCTCATCATAGGGGCTGTTCTTTTCGGATCAGATTCATTCTCTTATCTGTCCTGTTCCTTCAACAACATACTTTGTGGTGGTGAGTTCCCTAAGGCCCATCGTCCCTCTGGCGTGAAGTTTGTTGGTCGAGATTCCGATTTCTGAACCAAATCCAAAAATCCCTCCGTCGTGAAGACGGGTAGACGCGTTCAACATCACACAGGACGAATCCACGGCTTTCAAAAACCGATCAGCCGCCTTCTTATCTTCTGTGACAATACTATCGGTATGACCCGATCCATGTTGGTGGATATGGTCAATCGCTTCCTCAAGATCATCAACCACTTTAACAGAAACAATTTTATCCAGATATTCCGTATCCCAATCCAAAGGGGACACAGCCTTTGCTTTGGATATCAAGCCCACCACCCGATCGTCACCTCGAATTTCCACACCGGCCTTTATATATTTTTCCGTCAATTTCGGAAGCACATCAAACATGACATGTTCATGAATCAAAAGGGACTCCATCGCGTTACAAACACCCGGCCGTTGCACTTTGGCATTAAAAGCAATGTTAACAGCTTTTTTTATGTCTGCCGCTTTATCCAAGTAAACATGGCAAACACCTTTTCCGTGACCCATAACCGGCACCGTGGCCTGAGCGGAAACCGCACGGATCATTTTTTCCGAACCCCGCGCAATAATAAGATCAACCAATCCATTTAATTGTGTCAACAACGTTATGCTCTTTCGGTCTTGAGGCGGTAGCAATTGAACCGCTGATGAAGGAATACCACATCGTCCAAGCGCCTGGGACATAAGGCGAACAAGAACCTGATTTGATTCCCACGCCTCTGAACTTCCCCTAAGGATAACCGCATTCCCTGATTTTAGACAAAGACCAGCTGATTCTGGTGTCACATTGGGACGTGACTCATAGATCATTCCCACAACACCAAGAGGAACACGAATCTGTCGAATGCGAATGCCGTTCGGGCGTACCCATTCCCGAAGGTTTTCTCCAATAGGATCAGGCAAATTGGCCATATCCCGCAAGCCTTCAGCAATCCCGTCAATGCGGGGAGCATCCAACGTCAAGCGATCAATGATGGCTTTTGATCGGCCCGCTTTCTTGGCCCCTTCAACATCCTTTTTATTGGATTTGATAATGGATGTGGTTCCCTTACGAATGTCATCAGCCATTTCCAAAAGGACTTTGTTCTTCGTTTGGGTATCCAAAAGAGCCAATTGTGAGCTGGCCTCACGGGCTTTCTGGGCAATGGTGATCACCATTTTTTTCAATGTCCCCGGATTAACGGCTGTGGTTGTCATGTTTCCTCCAATTTTAATCGCATTCGCATTCGCGATCGCGCTCACATTCGATCATTAATTAATCGATTGCGATCGCGTCAGCGAATGCGAATGAGATTAAGCACCAATTAACTGCCGTATGACATATGGCAAAATCCCCCCATCCAAGTAATACGCCAATTCTTGGGGGGTATCAATTCGGCAACGAACAGCAAAATCTTTTTTGATGCCTTGGTATTCGTATCTGACCACAAGATCTTGTTGCGGTTTCATTTTGGGACCAATGCCCTCAATATTGAAAATCTCTTCTCCTGTAAATCCTGAAGAAATGGCATTCTCGCCTTCTTTAAACTCCAGCGGAAGAACGCCCATCATGATCAAATTGCTACGGTGGATTCTTTCAAAACTCTCAGCCAAAACCGCACGAACCCCTAACATTTTGGTTCCCTTTGCAGCCCAATCACGTGAGGAACCCGAACCATATTCTTTTCCCGCCACAATCAACAACGGTCTATTTTCTAAGGCGTAACTTACAGCCGCGTCATAAATCCGAATGGTTTTTCCCTCTGGAAATTTCTTGGTAAATCCACCTTCTGTTTCGGGTACCAATTTGTTTCGTATTCGAATGTTCGCAAAGGTACCCCTCACCATGACTTCATGATTTCCACGTCGAGATCCATAAGAATTGAAGTTGGCCTTCTGAACCCCTTTGGTCACAAGATATTGCCCAGCCGGGCTATCCTCTGCAATGGCTCCAGCCGGAGAAATATGGTCAGTGGTAACCGAGTCTCCCAAAAACGCCAAAACACGGGCCCCTTTGATATCCGACACGGGTTGTGGTATCCGGGATATTCCTTCTAGAAAAGACGCCCGTCGAATATAAGTCGACTTCCGATCCCACCGGAACCGGTACCCCAATGGAGCATCAATCTTTTTCCAATCTTCCTCACCCTCAAATACCACTGCATATTCTTTTTTGAACAATTCTGTTTTAACGTACTTGTTGATGGCTTTCTGCGTTTCTTCGGGAGTAGGCCAAAGATTTTGAAGAAAAACATCTTCTCCTGTTTGAGACTTCCCAATAGGATCGCGGGTCAAATCCACACCCATGCTTCCCGCCAAGGCAAAGGCCACCACCAAAGGAGGGCTCATCAAATAATTGGCCCGAACAAGGGGATGAATTCGCCCCTCAAAATTCCTATTACCAGACAAAACCGAGGCCACCACCAAATCATTTTCTTTGATGGGTTTCTCCACTTCAATCGGAAGAGGCCCAGAATTCCCTATGCACGTGGTGCATCCGTAACCCACCAAATAAAAACCAAGCTTCTCGAGATATTCCAGAAGACCGGCATCGCGGAGATAGTCCACAACCACTTTTGAACCAGGCGAGAGGCTTGTTTTTACCCAAGGTTTGATCCGAAGACCTTTTTCAACCGCCTTCTTTGCCAAAAGCCCTGCCTCAATCAAAACACTCGGGTTTGAGGTATTGGTACAACTGGTAATAGCCGCAATCACAATCGACCCATGACTCAAACTCATTGAATCCATTTTTGAGTCAACCTTGGAACTCTTCATAAGGTCTGGTAACGCTTGCTCAAAAGAAAATTTGGAATTGGTTAATTCAATTCGATCTTGAGGGCGTTTGGGCCCAGCAAGACTGGGTCTAACGTCAGACAAATCCAGTTCCAATGTATCAGAATAATGGGGATCCGGCGTTTTGTCTGTCCGGAACAATCCCTGTTCTTTCGTATACGCCTCAACCAAATCAACGATATCTTTTGGCCGACCTGTTAGAGTTAGATAATCCAATGTCTTTTGATCCACCGGGAAAAATCCCACGGTAGCGCCATACTCAGGACACATATTGGCAATGGTGGCCCGATCTGGAAGAGACAAAGCATTTAATCCAGCTCCATAAAATTCGACAAATTTCCCAACCACGCCCTTCTTGCGGAGCATTTGTGTCACTGTTAAAACGAGGTCGGTGGCGGTAACCCCATTGGGAAGTGATCCCTCAAGCTTAAATCCCACCACACTGGGAAGAAGCATCGAGACCGCCTGTCCCAACATGGCCGCCTCTGCCTCAATCCCTCCCACACCCCAACCCAGAATGCCAAGGGCATTGATCATGGTCGTATGAGAATCAGTTCCGATGAGGCTATCCGGATAAACCAGCTGTCTATCCTCTTCTTTTTTGGAATAAACAACGGTACCCAAGTGTTCAAGATTCACTTGATGAACGATTCCCGTACCAGGAGGAACCACGCGAAAATTCTGAAAGGATTCCTGTCCCCATTTCAAAAAGGAATAACGCTCACTGTTGCGTTGATATTCCAGTTCAACATTCTTTTTGTAGGAATTTGAATTTCCAAATGCATCAACCTGAACCGAATGGTCAATAACCAAGTCAACCTGTTGAAGAGGATTGATAATTTTGGGATCCCCGCCCATATCGGCCACCGCATCTCGCATCGAAGCCAAATCCACCACGCAGGGAACACCCGTAAAATCCTGAAGAATCACACGCGCCGGCATAAACGAAATCTCAGCATTGGATACGGTACCGGGATCCCATTGTTCCACAGTTTGAATATCCTCTTTGGTCACATTTACGCCATCTTCCTTGCGCAGCAAATTCTCCAAAAGGATTTTCAAGGAAAACGGCAACCGAAAAGCTGAAAGGAAATCCGCCTTCTTTAGCGCATTTAAGCTGAAGTAGGTGTAAGACTTCGATCCCACTTTTAGGGTGGATTGGGTTTTGTATGTATTTTTGGACATAAAA
Organism: bacterium F11; assembly: GCA_002176905.1. The sequence continues at coordinate 1,997 of MSYE01000211.1, read as the reverse complement.
TGGTGTTGAGAAGAACTAAGATCTAATTACCAAATCGAGCTCGAACTCGAGCTCGAGCTCGAATCCGCCGAAGGCGGATTTTAGGCATGGTGGGACTCGAACCCACAAGGCCGTAAGGCCATGCGATTTTAAGTCGCATGCGTATGCCAATTCCGCCACATGCCCGAGATTTTTGCTACCAGAAAGTGCTCTGGCTAACTTTACCACATTTTGGGTGATATTTGATTTTGGATGAACAGCACGCCCATGGCCTTCTTACCAAGAGAAAAGTAGAATAATCGGAATGAATAATCGAAAGAAATCAACCGATCTCTTTCAGGGTTTTTTCCTTCTATTGACGCTCTTTTTCACGGGAGCAGCCATTCTGGCCATTGAAATTGTGGGAGCCCGGCTTTTGGGACCTTATTTTGGGGTGGGACTCTTTGTCTGGTCATCCTTAATAACAGTAACCCTAATAACGCTCTCCTTGGGGTATTGGCTGGGTGGAAAAATGGCAGATCACATACCAGAATTGGAAGTTCTTTATTTCCTCGTTTTTCTGGCGGGTCTCCTGATTCTACCCATTCCCCTTGTTGCACCCTGGGTTATTGAAAAATCTCTTCTTTTGGGGATCCGATCCGGCTCCCTCCTCTCTGGTATCGTTCTTTTTGGAGCACCCCTTTTTGTTTTGGGGATGGTGAGTCCTTATTCTGTCAAGATGTACACACCCAAACTGGATCTTCTCGGAACCAGTGTGGGGCAACTCTATGCCATCTCTACTGTGGGAAGTTGTTTCGGATCGATCCTGACAGGATTTTTATTGGTCCCCTATTTGGGTGTTAGCAATATATTTTATTTGCTCGCCTTTGGCCTTTTCGTTCTATGGGGAATCCGCATGTTCTTTCACCGGGGAATCCAGGCCATAACGGCTCTTATTCCTATTTTGGTGTCATTTATGTTGTTCTTTTCTCCCCCCATCCCCGTGGCCGCCACCAAAGGAACAACCATTCTGATGGAATCCAATTCTCTTCTGGGTCAATTACAGGTGGAGGATAAAAAGGGATATCGAATATTGCGAATTGATGGGGCTCCCAATTCCATAATCAACAAGAAAACCGGATTATCCTTTTTTGACTACACCACCTACCTTGAATTAATGCCCTTTCTTCGTCCACATGCAAAAAAAGCTCTCCTTGTGGGACTGGGAGGGGGAAGCGTGGCCAAACGGTTTTCATCGTATGGTTTGCAGGTGGATGCTGTTGAAATTGATCCCACCGTGGTGTGGGTGGCCAAACGCTTTTTTGATTATGATCCTGGGAAAGGAAAAATTGTAATCCAAGATGGGCGGCGATTTTTTCAATCCACAAAAGAAACCTATGATTTTGTCATTCTGGATGTATCGAGCGGAGATCTCGCGCCCTCCCATCTTTTCAGTCTGGAATCCTTAACCGAATTAAAATCCATTATACGAGACAAAGGAGTTTTGGGAATCAATTTTATCGGCCATATCAAAGGCCCGGATACCCGAGCTGCCCAATCCCTTTATCGAACATTGGAAGAAGTTTTTGCCCATATTGGGATTTATCCTCTTAAACCAGACGGAGGGATTGGGAACATCATATTTTTGGCAAGTGATGAAACAATGGAGGTCCGTCAATCCTTACAAGAATGTTCAACGCCACATATTCGAACCCTTCTTCAGAAGATGGTTTCAAATAGAATTTTGGATTTCAACAGCAAAGAAGGAATGATCCTCAGAGACAACTTCAATCCTCTTCAGGTCTGGAGCACCCACGCGGCCAAGGACTGGAGAGAACAAATCCGCCACCCCCCCGAATCTCTTTAACTTTTGGATTTTTTAATGGCGGTAATAAAACTGTAAGAAAATCCTCCGTTGGAGGATGAGGTATGGTTGGATTGCTCGGTGATGTGAAAATCTTTTTCCAAATCAAATGGCGGGAAATGGGTGTCTCCCTCAAACGGATGATGAATCATGGTGAGATAAAGCTTGTCAGCAA
>MSYE01000210.1 GCA_002176905.1 bacterium F11 | reverse complement strand
AGTTTGGATGGGAAAATGATGTTGAACCTCTTTTAAGATGGGCAAGAGATCTTTATGCGGCATGGAAAAAGCGTTGGCATCGGAAAGAAAAACGGTCCTTCGAAGAGAAAGCCCCTCTCCAAAATAAGAAGCCACTTCTTTGATATGTTCTTTTATTTCCTGTAGCGGGCGAATACGGAAGGACCGCCCTCGATAAAAACCACAAAAGGCACACTTATTCCAAGGACAGCCCTCTGCAATTTGAATAATAACCGTGAAATATTGATCCGGAGGCAAGATGCTGATCGGACGATAGAGGCGATGAAATTCCTTCTCATCATCAAGAAGTCTTTCTGAAGTCCATGATCGCACCAATGACAAAATCTTCTGAGCTATATGTCCATTCTCATTTGAAGAAATATCTGGGATGAAAAGCTCATATGGTTTTTTATCTTGAACATGGTTTTCGGCTTTCTCCAGATCATTATAAAGACTCCCATAAATTTCTTTTTTTCTATTATCTGAGACGGTCTCAACAAACCGATCAAATTCGTCTTTTGCTCCCTCCCAACTTTTTTCTTTGATGGTTCCATCCAAACCACGGCCATAAAACCGTTTGTCAATATAAAAACCAATGGGACGACCGGAAGGATCAAAAGTATAGGTGCACCCAGGTCTAAAGATTAGAGAAAAGGCTTTTTGATGGGATGAGAATATCAGCCTGGAAATCACTTTTCGCTACACGATGCGCCGTAAGCAAAACAGGAAAAACAACGGTGATGTTTCAATCTGACGGAATATTCCATTGATCGTTTAAGGGATGAGCCCATATCATAATCCGAATCATCATCCACCAAGGTACAGGCATAAACGCGGGGTACCCCATTTTTTTTGACGATCATACGACTGAAACTACACATAAATTCAGCCCGGCTTTTTTCATCTTTATACTGGGTCATACAATTTTCGGTTACATAGGGAATTTCTTTATTAACCGAACCCGGAATGAGAAAGTCAGGGAAAACAATAATCGGGATGGTCAGCGGAAGTCCAACAGAAGCAAAATAAGGATAATAGGAACTGTTAACAGCATGAATATCTTCATTGGCTTGTTGCTGTCTGGCAATCGAAACTTCAAAACCGGCTTTATGCAATTCCCCAAGCGTATGAAGAGCTTTTTGAAAATTTCCCTTACCGCGTCCCGCATCATGTTTCTCAGGATCAGGATAATCCAAACTCACCCGGATCCGTAAAGGATTGGGTTTCTTCAGGAGGAGTTTAATCTGTGGCATTTTTTTTATAAGGGGATCTGTTGCATTGGTGAGAACCAAACAAGGATGATGATTCAACGCCGTGTTTAAGATTTTTAGAAAATCTTTTACGACAAAGGGTTCTCCTCCAGTGAAAGAAAATTGTTCAATCCCCATGGTTAAGGCTTCGTCAATGTATCCTTTGGCGTCATCATATGTAAGGGCTTCAATTCGATTGTCACCGGGCTTTGAGCCTTCCAGACAGAACGAACAAGAAAGGTTGCATCGGGTCCCAGTGTGGAACCACAACTCCCGTAAGGTGCTCGGCGCAATATAACCACGGGAAACACCTTGTGGGGTAAACTGGTAATCAAATTTGTTGATATGAAAAATGGGGTTTGTTCGAATCTTCATATTGCGGTTTCTCTCCATTAAATAGATATCAGAATCTGGGCCATTAATGTTGTTAACAGCACCGCCACAGGATAAATACTGGTGTATCCCAAAGCAGGAACGTCAGATTTTGTGTGACTGGTTAACACCCCAAGGGCGGGTGTGGATGTCATCCCTCCGCAAATCATTCCCAAAATGGTTAAGACATTCAACTTTAACATGGTGCGGGCAACAAAAAAAGCAACAACCATCGGGCCAATGGTAATAAGGATTCCCGTTAAGATAAGAATAAATCCCTGTTCTTTAAAAACCGGGAGAAAGTGAGGCCCTGCCAGGGTCCCTGCAACCGCCAAAAACAAATATAACCCCAACTCTCCGACAACAAATTGCGCTGCTTTTGGCATGTAACCGGTCACCCGACCAAATCGACCCAGGTGGCCAAAAAGAATACCAATCAACAAAGGGCCTCCGGCAATACCAAATTGAAGAGAAAGATCTTTTGTGATGGGAATTTTTACCAAACCCACCAAAACGCCCAAGGCCAAGCCCAAGGCAAAGGAAAAAATATCTGTTTCATAAACCGACTCCGGATGTCGCCCGACCAAAGCGGAAAAATATTGCAAATCTTCTGGGCGACCCGAAACCCGAATTTCATCTCCCGCCTCCAAGGAAAAGTTGGAATGAGGGACAAATTCCACGTCACTTCTTCGAATGCGGGTAATGATCAAGCCAAAAAGATGAAAGATCTCAAGATTGCCAATACTTTTCCCAACAAACTTTCTTGATGAGATGAGAACCCAGCGTGATTGGGCATCTTGCGACTCTGGGACAGGTTCCTCAACTGGCTCTCCTATGATGAGTTCTAACTCGTTTAGACCCTCATTTGTTCCCACACCCAATACAACATCATTTAACTGCAGGTATTGATCCGGCCGCAAGGCCATGACATGATCTCCCCTTTGAACCCGGGCAAACTGAAACCGGTTTTCTCCCCGATCCAAGATTTGATCAATGGCCAAGGTGGTCGCATTGATATTGGTGACACGGAAACTTCTCTTCTCAATGGCCATCCGTCCAAGATTCCGTTGATACTTCTTCTCTTCTTCTTTTAAATTGATGCCCAAGAGAGGGGGCAATATCTGAACCATGAGAATGACACCCAAAATTCCAAAGGGATAGGCCAATCCATAACCCACACTGGGGGTGGAATTCCCCGCCATCTCCATTGCCGCAGCCAAAGCAGGGGTGCTGGTGAGGGCCCCGGAATAGATACCCGTGACCAATTCCGCATCTATTTTTAGGAACGAGCGAAAAATCAGGGCAATGGCTCCCCCCGTTGCCACAATCAATAAAGATAAAAGGAACACGTGTTTCCTTACTTGATTAAAGGATTGAAACAGATGGGGACCAGCTCTCAGCCCAACAGCGTAGACAAATATCACAACCCCAATGGTTTGCAGGTCTTTGGGAAGAACAAATCCAAAATGACCAAACACCAACCCAACCAGGAGGACCCCCGCCCCACCCAACTTGAAACGGCCAAGGGGGATATTACCGATTAAGACCCCCAAGCTAATAATAAGGAAGAGGAGACCAATCGAATTTTTAAGAAGTTGTTCAATGAGTGTCAGCATAGCTGGTCCTGTGGTGAATGGGATGCATCATAATAAATAAGGAGATACTCTATAAACTCCCATTCCAGACACCCCCTCCTGGTTTTTGGTCACCTTCACTCTCAATAACCGGTCTCTCCCACGAAGTGGGGGAGATTGGGTTCTGTCCCATATTGACGCCCCCGGCCTATAAACACTATGATCTGGCTTCGATTCGACGGTCATTCCTCTCAAATTCAAATTCTTCAAAGATTAAAAAGGACATAAATGTGCTTTATGATGTAATTGTTGTTGGTGGAGGCATTATTGGGGCCTCTTCTGCATTTGAGTTGGCCAAAAAAGGGCTTAAGGTCTTAATCGTAGACAAGCAATCTACTGGCATGGGGGCATCTGGAAATTCGGCTGCCATGTTGGAATGTCAGGTTGAAACCCAGAGAGGCGACCACTTCTTATCCCTGGCGGTCCCAAGTCTTCGCCTTTTTCCCCTTTTGCATAAAGAAATTCGGGACTTAACAGGTATCGATTTCCAATATGAACCCTGTGGAATTCTTTCCCTTGCCCTGGATGAAGGCCAAGCCCATTCTCTTAAAAAGGAGGTGGGCCAACAGCCAGAAATGGGCCTCTCCGCGCATTGGATTGAAGCCGACCTCTTAAGAAAAGACGTCCCCCAATTGGATCCGGAACATTTTGGTGGTGCGTTCTATGAACAAGATGGACAGGTCAATGGCGAGAAATTTCTCGCTGCTATGATGTTGGCAGCAAAAAAATTGGGTGTGCGCTCCTTGGAGCATACCGAAGTCATTGGTTTCTCAAGTGAATCTGACCGTGTGGTGGGAATTCAAACCAACCGAGGCACTTTTCATGCTGAGAATTTTGTTGTGGCCTCTGGTGCTTGGAGTGATTTGGTTCTCAAAAGTCTCAATATTACCCTTGGCCTTCAACCGCTGCGGGGTCAACTGGTGGTCTATGACACTCCCAAACGGATTCTTGACCATCCTCTCATCACACATGATCATGGGTATGTTGTCCCCAAAAAAGATGGTTACACATTCGTTGGAACAACTGTCGAATCAGTGGGATTTGATGAATCAACATCAACCGAGGCCAAAGAGAGACTCACCCTTCGGGCACGAAAAATTCTGCCGGCTTTTTCAAGATTGGATGTGAGAGGAATGACAGCAGGAATCCGCCCCGGCACCTTTGACACATTTCCTTTTCTTGGAGCCCACCCTGATTTCAACAACATATTCATGGCCACCGGTCACTACAGAAATGGGATTCTATTGGCTCCCATTACCGCCAAAATAGTAACCTCCCTAATCCTGGGGTATAAACCCCCTGTTCCCTTGGATCCGTTTTCACCAACACGAAATCTGGTGATGAATGCCGTTTAATCCTCATATTGGGTAGCCATTGAAAAATAAATATTTAATATGATAATAGAAAGCACTCCCTCCTATCATACTTTTGGAGATTAAATGTATTTAATGTATGTTGATGAAAGTGGGGATCCGGGATTAACAAATTCACCTACCAGATATTTCGTTTTAACTGGGCTTGTCCTTCATGAACTTCGATGGAATCAGATTCTTGATAGATTAATAGATTTTCGTCGCCGAATTAGGAATGGATTTAACTTAAAACTTCGAGAGGAAATTCATGCTCCTGCCATGATTAATAACCCAGGTGATTTAATAAGAATACCGAGGTATAATCGACTTGCCATATTGAGACTTTTTACTCGCGAAATATCATTAATGAGTGAAATAAATGTGGTTAATATAGTGGTGGACAAGGAAGGCAAAAACAGCGATTACGATGTTTTTGAAATGGCTTGGAAAGCTTTAATTCAACGGTTTGAAAATACCTTAAACTATCGAAACTTTCCTGGTCCTGCGAATCCTGATGAGCGGGGCTTGATTCTAAGTGATAACACGGATGATAAAAAGCTATTTCGACTTATTAGAATGATGCGCCGCTACAATCCAATCTCCCATCAAAAAGAATATGGACCCGGATATCGCAATCTGGCAATAAATTTTATTGTTGAAGATCCTGTTCTCAGGGACTCGAACCATTCCTATTTTATTCAGGCTGCTGATCTCGCAGCCTTTCTTCTCTATCAAAAACTCTCACCAAGTAGTTATATTAGGAAGAAATCAGCACAAAATTATTTCAATATCATTAAACCAGTTCTATGCAAGGTGGCCTCAGGAAGGGACATGGATGGAATCGTCTGGCTATAAAAAAGGGGACGTTTCCGTCCCCGGGTGAATCCTACTACCCAGACTGGCCGAGGTTCAGATCCATGTATAGTATAACACAAGATAATACATATGTTAAACGGCAATTATGTTAAATAAATGTGGCAATCCAACAATAAAATGAATCCAACAAAATCCTATGAATTTTGCGGAAACGCCGAAATAGCAACCTCCCTAATCCTGGGGCATAAATCCCCTCTTTCTCTGGATCCTTTTTCACCAGCACGAAATCTGGTACTTTATGCAAGATGAGCCTCAATTTAGTTTATAGTTATTTATTTTGGAGGATTTAATGAAATATTTAGAAGACCATAAAATACTTAATTATGCCTGGGTAGGATTTTTATTGGGATTTATTAGCCTGTCGTACGTCATCAGTGGGATCCTAATCTTAAATCAGTTGGGCTGGGAATCTATTCTGAATGCAATATTCGTTACTTACCTAGCATTGTCATTTGTCCCAATATTTGTTCATTTCTATAAAGTAAAAACATTAACAAAAAAACATATCCTCACTTATCGAAAATCAGCCCTTATCCTCTCCATTTTATTCTTGATGTTTGGAATTAGTCAGCTTATTCAATTTAATAAATCCACAATTATCACTATCAATATTATTTTATTTTTTATTTGGTTTCTGTTCTTTTTTCTGTTTAGGAAATATTTAAGTAAGGTTTTAAATACAGAAATGAATGAATCTGAAGATTAAGGAGGATCAGGCTCGGTCAGCTGCATGTAAAACATGATGAAGACGGCCATCTACTACTTCAGTATATCATTGTTGATCACCCATGAAATAGATGCGGTTGGAAGCGCCGAATGGCAGCTGCTTTATATATTGAGGAGTTTGCCGGAAACCACAGCGTTTTCCTTTTTCGTTCTGGCACACGTACCGCTGTTTTTTGTTCTGCTTTGGTTTAGCCACCATTCGAATAATCGAATTCAGATGCGGTTCCGTTTCGGTGTTTCTGTCTTCTTGGTTATTCATGCGCTTCTGCACCTTCGGCTTTCTGGTAACCCAGGTTATGCGTTTTCAGGTGTGCTTTCGAATTCCTTGATATATGGCGCGGGCTTGGTGGGTGCGGTGCATGCGCTCCTCTCTTTTAAAAAGGGAGAATTGCAAAATTCTTAGGGACAACTTAATTTGAACCCTTAAAAAATCATTGGTGTCCGGTTAAACCCCGACGAAAAGCCGTCATCCCGGCGAAGGCCGGGATGACGAACTTTCGTCGGAAAAAGTCGAAAAAGAAAGTCAATTTTAGCCGGTCACCAGTGTTAAAAAATAGGAGTTACATATGGACGTTCTAATTCTTTCTCGTCTTCAATTTGCTTTTACGGCTGCCTTTCATTACATATATCCACCCTTGAGCATTGGATTGGGTCTGATCCTCGTCATTATGGAGGGACTCTATTTAAAAACCAAAAACCCTCTCTACCAACAAATGACACGGTTTTGGGTTCGGGTCTTTGGGCTGATTTTTGCAATTGGTGTGGCCACAGGAATTGTGTTGGAGTTTGAGTTTGGCACCAACTGGGCCACCTACTCCAAATACGTGGGGGATGTTTTTGGTAGTGCTTTGGCCGCAGAAGGCATCTTCGCCTTTTTTCTCGAATCGGGTTTTCTGGCGATTCTTATTTTTGTATGGAACCGACTTAAACCCCCGCCGCAT
>MSYE01000209.1 GCA_002176905.1 bacterium F11 | reverse complement strand
TCCAATTTTCGATGTTCTTACCCACCATTCCCGGAATCATAAGGGCCCGACCCATGCAAACAGCCTTGGTATAAGGAGCACCCATTGCCAAAGCTTTGAAAATTCCGTCTTCTGAGCTAAATCCTCCTGCAAACGCCAAATCAGGAACTCTTTCACCCTGCTTTTGGAGTATGGAAGCAAACTCATAGGCAGCAGAATGGAGATAAAGAGAGGGGACACCCCATTCTTGCATCATTCTCCACGGGCTCATCCCTGTTCCACCCGGTGCTCCATCAATGGTCAAAAGATCAATTTTTGCCTTGGAAGAATACTTAATGGCCATCGCCAACTCTCTCATTCCATAAGCACCTGTTTTCAAGGTGATCCTTTTGAAACCAAGTTTCCGCAACCGATTCACTTCTGCATAAAACGCCTCTTCATCAACAAAACCCAATCGGCTGTGACGCTCAAATTCTTTAAGAGCTCCTTTTTTGAAGGCCTCTTGCATAATGGGATCTTCAGGATCAGGGGTGACAATGTATCCTCTCTTTTTCAACTCAAGAGCTCTCTCGAGCGAGGCCACTTTGATTTCGCCACCTATACATTTGGCGCCCTGGCCCCATTTGAGTTCGATGGTGCTCACTTTGTGTTTATCCAGAATATATTCCGCAACACCCAATCGGGTATCTTCGACATTCATCTGAATGAGCATTTCACCTTTTCCCTGATGGTAACGATTGTAGGCCTCGATTCGGCTGTCCATCTCAGGTGACTTGGTGACTTTTCCTTTTGCGTTGCGTTCCAATCCTGGATCAATTCCGCAAACGTTCTCACCACAAACAATCGTAATCCCGGTGATGGCCGCACCAACAGCAAAATGCTGCCAATTTTTTCGTGCAATTTCAGTCGATCCCAATGCTCCGGTGAAGATAGGAACATTCATGGAGACTTTTGAATCCCATCCATAGGAGGTTTCGGTATTGACATTGGGGAACCGGGCGGTATCGGGATTTCCCTCCATGCCCTCTGGCATTCCCTTTGCTCCAAGGGCATAACCATGGATATTAAAGTGAGAATAATCTACGGGATAATCTTTGTCTGCTCCTGAAACGACATTCCCAAATGGCCCTGGATAAATTAATTCACGACCACGGAACGTTGCTTGGAAAGCTTCACAGTTTCCTTTGCATCCGTCTACACAGCGCGAACAGAGTCCGCTCGATGGAACAATACTTTTGGATCGATTTGTGGTACGTGTGGCTTCGTTGGCATTGGGTTTACATAAATTCATACTTGGAATCCTCCTGTCGGAAATTGATGGGGATTGGGGGGCTCCCCTTAGGTCTAGGGGATTTGATAAATCTTAAACGATTTGTGCAAGTAATTTTTTTCAGAGAACCCCCATTTGAGCTGTTTCTCGTCGGAAAATCTATTTTTAATATCCAGCTATATTCCTGACAGATTTGGTCAGAAATTGACGATTTTTTTCACCCGATTGGAATTTTTGATGAATCTATTTTTTCAATTGTTGTTGGTTGGAAGATGAAAATGAAGGTTTTTTCGAGCTCGAATTCGAGCTCGACCTCGAGCTCGAAAAAATGATCCGCCGACGGCGGATTTTTTTTGGGCCGGGTAGGAATCGAACCTACGAAGGGCATAGCCCGCCAGATTTACAGTCTGGTGCATTTGACCGCTCTGCCACCGACCCGAGGTGTGAGATTCTCGAAGGTAATCTCAAATAAATCCAACATCAAGGATTTCTTCGGAATTCCTTAATGTTAGCAAAATGTTAGCAGGCTCGCTTAGGAGCATCCTGAGGCTTTTTGTTAGGCTTGCTCTAACACAGAGACTAGGGTCATCATCTTTTTGACAATCCCAAGGGGGTCACTTTCGACATTGTAGCCAGCAGTTTCAGCACAGGGACCTTCTGCATAAACAACTCGCTTGTCAACGATCTCAAGTGTTCCTGGCTTATTGTAAATCTTAAGCCCCTGAGAAACGAAATCGAGGATTCCCTTCTGAACATCTGGCTTTGATAATAAGATCTTCACTTTCGCGGGTTCTGTTCCTTGGATGATGAATTTGGAATCCATTTTCTCGTTTCCAATTTGAATATCCTGCCTATTAAACATTCCAACCAACTTCGAGAATTTATCGGTCCATTTTTCTGAGTATATTCTCAATCCCAACCCCAAGGGATTCTTAAAATAGACCGAGATTCTCAAATAAGCTATGCCTTGAGCATATGTGGCTATTCCACCCGGCATGGCAGCCAAACCGACATCATTTATCTTATCCAGCCGCACAAGATGTTCGTTGATTGTCCCTCGGTATTCTTCGGGCTTCTTATCTTTATTGATGTCCGCAAGCTCAAGATTCATATTTTGTATCTCGCCCTTATCAAGAAAGAATCCACCACACTTCTCACAGTAATCAAAAATGGTGTCGGAGTAGATTAACAGGTCGACCTTCCTCAATTTCTGGCTGGGGCATTTTGGGCACTGGCGAATCTTAAATTTGTCTTTGTGCTGTTCTTCATCAATCGAGTTGAATTCGATATTCCCAGACATCCCGGTAGCAAGGACATTGAGTTCGCCTTTATCCAGCCAAGTCCCATTGCAGCTAGGACACCGGTCAACTGTGATATCCGGCTCCTTTTTCTTCTCCATTTTAGACTGACAGCTGGGACAGGTTAATAATTCCATGAATGAAAACTCCTCTATAAATTGTATTTGGTTGCTTCCTAAGAAGATACATAAAAATACAGGCCATTTCTTGTTCTTTCAAATCAAAAAGGTTGGTGTCAAGTCTGACACCGGCTCCTCCTAATTCATTCGGAAAACATGTCTTGAATGAATGAGCAAGACAGACACCTTCTTTGTTTAGCGGTGAGTTTTCGAACCTGATTTAAATCTCTCGAGTCTTTTTTTGAAAATTTCCATACGGGGGAAATTTTTAACGATCTCCGATTCTATTTTTATGGCCTCGTCGAATCTTTTTAATTTGAAAAGGATTTCCGCCTTTGTATCCAAAAAAACGGGGCTTTCCGGCATCCCGGAAAGACCCGTCTCGATCAAATCCAAAGCCGTTACAAGCTCCCGGTCTTCCTCGGCAAGAATCCAGGCCAATTCATTGTATGCAATCCAGTTTTTATGGCGCTCATCAATGCTCTGCTCCAATAATTGAATCTTTTGATTCGGTGAAAGGGTGGATCGGTTGAACATGTATTTTGCAAAAGACGGATTAACGATAAACAGAAAGGATATTGGCAATGCCATCAACGCGATATTATAAGAATAATGCATGGCAATTCCTGGGATGACGGACCCGGAGAACGAACGGACCAAAGTTAATAACACGGCCAGCACCATGATCAAACCTATCGCCATCCAATCGCCAGAAAGTTGATCAAAATGCATCATCCCAAAGACAATGGAAACAATGACAATGGCGGCCTTCTTGCCTCTCACCTTGTTTATGGCGTCAAATATAAACCCACGATGAATGATTTCTTCAAAAAATGGCCCTATGAGGGCAGCAAGAAAAAGGAATTGAACGACAACACCGGGTGAACTGGTTTGGAGCGCGTTCATCATGGGGGTGGGAGGAACTTTCGAGCGGTTGGTTAAAATAACGGCAACCACGACCGCGATGGCCACCCCCGCCCCCATCGAGAATAAAATAGTTAACGCGTTGTTTCTCTCCGGCATTTGAAAATAAATTATATCTCGTAGACTTTTTTTAGGATCTTTTAAAATTAGAACAAACACAACAAAAAGAAGAATTCCCAAAATATTGATAATGATATGTTGGGGGAAATTAAATTTCATGTCCGACAAAGACATGAACGATGGATAAATGGCTATCGATAAAACTTGAACAGATAAAAACCACACAATGAGAATCTTGGTTACCGAGACGATCGGCGGCACGTCCCCAACATGCTCCTGGGGCGTGGCGGTTTCCTGCGGAGGGATTTGTTTTTCTTTGAAATAATGAAAACGCCGCAAGAGGTACAAAGGAACAACAAAAATAAAAAAGAAAAACGCCAACCATGCCCAAAAAGCGGGGGACCGTCGGATTTTCCTAGAATACGCATCGAACCGAGCCTTTTTTAATGACTCCGCATCAAGGTAGATGATATAGCAGATGAGCGCCAAAATAATGAAACCGGACAATTGGGACATGCTTCAGTATAAAGATATTTTTTCGCATTTCGAGATCTAAATAATTTCAGGAGAAGGGAACCGGTTGAAGTTGTGAATAAGATAACGGGCTCCTGTCACCTCATCCACTGGGCCGGCCAGATAACCTGATACAGCTGGCGGGAAAAGAGGACTTGGGACTGAAAAATAAAAGTCGAATTATTAGTCAGTATCCTCCGACATTAAAGGTATCGGGTTAATAATTCAGCTAAGAAAGTTGTGGGGGGCAGTGTTCACCCCGGTGTCCATTTAGTGTCTATGCTTGGATTTGAAGAGGTGAGAATGGGATTAGATTTACCGCGAGAAAAAAAGGGAAATTTGGGCAGGATAGGAATCGAACCTACAAAGGGAGTAACCCGCCAGACCAGCCTGCCGGCAGATTTACAGTCTGTTGCATTTGACCGCTCTGCCACCGACCCGAGAATTTTGCCTAACGGCAAAATTCAGCATGTGCATGTGTAATATGATAAAATTCTCAACCCACTTCGTTTCGAAAGAAAACCCGGCAAAATTCCCCCTCTCATGCACATGCCCATGCAGCCTTTGTCTTTGCCGGAAAATCCAAATTTAACATATATTTACCAACCGCGGTTCTTTAGACCCAAGCCTCATCCGGGAGAAAGGGATTATTTCGATCTCTATTTAAGGGAAAGGTTGGGGATTGAAGTCATCACCGCGTTATTTCTAACTTTCGACAAGCATTGGTAAGCGAGCTGAATCGCTTATAAAGAGGAGGGGTCTGACCCCTTCTCACTTCTCATAGAACAAACGAGAAAGATCGGCGTTTTTGGTGTGTTTCGCCAGAGAAGGAAACCATATATCCTCTTCTTTTTTAAAGTGAGTCTCCAGGATGATCCGATGTTGGCTGATGAGATGTTGCAGAGGTTTTTTGTCGGCAAGATCATAATGGAGAATGAGTTGCATGAGCGTTTCAATATCCTTATGTTCATTCGATATCTCTCGTGGGATCGCTTCATGCAGCTGAAGGGAGGCGTGGTCGCAGGAAGACAAGATCTTATCTTCAAATCCCGCATGGGATGTTAAGACTCGTCCCAGTGTCTTTCGAATGGAGCTTAACCGAGGATTGTCCACATCCATGGTTTTCAGCAGGTTAATAATCATTTTATGATCAGCAAGAAGGCTTTTTAGGATATTCATGAGAACTCCAGAGTAGTCAGAATCATTTTAAAAGGTATTATTATTTCGGGGTCCATTCTGGGTTTAGCGCCATGCACGCCAAACAGGAATTCCCTCATCATCCCTTAAGGTAAGCGTTTCGGCATTTCTCAAGACGGTCGACGCAATAAGCAAAGACTTCTTGTCTTTCTTTATGACGGATCCCTTTACCAAAATTTGGTCTCCAATCTGAATTTTATGTCCCTGCATTTCCAAAAACCAAATGGGCGCCAAACGGACTTCAATCGATTGGCCATCATCGGTTTTTAAAAGAAGATATCGAGTCTTATATCGGTCATGAGGTTGAACTTCCACCTCAATTTCTTTAACAATCCCCTGAATTTCGAGAACGGATTTCAGGCTATAAAAATCCGCTGGCCGCGCTTCTGGAATTTCTTTTGGGTTGCCACTCTCCCACTTAACGCGGCTCATTGCCCCCAAATCAACCAGACAAAAAGCCAACAAAATCAGTACCAGGCTTGATTCAATTCTCTTTATTTTTCCTGTTCTCATGATAATTAGATTCTCCTTTTCTATCCCTTTGTTATCTGGCTTTCCTCAAATTTATTATTTACTGTCGATTAATTGGAGCCGTTTTTGATGCTGCCATTAAATCGAGTCTCAAGAAAGGCGTTTACGGTTTTAAATACCTTCTTTTTCCGAATCCGTGCCAAAATCAACAATTTGGTGACCCTGCTTCTCTAGGGTCTTCTTTTCTTTTTCCTTGTACTTGTATCCAGCATCGTTAGTACCGAGACCAATTTTCATAGACAGCTCCCTATAAGAAAAGGTTACAAAATTTACCCATTCTCATGGTTGTCGGATGAAGGTAGAATGGACCTTCAAGACTTAAAAACAACTCTTAAGACCAAAGACCCAAGATGTTTATTTTGATAGCTTCTAAGTTCAACTAACCACAGGTCACCTTTCAACAAGGAGGGCATTATTATGTCACCAAAAGTCGCCACCCCCAAATCACAGCAGATTTATCCCGAAGCACGCACAGACGGTCAACTGTCCCAAAAAGAGTTGAATTTGATGGATGCTTATTGGCGGGCGGCCAATTACCTTTCCGTCGGTCAGATCTATCTTCTGGATAATCCTCTTCTAAAAGAACCCATCACCATTAAACATGTCAAACCCCGGCTCCTTGGACATTGGGGAACAACACCGGGTTTAAATTTTATCTACGTTCATCTCAATCGGATAATCAAAAAGTACGATCACGACATGATTTACATTGCCGGGCCGGGACACGGGGGCCCCGGACTGGTTGCCAACACCTACTTGGAGGGGACGTATAGCGAGGTCTATCCCAACATTTCCCAGGATAGCGATGGAATGAAACGGCTTTTTAAACAGTTTTCCTTTCCAGGGGGGATCCCCAGTCACGTTGCGCCTGAGACCCCCGGATCCATCCATGAAGGTGGAGAGCTTGGGTATGCTGTTTCTCACGCGTACGGGGCTGCCTTCGATAACCCCGATTTGATCGTGGCTTGCGTGGTGGGTGACGGTGAGGCTGAAACAGGACCTTTGGCTGCCGCGTGGCACTCCAATAAATTTCTTAATCCCATTAGAGATGGGGCCGTGTTACCTATCCTTCACCTCAATGGCTATAAAATTCATAATCCCACCATCTTAGCTCGAATTAGCAATGACGAGCTAAGTAGCCTTTTTGTCGGATACGGATTTAAACCTTATTTTGTTGAGGGATCTGATCCAACCAAGATGCATACCCTTATGGCTGAAACCCTTGAGAAAGCCACACTTGAGATCAAAGAGATTCAAAGAAAAGCACGAACCAACAATGATCCATCCCGCCCAAAATGGCCCATGATTATTTTGCGATCGCCCAAAGGTTGGACGGGCCCAAAAGAAGTGGATGGTTTAAAAACGGAGGATTTTTGGCGTTCTCATCAAGTTCCCTTCTCGGAAATGGTGGCAAAACCGAATCATGTGAAACTTCTTGAAGAATGG
>MSYE01000208.1 GCA_002176905.1 bacterium F11 | reverse complement strand
CTGTGGAATGGATCCAAGATGGACGAAAAGCGGTGGGTGAAATCAAAAAATCCCTACCGGATGCCGTCATTTTGGATCTCAAGCTTCCAGGTATAAATGGATTTCGAATCTGTGAGGAACTTCGTGGGGATCCGCGGACAAGAGGGATTCCTGTGATTGTGGTGAGCGGGAGCTGGAAAAATGCCGAGGATCGCATCAGATCAATCGAGGCTGGTGCTGATGATTTCTTGACGAAACCATTTGATGCTCAGGAGTTAATGGCTCGTATCAAACGAATGCTTCAGCGCAAAGAAGTTGATATTGGCCATAATCCCCTAACGGGGCTACCAGGGAATTTGGCCATCGAAGAAGAGGCAAGGCGTCGCCTGGCTCGTGGCGGAAATGTTGTTTATGCCTATGTCGACCTTGATAATTTTAAGGCTTACAACGATGTATATGGGGTAAAACAGGGTGATAGGGTGATTCGTCTTTTTGCAGATATCCTTGTGGAAGGGACAAAAAGATGGGGGACACCCCAGGATTTTGTGGGTCATGTTGGGGGGGACGATTTTTTCCTTCTTGTCGATGAAAGAAATGCCCAGAAATTGTTTAATTGGATTGCCAACCGGTTTGATGAGAGAATTAAAGCCTATTATTCTGATGCTGATTTAAAAACGGGGTATATCACCGCCAAAGATCGTCAGGGAAATATTAGACAATTTCAGTTTGTATCTGCCTCGATTGTCTTTTTATTGGGTCGAAATCTAGAGTCAAATCAATATCCCGTCTTGATTCAAGCATTAACCGAAATGAAAGGTTATGTTAAACATAACATGAAGCGAGATGGGGGAAGCATTGTTTTTCAGGATCGACGCTCGGCCACGTTGGGGAAAAATGAAAATCCGGCCCCTCCATCTACCACCCCTAGTAAAACCCCTAAATTCGACAAGTAAAATCAATTCAAATTGCTGAAATCTTCTGTTGACTCTATTGGCTCCTTATGTTATAAATCTCCTCAACCCCAGCGATTTATCCTCGTTTAGCTTGCATCAATAGGGAAATCTTGCGATTGAGAATTTCGCTTGAAAAGGCATTGGAACTGTGCCAGCGGATAGGTCCCAGTGTCAATTTTGCCGTGAGCAAAATTTTGCGGGTGTGGTTCAATGGTAGAACGCGAGCCTTCCAAGCTTGAGACGAGGGTTCGATTCCCTTCACCCGCTTATTTGATGATCCTTAGGGGTGAGACCATGCTTGAGCGCGAGCATTAGATCGAGCTCAAGCTCGAGCTCGAGCTCGAAAATTCGCTGAAGGCGAATTTTGTGCTGGGGTAGCTCAGTTGGTAGAGCACGTCCTTGGTAAGGACGAGGTCGGCGGTTCGATCCCGCTCTCCAGCTAAAAATTTGCCAAAAGGCAAAAGGTCGTTATTTGAAAAAAGAAATTTGAAATTTGATGCAGGAAAGATTGATCCAATTTTTCTTAAAGTTCAAATATCAAATTTCTTAAGTTAAGTAATCCATTATCGGAGGAAATAAGCAATGTCGAAGCCGAAGTTTGAAAGAACAAAACCTCATATGAATGTGGGAACCATTGGCCATGTGGACCATGGTAAAACCACCCTAACAGCCGCAATGACCAAAGTCCTCGCAAAGCAAGGCAAAGCTCAAGAGAAAGCCTATGCCGACATTGCCAAAGGAGGAACCGTCCGTGATGAAAGCAAGATTCTCACCATCGCGGTTTCTCACGTGGAATATGAATCTGATAAGAGACACTATGCCCACATCGACTGTCCTGGTCATGCTGACTATATTAAGAACATGATTACCGGTGCAGCTCAGATGGATGGAGCGATTTTGGTCGTTTCTGCTGCAGATGGTCCCATGCCTCAAACCCGGGAACATGTGTTGTTGGCTCGACAAGTGAACGTTCCCAGTTTGGTTGTTTATTTGAACAAATGCGATCTTGTAGATGATAAGGAACTACTGAATTTGGTTGAACTGGAAGTTCGAGAACTTCTTACCAAATATGAGTTTGATGGAGACAAGGTTCCTATTATTCATGGAAGTGCACTAAAAGCCCATCAAGGCGATTCAGGTGAATTGGGAGAACCTTCCATTGATAAATTGATTCAGGCTCTTGATGAAGCCATTCCTGAACCTCAACGAGATACCGAAAAACCATTCTTGATGTCTGTTGAAGACGTTTTCTCTATTACGGGCCGCGGAACTGTAGCCACAGGCCGAGTGGAGAGAGGAAAAGTCAAAATTGGTGATGCTGTCGAAATTGTTGGTCTTACTGCAACAAGAAAGTCAGTTGCCACCGGAATTGAAATGTTTAGGAAGCTTTTGGATGAGGCTCAAGCTGGCGATAATATTGGTGTCCTTTTGCGTGGTGTAGAAAAAGATCAGATTGAACGTGGACACGTGATCTCAGCCCCTGGTGCCATTACCCCACATAAGAAGTTTAAGGGTGAGGTATATATTCTTAGTAAGGAAGAAGGAGGACGACACACTCCTTTCTTTAATAACTACCGTCCCCAGTTTTATGTTCGAACCACAGATGTGACAGGAACGGTTGTCCTTCCCAAGGGAACTGAGATGGTGATGCCAGGAGATAACGTGACACTGGATGTGGAACTTATGGTTCCTGTGGCTTTAGAGAAAGGTGTGCGATTTGCGATAAGAGAAGGCGGTCACACTGTCGGAGCTGGTGTCGTCGTCGAGGTTACTCAATAAATATCCAAATCTGAGGACTTCTCAGAAAAACAAATATAGAGGTGTGAAATGGCGGAACGCAATGTTGTTGGTTTAAAATGTACGGAGACCGGCGACATCAATTATCATTTTGAAAAAGGAAAGAAAAAGGGAGAGAGGAAAAAGATTGAAATTAAGAAGTACTCCTCCCGTCTTCGCCGCCACACGCTTCATAGAGAGGTTAAGCTCTCAAAGTAGGGAGTGTCGGTTAATGGCAAACCACCGGTCTCCAAAACCGGGACTGTAGGTTCAAGTCCTACCACTCCCGGATTAAAACCCCTTAAATACGTCAATGAATAAAGCAATAACTTTTGTAAAGGAAGCCTGGCTTGAATTAAAACAGGTTGCCTGGTTAACTACTCCGCAAATGATCGCTTCTACGTGGATAGTCATTATATTGTCCATCTTTTTGGCGTTCTATATTCTTGGGGTTGATAAGATTTGGCAAATTGTCATATCGATCCTGGTGTGATCCACAATAATTATGACTGAACAAACAGAAAAATTAGAAAAAAATTGGTTTTTGATTCATACCTATTCGGGGCATGAAGATAAAGTACGATCATCTATTGAGAAATCAATTGCCATTAGAGATTTGGCAGAAAAGATCTTTCAAGTGGTGATCCCCACCGAAGAAGTGATTGAACTCAAGAAGAACAAAAAACAGATTCGACGAAGAAAGTTTTTCCCAGGGTATGTGCTGGTGGAAATGGTTCCATCGAATCAGGCTTGTTACCTGATACGCAGTACACCTGGTGTGACAGGCTTTTTGGGAGGAGCAAAACCCATTCCCCTAACCCCGCAAGATGTGGATCGAATGATTGAGTTGAATGCAACACCCAAAACATCCAAACCAAGGCCAGCCATCGTATTTGATCGGGGCGAAAGTGTTCGTATCAATGACGGGCCTTTCCGCCATTTTGTGGGAACGGTTGAGGAAATTAATGAAGAGCGAGCAAAACTAAAGGTTACCGTGAGCATATTCGGTCGGGCAACCCCTGTTGAGCTGGATTATCTTCAAGTTGAGAAAGTCTAAACCCAAAAATTTTAGTTAAAGGAACTAAGAAATGCCAAAACAAGTTAAAACACAAGTAAAACTGCAAATACCAGCAGGTGGAGCCAATCCCGCTCCTCCCATTGGCCCCGCCCTCGGACAGCACGGTGTTCAGATTATGGATTTTTGTAAGCAATTTAATGAAAAGACAAAAAAGATGGAAGCTGGGATGATCATTCCGGCGGTCATTACCATCTTTACAGATCGTTCGTTTACCTTTATAACAAAAATGCCACCCGTTTCTGCTCTCTTGAAGAAGGCCGCGGGTTTGGCAAAGGCCTCCTCCGTTCCGAATAAGGACAAAGTGGGAGCCATCAACCAAGAGCAGTTGGCCAGTATTGCCAAGGAAAAGATGCCAGATTTAAACACGTCAGATCCCAAGGCCGCACAACGAATGGTGGCGGGAACAGCGAGATCAATGGGAATTGAGGTAAAGTAAGATGGTCAAAGTGACAAAACGAAGGAAGACAATTTTAGAAAACATCGACCGTTCCAAGCGTTGGGGTCTTTCTGAGGCCGTTGATGTTGTGAAGAAAAATGCCACCGCAAAATTTGATGAATCTGTTGAAATTCACATACATTTGGGAATTGATCCCAAAAAAACCGATCAACAAGTTCGTGGAACCACTGTTCTTCCAAAAGGGCTCGGAAAAACGAAAATGGTTGCTGTGGTAGCAAAGGGAGAAAAAGTCAAAGAAGCCGAAGCAGCTGGGGCCGATTTTATCGGAGATTCAGATATTATTGAGAAAATTCAGAAGGGATGGTTTGGGTTTGACGTTCTTGTTGCAACCCCTGATGTTATGAAGGATTTATCCAAACTCGGTAAAGTTCTTGGTCCCAAAGGGCTGATGCCAAATCCCAAGGCAGGAACCGTTACGTTTGATATTGGTCGGACTGTGAAAGAATTGAAATCAGGCCGAATTGAATTTAAAACTGATGATTCTGGTAACCTTCACGCTGCTGTTGGGAAAGTTTCATTTGAAACAGGTGCCTTATCAGAAAATATTCAAGCCGTTTTGCATGCTGTTCTCAACGCCAAACCTTCAACAGCAAAAGGAACCTATATTCGTTCGGTAACCTTAACCTCGACAATGGGTGCAGGCGTTCGATTGGCACATGAAACTGTTGTCTGATGTCTGACGAGCCAATATTAAAATCCCCCACATTAACCCGTCGATCCTTTCTTTTTTGGGGCTGGAGCTCATTCCTCGCTTTTCTGGCCGCCTCAATGGGCGGTGTTCTTCGATTCTTCCTTCCCAATGTTTTGTATGAACCTTCCCAAAAATTTCGCGCAGGAAAGGTAACCGATTATCCGCTCGGGGTTACCATTGATGCCGCCAATCGGGTTTGGATTGTGAGAACCGAAAACCAACTTTATTCTATGTGGGCACGTTGTACCCATCTCGGATGTACCCCCAATTGGTTTCCGGCGGAGTCTCGATTTCGGTGTCCGTGCCATGGATCCAATTACAACCTTGATGGTGATGTGATCGCTGGGCCTGCACCCAAGCCGTTGTGGCGTGTTCAGGTGACATCCACTCCACAGGGAGATCTTGTGATTGATAAGGCGATAATGGAAAATCGTCAAGGGATTCGAGAGAAACCTCCTTTTATAATTTATGTTTAAACCAGATTTCAAAAAATATTTCGACACTCTGGTGAATACCCAGATTTGGCGATCCATGTTTCGAGGCGGAACCTGGAAAAACACCTCTCGTGATCGGGCTCAGCACATCCTTGGAAACGTTTGGCTTCACCTTCATCCTGCTCGTATCCGGCCCCGAGCCGTCAAATTCACTTATACCTGGGGTCTTGGAGGCCTATCCTTTTTGCTCTTCCTGGTTTTGACCGTGAGTGGCATCATTCTCATGTTCTATTATCGCCCAACGGTAGGACTGGCTTATCAGGATATGAAAGATCTGGAATTTGTGGTTTCCCTCGGCACTTTTATGCGAAACATTCACCGTTGGGCAGCCCACGCCATGGTCTTGTTTGTGATGCTTCACATGATTCGGGTCTTTTTAACGGGTGCCTATAAATCGCCACGTGAATTTAATTGGGGTGTGGGTGTTGTGTTATTGCTTCTCACCTTCTTTCTCTCTTTTACCGGATATCTTCTGCCGTGGGATCAATTGGCAATCTGGGCCGTTACGGTGGGAACAAACATGGCCAGCGCAACACCCTTTGTGGGGGCCGAGGGACCCTTTTCTTCCCTTCTTGGGGTGGGACTCAAAAATGATGCTCGTTTTGGATTGTTGGGGGGAACCTCTGTTGGTTCGGCGACGTTGGTTCGGT
Organism: bacterium F11; assembly: GCA_002176905.1. The sequence goes on along the minus strand of MSYE01000208.1, from coordinate 1,268 downwards.
TTTATGTGTTGCATTGCATTGCTGTTCCCTTTTTAACGGGAATTCTCATGATTGTTCATTTTTGGCGTGTCAGAAAAGACGGTTTTTCAGCAGCAGCCTATCCTGATGATCAGCCTCATAAAAAAGTTGAAACATGGCCCAATCTCATTGTGCGTGAATATATTGGAGCAATCTTAATGTTAATCGTTTTGGTTGCTTGGGCCATTCTTCAAAATGCCCCTCTTGAAGAGATGGCCAATCCCAATGTGACCCCCAATCCGAGTAAAGCCCCTTGGTATTTTCTGGGTCTTCAGGAATTGTTGGTGTATTTCGACCCCTGGATAGCGGGTGTTGTTCTACCAGGTATTATCATCATGGGTTTAATTGCGATTCCTTATATTGATCCAGATCCCAAAACAGGGGTGGGATATTACTCCCTAAAAGAACGTCCTTTTGCCAATACTGTCTTCTTAACGGGTATGGCCGCGTGGTTCATCCTTATTATTATAGGGACATTCATGAGGGGGCCCAATTGGGCATGGTATTGGCCATGGGAAAGTTGGGCATTTCATAAGCCTCCACCGCCCCCCACGTTTGATTTGCCTTTGATGCTTGGGGGGGGATTGTTGGGGGCCTACTTCCTTATTGGCCTGGCTTTGCCAAGGTTGATCCGAACAGATTTTCATATAAAGTCATCCCTCATTAAGGTTTTGGGGATTGCGGTTGGATTGGCCCTTATTCTAGGGGTCCTTCCCATGTTTTCAATTATTCAGGGGGTTTGGCTTGGATTTGCCGTTTTTCTTTATCTGATGTTGGGTGTGATTATGCCAACAAAATACCTAAAGAAAGTGAGTCCTCTTCAATATGTGGTTTGTATGGTTTTGTTGTTGATGATGATAGGTGTGTTTCTAAAGATGTCCATGAGGCTGGGATTTGATATCAAATATATTTTATCGATACCCCAAGTCAATTTGAATATTTAACGTGAAAATAAAAGAGTATCTGTTTCATAAAATCTTTACCCTTAGACATTTGTTCCTATGGGGAAATGTTCTTCTTCTTATTCTTTTCATCCTTGTTCTGGGAAAAGACCAGAGACGTGGTTGGAAACAATATCAGGAGGAATTCTACGCACTCGAAATCGCTCAGGCGAATCAAAAATGGCTGGATGCCAAAACCGAGGAAGAGAAATCTTTTGCGCGAGCTCTGATTAAAGAAGCCAAAAAACAAAAACAAGAGATTCGTCAGATTTGGAGTTTGAAGTTAGAATCAGTTGATCGGTGTATCAC
>MSYE01000207.1 GCA_002176905.1 bacterium F11 | reverse complement strand
TTTAAAAGGGCGAATTGAGGATTTGAGGCATACGTTGGTGAACAGTACAAACTAATCCGCAGTCCGCAGTCCGTAGTGCGTAGCCCGTAGTGAAAATATTAATTTACTACGTACTATGGACCACGGACTAATAAATGGAAGGAGTAAATTTTGACAATCAAACCAGAAGAAATCACAAGTGCAATAAAAAAACAAATTGAGTCGTATAAAATCAAAACGGAGCTGCAAGAAGTGGGGCATGTGCTGCAGGTTGGAGACGGAATTTCCACTGTTTATGGATTGGAATCGGCCATGAACGGTGAACTCTTGTCTTTCCCCGGTGACACTTATGGGATGGTGCTCAATTTGGAAGTAGGTGCGGTGGGTGTGGCCCTCATGGGTCGACAAGATCACATTCAAGAAGGAGATTCTGTTAAGCGGACCAAACGCATCATGGAAGTGCCAGTGGGAGAGAGCCTTGTTGGGCGGGTGGTCAATCCTTTGGGTCAACCGTTGGATGGCAAAGGTCCCATTAGCACCACCAAATCCAGATCTGTTGATATTATTGCACCCGGTGTGGTGGAACGCCGGGGTGTGAATGAACCCCTTCAAACCGGATACAAAGCGGTTGATAGTATGATTCCCATTGGACGTGGACAACGCGAACTCATCGTTGGTGACCGCCAAACCGGCAAAACCGCCATTGTGATTGATACCATCATTAACCAAAAGAATGTTAAGGATCGTCCCATTTGTATTTACGTGGCGATTGGACAAAAACAATCCACCGTGGCTTCTGTTGTCCAAACCCTTACCGATCATGGTGCCATGGATTATTCCTTGGTGGTGGCAGCCAACGCATCCGATCCAGCTCCTCTTCAATATTTGGCGCCTTATTCAGGTTGTTCAATGGGTGAAGAGTTCCTCTGGAAAGGAAAAGATGTTCTCCTTATTTATGATGACCTCACCAAACACGCACAGGCTTATCGGCAGATGTCACTACTCTTAAGACGTCCGCCGGGGCGCGAAGCTTATCCTGGTGATGTGTTTTATCTTCACTCACGGCTTTTGGAACGTGCATGTAAGCTCTCTGATAAAAACGGAGGTGGTTCCCTCACCGCTCTCCCGATTATTGAAACCCAAGCCGGTGATGTCTCGGCCTATATTCCCACCAATGTGATCTCCATTACCGACGGGCAAATTTATTTAGAAAGCAACCTATTTTATTCGGGCGTAAGACCCGCTGTGAACGTGGGTCTTTCGGTTTCGCGAGTGGGAGGAGCGGCCCAAATCAAAGCCATGAAACAGGTTGCCGGACAATTGCGGCTGGATTTGGCCCAGTACAATGAATTGGCGGCTTTTGCTCAGTTTTCTTCTGAACTGGATAAATTGTCTCAACAAAAGTTGAACCGCGGCCAACGCATGGTTGAACTTCTCAAGCAAGATCAATATCAACCTTTGGATGTGGCCCAGCAGGTGGTCAGTATTTTTGCCGGGACCCAGGGTTTCTTGGATGAGCTCCCCATCAAAAAAAGTCAAAGAGTTTGAAAAAGGGCTTGTAACCTATTTCGAAACCAAAGGAAAAAAGTATCTGGACGAAATTCGATCAGGCGAGAAGATGAGCAAAGAGCTTTTGGAAAAAGTGAAAGCTCTTATTGAAGAGTTCAGGCGGGGTTTTAACTAAAGCGAGAGGGGAATCAAATCAGAGTCCGTAGTCTGGAGTAAATCTTTAATCTTTTAATACCCACAAACTACACACTGCGGACTACGGACCAAAAAATGCGAAACGATTGTCAAGGGACTTAGCACGCAAACAATGTCTTCACTACGAGAACTACGCAGAAAAATCAAATCCGTCAAATCGACGCAGCAAATCACCAAAGCCATGAAAATGGTGGCCGCGGCGCGGTTGAATCGGGCACAGAACCGAATTTTAAGTGCGCGGCCTTTTGCCGATGAGATGGAAACATTGCTCCATGAGTTGGCCTATTTGGCTCACCACAGAGAAGACAAAAATGCCGTGATCCATCCGTTTTTGAAACAGCGGAAAAGCCGTCGGGTGGATTTGGTGTTGGTGAGTGCTGACCGGGGGTTGTGTGGGGGATTTAACACGAATTTGATTCGAAGAACACTTCAATATCTGCGTGATCATGACAAAGATGATATTCATCTCTGGTTGATAGGGAAAAAAGGGCGCGATTATTTTCGACGTCTCAATGTCAATATAGAAAAAGAATATGTCAATTTCTTTCAGCGGTTGGGTTTTCATCAGGTTGAGATTATTGGTAATGATGTGATCAACACCTTCATGACAACAGGAACCCGAGAAGTGGTCATTCTCTATAACGAATTTAAATCACGACTCCAACAGCGCCTTGTGGTGAAGACACTTCTTCCTTTCTCTGAGGTTGAAGAGATCAAACCCCGACAAGATTTTCTCTATGAACCCAATCGCCCTCAAATTGTGGCGGGATTGTATCCCCGGTATCTGAAGGCCCAGATTTTTCGGATTTTGTTGGAATCCCAAGCAGCGGAATTGGCTGCGCGCATGAACGCGATGGAGAGTGCCACCAACAATGCCAATGACATGATCACGTCATTGACCTTGAACATGAACAAAGTTCGTCAAGCCAGTATAACCAAAGAGATTTCTGAAATTGTGGGTGGAGCAGAAGCCCTGCAAAGCAATTGACCATTGACGATTGACCATTGACAATTAAGGAAGATTAATTAATTTGGTCTGACATAAGTTTGAACCAAAAGAAAAATGCCCATTAATAAAAGTTCCTTAATGGTCAATCGTCAATAGTAAATTGTCAATCAATAAGGTGGTGTGGTTTTATGAAAGGTAAAGTCGTTCAAGTCATCGGTCCTGTTTTGGATGTGGAGTTTCCCGACGGGAAATTACCGAAAATCAACGATGCTCTCAAAGTTGAAGGTGATGTTGATTCTGGATCTACAAAAGTCAAAATCAATTTAACATTGGAAGTGGCTTCCCATATGGGAGATAACATGGTCCGTGCCATTGCTTTGGGACCAACAGAGGGAATCAGTCGTGGTTTGGATGTTGTTGCCACAGGGGCGCCCATCACGGTTCCGGTTGGTAAACCTTGTTTGGGTCGGCTTTTGGATGTATTGGGAGAACCCAAAGACAATAGGGGCGATATCAAAATAGATCAGAAAATGCCAATCCATCGTCCGGCACCGTCTCTTGTTGATCAGGTAACCACACCAGAAGTTTTTGAGACCGGTATCAAAGTAATTGATTTGCTCGAGCCCTATGCCAAAGGGGGGAAAATCGGGTTGTTTGGTGGGGCTGGCGTGGGGAAAACCGTTATTATTATGGAACTCATCAACAACGTGGCCAAACAACACGGAGGGGTTTCGGTTTTTGGTGGTGTGGGGGAAAGGACCCGCGAAGGGAACGATCTTTGGAACGAAATGCAAGAAGCCAAACTCTCAGATGGAAATTCCGTTTTGTCCAAAACCGTCTTGGTGTATGGTCAAATGAACGAACCCCCGGGATCGCGTGCACGCGTCGGGTTAACGGCACTCACCCAAGCCGAATATTTTCGAGATAGAGAAGGCCAGGATGTTTTGCTTTTTATTGATAATATCTTTCGGTTCGTGTTGGCGGGTGCTGAGGTATCTGCCCTGTTGGGGCGGATGCCGTCGGCGGTTGGTTACCAACCCACCTTGGGATCCGAAGTCGGAGCGCTACAAGAGCGAATCACCTCAACCAAAAAAGGATCCATCACCAGTGTTCAGGCGGTTTATGTTCCCGCGGATGACCTTACTGATCCGGGTGTGGCCACCACCTTTTCCCATTTGGATGCAACAACTGTTTTGTCTCGTCAAATTGCGGAGTTGGGGATTTATCCGGCTGTTGATCCTTTGGATTCGACCTCCCGGATCTTAGATCCCAGGGTCGTTGGTGATGAACATTACACAGTGGCGCGTCGCGTTCAACAGATTCTCAATCGTTACAAGGAATTGCAGGATATTATTGCCATATTGGGAATGGATGAACTTTCTGAAGATGACAAGATGACTGTTCAGCGGGCGCGTAAGATCCAGAAATTTTTGTCCCAACCTTTTCATGTGGCCACCCAATTTACTGGTTTGGAAGGAAGATATGTAAAATTGTCTGAAACCATTCGCGCTTTCAAGGAACTCTGCGACGGAAAATGGGATCATCTCCCGGAACCCGCTTTTCATATGGTGGGGACCATTGAAGAGGCGGAAGAGAAAGGAAAACGATTGGAGGCAGAGACCAAATAACCTTAAAAGAATTTATGCCACTTCACATTGATGTCATAACACCTGAAAAATTGTCTTTATCTGAAGAAGTCGACTTTGTTGCGGCCCCGGCCCTTGACGGAGAGATTGGGATCCTTCCTGGCCACACACCCCTCCTGACCCAGCTGGGGGTAGGAATTCTTCGGTTGGTAAGAGGAAATCAAGTAAACTCCTTTGCGATTTCAGGTGGATTTCTTAAAGTTCAATCCGGCAACCACGTTAGTGTGTTTGCTGAGACCGCGGAGATGGCGGGAGAAATTAATGTGGAGCGCGCAAAATTGGCGGCTGAACAAGCCGAGACCCACATCAAAGAAGCCAAGGGGCTAACAGCCGAAGAGTTTGCCAAACTCCAAGCTGAGTTGTCCAAAGCCTTGTTGCGTTTGAAGTTGGGAGGCTCGCGCCGGTCCAAACCCAAATCGCCTCCAGGATATTCTTGATCATGGCCCTTCTTCGCATAACCAAATTTGGAGAAACCGTTCTTCGAAAGAAAACCCAACCTGTTCAGGAACTCACCCCTGAAATCCAGAAATTGATTCAGGACATGTATGAAACCATGTATGCCTCCTATGGTGTTGGATTGGCCGCGCCCCAGGTGGATATTCCTTTGCAATTGGCGGTCATCAATGTCACTCCTGATAAGAGAAATAATCAATTTGTGATTATCAATCCCAAGATCGTCAAGCGCGAGGGTAAAATTCAAAGCGAGGAAGGGTGTTTGTCACTTCCTGGAGTGGGTGGAGCTGTTTTCAAGCGATCAGCCAAAGTTACAGTGGAAGCCATCAATGAGAAAGGATTGCCTATCACCATCACCGGTGAAGGGTTGCTGGCCCGCTGCCTCCAGCATGAGATTGATCATTTGCATGGAAAGATGATCATTCACCGGGCGCCTCTCAAACGAATGTGGGAGATGCGGTGGGCAATACGGAAATTGAAAAAAGAGAATATGTGGTAGAAATCTCAAATAACAATAATCAATGAAAATACGCACATGAAAATCCTTTTCTTCGGTACGCCCGCCATCGCGGTTCCTTTTTTGGCTTGGCTTCATGAGCATCAGACAGTTGTTGGGGTGGTCACCAAAAAAGATGAACCTGTGGGACGAGGTTATAAACTCACACCCCCTCCGGTTAAAATATTTGCCCAAGAGAATAACCTTCCTTTAACTCAACCGACCGGTCCTTGGACCGAGGAGAAAGTCAAACAACTAAAAGATTGGAATGCAGACGTGGGTGTTGCGGTAGCCTATGGACGGTTGATGCCGGAGTCCATCTTTAACGCGCCTCGATTGGCCACCTTTAATATTCATTTTTCGTTGCTTCCTCAATACCGCGGAGCGGCTCCGATGCAATGGAGTCTCATCAATGGAGATGCCGAATCCGGTGTCACGGCCTTTTGGATTGAGAAAGGAATGGATTCTGGACCCATTTGTGGCCAAACCAAAGTCAAAATTGAACCGACTGACAACGCGCACACCTTGAAACAAAAATTGATTGATGAGGGAATTCCATTGATGGCTGAGGTAATAAAACATTTGTCCAACGGGAAAGTGATAAAAGAAGATCAAGTCGGGGAACCGACCCTTGCTCCGCAATTAAAAAAAGATCACGGAAAAATTGACTGGTCCCAATCGGCCAGAACAATATCCAATTTGGTAAGAGGTGTTGTGGAATGGCCAGGCGCTTTCACTTCATATTCTCCGCAGGGGCAAAGTTCCAAAATATTGAAGGTGTTAGAGGCGGTTGTGGTAGAAGAACAATCCAATAAAGGAAAACCTGGTGAAATTCTTGATATTTTGAAAAACCAAGGCATTTTGGTTCAATCGGGTGATGGCGTTCTTCTTATAAAGAAAGTGCAACCAGAGGGAAAAAAAGCCATGCTTGCAGAAGATTTCTGGCGAGGAGCTCATCTTTCCATAGGGGATCGGTTTGGTGCTTAAGTTCATGACCATTAAAAATCCAAAAGAGATCCCAAATACCAATAACCAAATATTATTTTTATGAATAAACTTTTAGGAGACTTTAAACATTCTCTTCTCAACATACCTCTCTCCGACTGGCCTTCTTTTATTGAAGAGTTAGGGGAGAAAGCCTTTCGCGCGAATCAGCTGGCGGAATGGGTTTTTCAGAAACGAGCCAAAAGTTTTTCCCAAATGTCCAACCTTCCACAATCTTTGCGAGAGAAGCTCGAAAAAGGTCACCGGTTTCGCTCTTTGGTTATCAAATCCGTCAAAAAATCCAAATTGGATGGAACAGCCCGCTATTTTTTTGAAACCGCAGAAGGGGAAACCGTTTCTTGTGTGGTTCTTCCCCATGAACAACGACGATCTCTTTGTATATCGAGCCAGTTGGGATGTGGGTGGGGTTGTGTTTTTTGTGCTTCGGGGTTAGTGCCCTTCAAACGAAATTTGAGTCCAGCGGAAATTCTCGATCAGATTTTGTTGGTGGAGGAAGTTACCGGTGAATCACTTGATAGCATCCTTTTTATGGGGATGGGTGAACCATTGGGGAATTACCGATCTCTTATTAAGGCGTTGAACATCATTCGGTCTCCTGTGGGGCTCAATTTTGGGGCGCGTCATGTAACGGTATCGACTTGTGGATTGGTTCCACAGATAGAATCATTGGCTAATGATGCGCCAAAGGTGAATTTGGCTGTTTCTCTTCATTCTGCGCGGGATGAGGTACGGAGAAAATTGTTGCCGAAATCTTCAAAGTGGTCTATTAAAGAGCTTTTGCAGGCGGTAAAATCATACTCCAAGAGAACCAAGACCCGCGTTACTTTTGAATACATTATTTTGGATGGAATCAACGACTCGGAACAAGATGCCAAACGGTTGGCCAACTTGCTTCGGGGTGTGGCGCAGCATGGCGATTATTGGGTTAATTTGATTTCTTATAATCCGGTGCCAGGGCTGCCTTATCGAAAACCAAAAGAGGAAAAG
>MSYE01000206.1 GCA_002176905.1 bacterium F11 | reverse complement strand
CCGTGATGTGGGCGTGGATGCGAAATTGGGACGGATATATCTTCCCTTGGATCATTTGGAACAATTTGGTGTTTCAGAAATGGATTTGTTGGGGGGGAAAAGAACACCTTCTTTTCTTAATTTGATGCAGTTTGAGGCAAAGGTAGCCCGGAGCCATTTTAAACGGGCGGGTGAACTTTTACCTGAGAAATGGAAAAAAGCCTTGATGCCAGCGCGCATCATGGGGAATATCTACATGGCCCTTTTGGCAAAATTAGAAAAAAATCAGTTTCCAGTTTTTGAAAAAAAAGTCACACTTGGCTTCTTTGAGAAAAGCTGGGCCACTTTTAAGGAAATTAAAGAGAAAAGATGACATCAACACACTTGAAAAAAACAACCAGAAAGACCTATGCTTATAAAAGAATGGAACAAACACCTGTTGTATTAAGAGCCATCATTTTTGATTGTGATGGGGTCCTTATTGATTCCGAGCCGCTCCATTTGGCAGCGTTTCGGAAAACATTGGGCGCTCAGGGAGAGGGTCTAACCGATGAGCTATACAAAGAAAGATACCTCGCCTTGGATGATCGCGATGCCTTCACAAAATTCTATCAGGAAAGCAAACAACCCCTGAAAAAGACAGAATTAGAGGATTTTGTTAATCAGAAAACCAAAATTTACCAAGAATTGGTTAAAAGTGAGGGAATTTTGGCTTATCCTGCGGTACCCGAATTTGTTATGGCGGTGTCTCAACGGTATCCTTTGGCCGTGGCCTCAGGTTCTCGCAGACATGAGTTGGATTTGGTCCTTGAAGCCGCTGGGATTCGTTCTTACTTCGAGGTTGTCGTCAGTGCGGATGATGTCCAACGCGGAAAACCAGATCCAGAAACCTTTTTAAAGGCAGTTGAGGCTTTAAATGCCACTGGAAAACGGTCCAGTGCTATAAAGCCAGAGGAATGTTTGGTTATTGAAGATTCAAGAGAAGGAATTCGATCAGCTCATGCAGCTGGGATGAAATGTATTGCTGTAGCCAGCTCTTATCCCAATTTTGAGCTGTCCCATGCTGATTTGGTTGTTCCAAGTATTGCGGCCCTTCGTGTGTCTCAGGTGGAAGATTTGTTTCATCCTCCAGCACCCAAGCCCATGCCTTCAACTCAAAATAATTAAAAATAACTATAGAAATAGACATGTTTGTCTGATACATTTTTTTGGAGTGAGAATTATGAGGCGTTGTATTGGATTTTTTGATGGTTTTTTTTGGCTGACGACAAACTTCCTAAACAAATCCCTCTTGATAATTAATAAAAGGAATAGCAACTAAATGGCCAGTTTACGCAATCGTATATTGTTCTTTTTTACTCTTTTTGCCGGGGTGGCAATCTTTGCGGTTTTCTTGAGTAGTCGAAGCACAAGAATTGTTGGCCAAACAGCCGATCGTGTGGTCAACAATCATCTTCCTATGGTGTACACGCTGGGGCAGATGGAAGTTTCCTTGGTTAAGCAAGATGCTGCAGTTTATCGTTATATTTCAACAGGCGGTAAGCAATGGTTGGATGTTTTTGAGAAAGAAAGAATCAATTATGTTCGTTGGTTTTTGGATGCGCAGGAAAACGCCGAGGTACAATCGGAAAAAGACAAATTGGTCAACATTGATGAATTTTACATTCAATATGAAAACCAAGTTCGTCAAATTCTTCTCAATAAGAATCGATCCTCAAAAGTTATAAAGGCACACCTGGCAGAAGGCGATCAATATCTGGGCCAAATTCAAACCTTCATAGATCAGATTGAATCGTTAAGAGAAGGGATGACGTTGGTGCGTCAGGACCAAATTAATCAAACCTTGTCTCGCCACAAAAGATTTGCTTACTACTTTCTTTTGACCATTGGTCTTTTCTTTTTCCTTTTGGCGACTTATCTCTGGCACTATCTGGTGAGGCCTCTTACCATGTTGTTAGATGGGATTCGCAATTTTACGCGAGGCCGCTTGGATATTCAGATTCCTCCCATTGGGAAAGATGAATTGGGAGAACTTCAAGATGCTTTTAATGAAATGTCTCGAGAAATTGCCATTGAGAGAAAGAGACTTAAAACAGAATCCCAAAGCGATCCGTTGACGGGCCTTTTTAATATGCGCTATTTTCGAACCCAATTGGCGGATGAATTCTCTAGGTCCAAAAGATACGCTCATCCTTTGTCTTTGTTAATGATCGATGTGGATCATTTTAAAATGTACAACGATCAGAATGGCCATCCTGCCGGAGATATCGTCTTAAAAGAGATTTCAAGAATACTGATCAGAAATGTTCGGGGAACGGATATTGTGGCCCGATATGGGGGAGAAGAGTTTGTGATTCTGCTTCCCGAAACGATTCTTGATGCTGCGCTGAAGGTGGCCACCAAGATTCGAAGCGCTGTTGAAGCGCATCACTTTCCTTTTCAAGAAAACCAGGAATTTGGAAAACTGACTGTTTCAATTGGGATCGCATCCTATCCTGATGACCATGTGACCAGCGATCATGATTTGGTTGAAGCATCAGATAAAGCTCTCTACTTGGCCAAGCAGGATGGTCGAAATCAAACCCGCCTTTATGCTGAGGTCAAAGATTCCATGCCCCCGGCCAATCCCGCCAATAAGAAAGAGGGACAGCTCGCCAAACACTAGTTAAAAGAATTAAGATTAAGGGATCCCATCTCACGTCAACGGTTGGTAAACTGGAATCATTAATAGAAAGCATTATGTTTTCGGTCAAAATGGTTTTCTTTTAGAGGGATCTCTTGAAACTGATTAACCTCATCACCCTATCCTCCTTAATAATCCTTTTTCAATTCTGTTTTTCTTCCTTTTTGTTTGGGGCAATTGATGGCCCCGCGATCATCAACAATGACTATAAAATTGATTTGACCCGGGGGCCCATTATTGGTTCGAACCGCAAAGTGGCTTTGGGGGGAGCTTATGTGGCGTTGGCAGAAGGAGCGGGTGCCTTAGGTGATAATCCTGCGGGTGCGGCCATTCGACCTCCTCATTCCAACGCGAAATGGAATTGGGATGCTACCATTGGGACCATTAAGATAAGAGAGAATGATTTTGATAACAATGGGAGTGATACTTTTGACTATAGCGACAACCGGGTTACCAATGTGGGTGTGCTCCTTCAAGTTAACCGTTTTGGTTTGGGATTTTATTCCACTCCCCAGGACTTCGAAATCCGAGGTCTTCAAACGACAAACCAATATAATTTTGAAACAGGTTACCTTGCTCTTGGGTATCAAACAAAAAATGAACAATGGACGTGGGGATTTGGGGGGAGATTTACATCCATGGCAATCGATCGAGGTGAAAGCGGATCCCAACGCTTAATCAAGCTCTCCGGTATAGGTACCCATATGGGGCTTATTTGGAATCCCAATATGGGGCCTTTTCAGTTTGGGGCATCCTTTTCTTCAAAAATCAGTGCAAGTCAGTCACTCGTGAAGGCAGGGACGGAACCTGTTCAAGTTTCAGGATTGATTGTGCCAGATGAGGTCATTCTTCCCGCTGAGGGCTCCGTCGGTTTTCTTTATTCTTTGGAGTCAGCCCCTTTTTGGGAAGGACATCCTTTTTTGGTTTCAATGGATATAAAGATATTGGATAAATCCCATCAGGCCTATGGGATTGAATCCTTTTTTGAGCAAAAAGTTCAAGAATCGGGTAAGAAAATAACGGTTCGGTATCATTTGGGTAGCGAGTTGGAAGTCCTTAAGAATGTGCTCCGTTTGAGATTGGGAACCTATCATGAACCCAGTCGATTCCAGGGTGTTTCTTCTCGTCAACATTTAACAGGAGGATTTGAAAGCCGCTTGTTTCGATTTCAATTTTTTGGTGAAAGATATATGAGTTTTAGGTATGCCTTTGATGTGGCAAGAGACTATTTGAATCATTCCATTTCGTTCGGGTTATGGAATTTTTAGAAAGGGTAGATAGTAATGAAAAATAAAAAAAGCCCTTCTTTCTTAAGGGAGATAAAAAGTGTACGCCAAAGTGATGCGGGTCTAATAAAGCGTTGGTTTCAATGTGAAACCATGGATTTGATTGTATGGATTAAGAACAAAAGAAGAATTGTTGAGTTTCAGTTGTGCTATGACAAGCCTTTCAATGAGCGGGCGGTATCGTGGAAAAAAGAGACTGGACTCACCTTTAGTAGAGTTGATGATGGAGAGTATCAATCTTTTCAGTTTAAATCGACTCCCATCTTGTTGAATAATGATTCTCCGCCAAAAGTGAACGTCATCCCATTGTTTAAAAAGGCATCCATCAAAATCGATAAGTTCATTGGGAATTTTGTGTGCAGGAAATTGGCATCCACCAAAAATAATAAATCGGAAGGATTGAGATGAACGATGATTTTAGTCGAGGATTCTTACCTTCAGACCAATTTTGTAAATGACTTTTTCTTTTGTAGGGATTGGGATCGGTGGGTCCATGGTGAATAATTGTAATTCGCTTACTCCTCCGGGCCTGGGATCAATAGAGGCAAATCCGTCCACGGTATAATCCTTATTGTTCAGCTTTCCTTTTGCTTTTAGCTTCCCCGAATACCAAGGATTATCATGGTCTCCGATTGGTTCTAGCTTTCCTTTAATTATATCTATCGTTAGTATATGCCGAGAGATTTGGGGTTTTATTGAATACTCGCTTTGAGCTGTGAAATCAATCCGTCCCGAGAAGGTCAGGGTTTCATTTCCCTTTCTATGTCGCTGCAAAACGATTGAAGGCTGATCAACCGTTCCCAGCAGACTGATGATTTTGATACCTCTAATGGAGATGTCCTGAATGGAATCAATTCGGATAACCCTGAAAGGTTTTTTCGCCATGGTATAACTGATCATGGGATATACAAAGACCAATAAAGTTGCACATAGGATGGTGATAAGTGTTGCTTTTGTAATGGGGGGTTTCACGGGTCCCTCCGGATTATATTCCACTTAATTATAAATATACCCGACCAAAGAGGATTTGGCCTCCCCTTTTTTGGGCAAACATCAAGGCATGTATTCATAAAAACAGATCTAGAAAACGCATTGAATAAGAATAAGCAGAAAAGAGAGAGATTTCCCAATCTCCAATTTCTGTTTTGTTAAAATACAAAAAAAAGGAGATGGGATTTCATGGCGTTGTTGAAGGAACTTAAGAAACATTACAGAAATGCCAATTGTGAGTTGAACCACAAAAATCCTCTTCAACTTCTCGTGGCTACCATCCTTTCAGCTCAATGTACCGACCAGCGGGTTAATCTCGTAACACCTTCTCTTTTTCAAAAATTTAAATCTGCAAAAAATTTTGCTGATGTGCCTCAAGCGTCTTTAGAGGAAGAGATTCGATCAACTGGTTTTTATCGCAACAAAGCCAAATCCATACGAGGGATGGCCAAGGCTTTGATTGAAAAATATGGAGGGGCAGTTCCAAAGAAGATGGAAGAATTGCTTTCTCTTCCAGGTGTGGCCAGAAAAACAGCCAATGTTGTATTGGGAACCGCCTTTGGAATTGCAGAGGGGATTGTTGTCGATACGCATGTCATTCGTCTCTCTCAACGGCTCGGATTGTCACAGCAAAAAGATCCCAAGAAAATTGAGCAAGATCTGATGAAAATTATCCCGAAAGAAGATTGGATTTGGATATCCCATGCATTAATTCAGCATGGAAGACAGGTTTGTAAAGCACAAAATCCAGACTGTCTTCATTGCCCTGTTCGAAAGAAATGTGCACATCCGGTAAGATGAAAAGAGGACCAATTTATGCATGATCCCCGCTATCTAAAAGGTATTGCCCACTTTAATAACCGAGAATTCTATGATGCTCATGAAATTTGGGAAGAACTTTGGAACGAACAGCAAGGGGAGGCGCATCGGTTTCTGCAAGGATTGATTCAATTTGCTACTGCTCTTCATCATTTTAAAGCTCACAATTTGAGAGGAACACGAATCTTGTACGATGGGGGAGTGAAATTATTGAAACCATATGGAGAATCATATTGGGATCTACCACTAACAAAACTCATCGAAGATATGTCCCAATGTGTAAAGCCTCTTTTGACATTTCCCCAGGACGAACTTCCAGGGCGTAGTCACCCCGACAAAGAATCCTTCCCTGTTCAAATTCAATCTGATCTTATTCCCAAAATTGAGCTTCTTCCCTCATGACGGTTTTTCGGCGGGCCACCCTTCGTAGCCAATGGTGGTTAACGTATATTCGCTCTATTAAATATTGTCACCGCTGTGGGAAACTTTTGAAGCGTCAATACGTTCGTGAGGAAAAGACCAGGCGTCACGTTTGTACAAAATGTGGGAATATTACTTATTTGAATCCCAAAATTGTGGCGGCTGTAATTCCTGTTGATTCCAAAGGTCGGATTGGCCTATTGAAACGGGCGATTGATCCGGCCCGCAGCAAATGGACGTATCCCGCTGGATTTCAAGAACTGGGTGAAACAATTCAACAGGCTGCCCATCGAGAATCATGGGAAGAAATACGAGCCCATGTTAAAGTTGAATCTTTGTTGGGTATTTATTCTTACACGGATGCGGGGGTGGTAACTATTGTTTTTTGTGGAAGAGTCAAAAAAAACGAAAAACCCTCCCGAACCCCAGAAGCCCTGGAAATTCGATGGTTTCGTAAAAAGGAAATCCCCTGGAAGGAATTGGCTTTTCGGAGCACCAGAGAGGCTTTGCGGGACTTCCTCCATTTTCGTCGGTAGATTTCCCTCTTGGTCTTTATTCCCAAACTTGCTAAACACGTATGATGGATTTGCCCATTCCTTTAACACGTCCGGTTGTCTTTTTTGATCTTGAAACCACTGGTCTTGATTTCAAATATGACCGTGTATTTGAGATAGGGGCTCTCAAAATCCTTCCCGATGGCCGTCGTGAGATTTTCAATAAACGGATCAATCCTGGCATTCGAATTCCAAAAGAAGTCACAGCCATAACAGGGGTGAATAATGAAGCCGTGGCTTCATGCCCCCATTTTGGAGACCTTTTACCAGAAATCGATAAATTCTTTGGGGATTCAGATTTGGGGGGGTACAATATTCTCCGCTTTGATGCCAAAGTGCTGACAGAAGAGTACCGGCGCGAGGGATGGGATTTCAAGCTTGATACCAGGGCAATTGTTGATGTCCAAATCATTTTCCATCAAAAAGAAAAACGTGATTTGTCGGCAGCATACAAGTTTTATTGTAACAAGGATCTCAAGGATGCACACTCTGCCAAGGCGGATGTGGAAGCAACCTGTGAAATTTGGATGTCCCAGATGAAGAGGTATGGCGATCTTCCAAAAGATATTCAAGGTTTCAATTCCTTTTGCCGGCAGGACCGGGAGCGGTATGCTGATTCTGAGGGGAAATTCTATTGGAGGGATGGAGAGGCTGTTTTCAATTTTGGAAAGTACAAATCGCAGTCCCTTCGTTCTGTTGCTCAAAAGGATCCTGGATATTTATCATGGGTCATCTCGCCGGATCGGCACTTCTCACAAGATGTGGTAGATATTTGTTACGCGGCCAAGCAGGGTAAGTTTCCAGTCAAAAAATAGCTTTTATTTCTTTGTCTTTTCAGTCAATTTCCGAAATTCGATGATTTCATCCACCAACCCGTACGCTTTGGCTTCCTCGGCAGACAAGTAAAAATTTCTTTCACTGTCTTTTTCAACCTGCTCAGGCGTTTTGTTGGCGTGCAAAGCAATGATTTCATTGAGACGTTTTTTGGTGATATCCATTTCTTTGGCCTCAATCGCGATGTCAGTGACTGGCCCTGATATACCATGCCCATAAATAAGCGGTTGGTGAATCATGATGCGGGAGTTGGGAAGACAATACCGTTTTCCCTTTGTTCCGGCTGCCAAGAGAACCGCCCCAAAAGACATGGCCATTCCAATACAAATGGTGGTAATAGGAGATTTGATGTATTGCATGGTGTCATAG
>MSYE01000205.1 GCA_002176905.1 bacterium F11 | reverse complement strand
TGCCAGCAAACTCTCCACTTCCGCTGTCTTATCATACGCTGTCCCTTTGACTTGACTCATGGCAGAAATGAAACTCGCTTGACCCGGCTCGTAAATGGTGGTGGTGGGTTTGGTCACATCGTAATACACCTCAATCTGAGCTGGTAACGCTGTCTCCACGTTCCCCGCTTCATCCACCGCGTAACTCCTCAACATATACTTTAATCCCGATGCGTACGGTATGGCTGTGTTATACGTCCAGGGATCCGATCCGCTCCAGTTTGTTAAGTTAAAGTATTCTGTCGCCGCGTTAAACCCGGCTCCATCAAAGTATGATGTCGTCAATCCCACCAACTGGCCTACCGATACGAAGACTTGACTAACAGCAGAATCGGTATCATCTGCGGTTCCTGTGATCTGAGATATGGTTGACCTTACTTCTGTTCCATCTGGGAATGTTACTCGACTAATTGGTTTTACAGAATCATAAACAAAAGTAAACGATGTAATCGGATTTGAGAAATTGAGAGCCACATCTTTTGCTCTTACTTTAACCAGATATTCGGTTCCATCGACCCATGTTGGCATGGAACTCACGGGGAGCTCCCAATGCCCCCCATCTGTTGTTGTTGAAGTCATATGCCATCCCATGGTCCCGAGGTCACCTCCCGCAGCATTATAAGCGATCTCTGTAATTGTAAAATCACCCACATCCCCATCCCAATAATTTTCACCTGGATTGGTCGGATCACGACGAATGGCAACCTCAACGCTATACAATTTCGACCTAAAGACATTGGCTCCGTCCCCAGCTGTTCCTGAGATTTGTGTAAGGGAACTCTCAATTGTCACATCGGGATCCTGTAAAACAACAGTTGGCGTGCTCGCGTCCCAAACAAAGACCTGTTCGGGAGACTCAGGAGATATATTTCCAGCCAAATCTATGGTTCTGACATAAAGCAAGTATTGCGTGTTATCCTGCCAATTTGCGCTTGGTTCAGCATAAGACCAGCCATCTGTTCCTGTTGTCACAACCCGTGTTGACACACCAACCCAAGTTGAACCATTCCAATATTCATTTCCAGGAGGATTTCTTAAGATTCGCAATTCATTATAGGAAACACCAGCAAAGGGATGAGTCGGCGCATCAACAGCGCTTCCCAATATTTCGGAAAGTGGATTGGCAGGAGACAGATAGACTCCCGCACCAGTTGGATCGGTAAAGGTTGCCGTTCCATGATTTAAGTCAAACAAGAAAGTTACCGTTGTCCCAATTGTTTCAAAATTGTCGGCTTTGTCGCCACCTCGAGCAAACACCCGATATTCACGATCGGTTACCAACTTGGGTAACAGGTCCGTTGTATCAAATGACCATGATACGGCTGATGCAAATTGGACAACCACAGAAGAAGCAACTGTTGAAAAAGTTTCCGAACTAAAGTTAACTCCGTCAAAATAATAGGTATCCCCGCTGTCCAAATAGCTAACCGTCAAATCAACATCTTTAACGCCAGAGAAATCATCACCCCCAGTTCCATCGAACTGAGTAAATGTTCGATAGGCAGCACCGTCGACTGGAAGGCTAATGGTTGCAGAAGCAGCAACGTTATCAAATGAAAATGTATTGGATGAAACACCGGCAGCAAAAGTGCCCTGAACATTCCCAGCGGAATCTGTGGCCCAAGACTTGACCAGATATCGGTGCCCGGAAATATAATTGTTGTTCAGATTGACCTCATTATACGACCATGTTCCTGAGGAAAGCCCAACAAAAGTGGTGGTAATGGTGGAAACATTGGAATTGAAGATCGCTCCATCCCAATAACTTATGGGATCAGAATCAAGATCAATGATTTGAATCTTAACAGAGGAAATTAAACTGAAATCCAGATTGCTCCCCGGCAACAATTCCGTTCCTTCGGCCGTTCCATTCAACGTTGTTAATGAGTTATACCCACTGTTATTTGGAGGCGTTATGATTCCCGCCACCGGTGGTACGTTATCAATCTTAAAAGTCATTGTAGAAAACACGGTTTCTATGTTATCCGCCGAATCACGGGCTTCTGGAATAACCCAATAAACCCGACCCGATAACCATGTATTAGGCAAGACAGCTCCCACTGTGGTCAAATTCCATGTTGCCGATGTAGTGAAGACATCCACAAACCCTGCTGTCACTTTGGTTGAAGCCGAAATCCATGTGCCATTGGGAGACCGATACTTATCCTGGTTTTCGTCGGATCCGCCATAGGCGAAGTCTGCACCAAGATCAATTATTTTGACTTTCACTTCTGTTATGGAACTTGTTGCGTCCGTGGCGGTACCAGATATTTCATCGAGATCCTGATGCGACGTATCATCACCCGGTAAGGTCACCAAAGAATTCGGTTCCAAGATATCAACGGTAAATCGTACGGTTTGTTCGGCCTCCAGGTTCACCAACGTGTCTTGAGATTTAATTCTTAAGAAATACCGGTATCCCGATTGCCAATCCGGCGTTCCGGTTGAAAATTTGACGCCTGTATCCCAGCCCATCGCAACCCAATTCCGGGTATTGCTATTAAAAGCACCGGGGTTGTATGTTCCGGTCCAATAGTTATTGGTATCGTCCTCGACATTGTTGTTATTAAAATCTTGCATGATGGAGATCATGACTTGCGCCGTATCCAATCCGACATTTTTCAGAGGAAGTACAGGCATATCCGCCACATCGGCTGATATCGTATCCAATTTATTAGAACTCGCATTGTAACCCACACCCTCAATAGGTCGTGTAACAACGGAGACAGGAGCAGAAGAATCGAAAACAAATTCGGCGGTTTCCTGAACTCCGGTGGGATTGTTGAGAGCATCAATGGCCGTGGCACGTATATGATAGGTATGTCCATCTTCCCACATTCCGTCTGGATTATCATACGACCAATCCAAATTACCTTGACCGGAGATATAAATGGGATGGGTTGTTGAATTGGTTGTAAAACTTGACCCACCATGCACCCAATAACGATCTTCATCTGCGCCCGAACCACCAAAGGCATGGTCCTCACCCAAATCAATTATCTGAAGTTCAACGCGATCCATTCCAACCCGTTGCAATGGTGAAAGAGGATAATCCTGTGCTGTCCCGCTAATGATGGTTAAAACTTTAAGATCAACCCCATCCAATGGTGTTTGCATCAGGGTTACCGGGCCAGAAGAATCAAACACAAATATCTGCGTAGACAAAACAACCTGTGTATTGGTCACAAGATCGGTGGCTGATGATTTGATGACATAAGTTGTTCCGTCTGTTAAAGCAGCATTGAATCCAGCAGGACCATAGGTCCATGTCCCTGAAGAGGATCCAACAAAAGTTACCGTAAAGTATGAGTTCCCTTCATCTGCTTCTGTGAATCCTGGTGGTGTTTCCTTCCAATAAAGGTCCAATTGATGACTGTAAATGGATACTTTAACGCCCGTTGGGGCAATCCCAGCGTTTAGATTCGCATTGGCTGGCAAGAATGTGAAATCATCTGCTGTTCCTGAGATGATCGGCAAACTTGAATAATAAGGTTCTCCTCCATAGAAAACCGCATCTTCTATGGGTCGGGTTAATTTTGAAAGAGGATTGGAATTATCAACTGTAAAAGTGGATGAACCCGATTGAAAATCATTTTCCACATTTCCGGCAGCATCAGAAGCCTCTGTTGTTATGTAATAGGAGACACCGGATGTCAAATCCTCATTCCCAAGGCTGGTTATAGGATAATTCCAATCCCAATCTGGGCCAGATGGTGTAAGAGTGACTCCAGATCGGAAAATAGGAGTGGCACTGGAATCAGTAAAATCGTCATTGACTGAATTCCACCACAATCCGTCATCCAATTTTCGTACCGCAATGCGAACCTTTGTAACCGGGGAACCAGAGTCATCAGCCGTTCCTTCAATACCCAAGGCTCCCAAGGAGTTGATCACGTCATCATCGGTGGGAGAGGTCACCACCGATTCAGGCAAATTGGTATCAAATGTAAAGGTTGAATAAGATACGCCAGACTGATTCCCTGCATCATCAATCACCCGCATGGAAACAGCATAAGCAATTCCGGATACCCAATTGGGTACAGCTGTATCATAAAACCAATTGGTCCAGCTATTGGTTGATGTGGTGTTAAACCATGCTGTCGCTGGTGTTAGTGAAGAATCAGAATCCCAATCAGGACCTCCGCCCTCCGTCAAATCCCACCACACCGTTCCGCCGACATGCCAAACGCGAATTTGAACCATATTGATACTCCCCGGACGTGGGCCATTTGTTGAATCAGATGAAATTCCTGATATGGTGGGCAAATATCTTTCG
The DNA here is from genome assembly GCA_002176905.1 of bacterium F11. The sequence goes on along the minus strand of MSYE01000205.1, from coordinate 3,826 downwards.
TAATCAACATCCGGACCATCAAAAGGAGCGGTAATTGTCCCTGTGGGAATTTCCATATCAAACACAAAGGTTGACACAACGACAGAGCTCATATTTTGGGATTCATCCATGGCCTGAACATGAAGTTCATATTGATGGCCTTCCTGCCAAGCTGGAATCTGGTCCGAACCAAAGGGATAACTCCATGGTGCACTTGAAGTCGCTCCGCTAATGGTGCTAGAGGTCACCCGCCAGAAGCGATTGGTCTCATCAAAAGCTGTGCCATCCCACCATTTGTCAGCATCGGCGTCATCGGCATCAAAAAGAGCAATCTCAATTTTCTGAAGACCGGATCGGGGAGAAACCAAACCATCGTGTGCTGTACCAGACAACACATCAAGTGTTCCTGTTGTTTGATAAAGTTGGTACGGATTCAACACAACACTCACAACCGGAGCGGTTGAATCGTATTTAAATGTGACCACACTGGTTGTAGATACATTTCCAGCAATATCGGAAGCTCTTGCGCGCAATTGATAAGTCTTATTTAGGAGCCAAGCGGGGGCAGAATAAGACCAGTCCACCTGAAGCGGAGACACCACAACCCAACTGGAACTCGCCTGATCAAAAGCAGAACCACCCCAATAAAAACCATCTGTCGCATTTAAAATTTCAAGTTCAACGGAGCTAAGGGTGGATTGATTATCTTGAGCCTGACCAGTAATGTTATTAAGAGGATTGTTGGGTCCGTAGGAACCGAGAACCACTGGGGCCGAAACAGTCAAGGTTTGTGGAGCAACATTATCAAACAAGAATTGAAACGTGGCCGGTGAGCCTCCAACTTGGGTGTTGGGTGTTGGAGCCGCATCATCGGTTGCATATATTCTTATTGTATACGTTGAACCAGGGGTTAAATCGGTTGTCTCAACATATGTCGAGCTATACACTTGCGTTCCCACTGCCCCGGCATAGGTTTGGGTATCCAAGAATATCTCACTGGCGGAGCCAAAACTCGAATTGTCAAAGAAGTTGTTGGTATGATCCTGAATGGAGAATTTCATATCTGCCATCCCCGCCAAATCAGCGATACCGGTACCAGAGATGGTTTCTAAGCTCGAGATAGGAGTAGCATTGGGCAACGTTACACCAGAAGTGGGGGTTGTGGTATCAATGATGACATTGAGTGAAACAGCAGGTGAAGCCACATTCCCACTGGGGAAAGCATCATCCGTTGCACGGGATCGGATTTCATAGGAAATGTCGGAAATCCAACCGAATTCGTCTGGTGGATCCATTTTTAAACTATCCAGTGCATTATAAGTCCATGTTCCAGAAGAAGGACCCAATGCATTGTAGCTGTCCACTGTTTGCCAAGCTTGCCCCTCAGTGATGGAACTTGAGAAGGCAATTCCATTCCAATAATATGTGTCTGGATGAAGCAAATAGAAAACCAAGACTTCGATATTTTCTCTTCGGCTGATACCCGCCACGTCAGGATAATCAGCGGTATTATCATCCACCGTACCATCAATGGAAGAAAGGATGCTTCGCTTGGCGTTTGAGGTGGGTATTGTGATCGTTGTGATGGGCTTTTTGTTATCAATGGTGAAGGTGACTTGACTGACCCCATCAATAAAGAGGGCGTTTTCATTACCCGCTTTATCTAGTGCTTTCATCCTCATCCGAAAACTTTTTTTGTTTAACACCGATTGACCAAAATCTGGCAGGCTGGTGTAACTCCAGGAACTAATATGCAAGGTTACCGTCGAATAGATTGGATCTGGACCGGGCTGGAATGCGGATCCATCCCAGAAAGAGTTGTTGTCCAATCTTTCAAGAGACATCTCAACTTTTTCAATTTGTCCATATCCCGGCGCCGCCGCATCTTGACCCGCACCCAAGGTATCGGTTAATGAGCCAGAGGCAAGGTAAACGGTTGATCGAAAACTCCCATCCTGAACCGAATTAATGGAAGCGGTTGGCATAATAACGTCATAAACCACATTAAAACTATTTTCCACTTCATCATTCCCATCTAAGGTATTGGCTTCTGTGTAAGCTTCATCTTCTGCTGTGTAGAAAATTCGATATTCATATCCCTCTTCTGGCATTGTGGAATAAACCACATCATAAAACCAATTCCACAAATTAGGTGAATCGTAGTTTACGGTGGCGGATAATCCGGGACGACCTGCCACCCATGTTGATCCATTCCAGTAAAAATCGTCAGCAGCGGTTTTGTTTGGTTTTGTTATCCTCTGGATATCCAGTTCAATATTATTTACTCCAGCCAGATCCAATTGGTCATTGGCTGTTCCGGAAACTTGCGCAAAGCTGCTTGTAAAGGAGATCAAAGGTTTGGTCAAAACAGAATTTGGCTCTTGTGTATCAAAGGCAAAAACCGCATTGTTAACCGGGCCAATTAATTGGGCTGAATTGTAACCGCGCGCCCGAACTGTAAAGCTTGCCCCGTGGGTGAACCAATCACCGGAGGCTGGGATAGAGGAGGTCCAGGTCCAATTCGGAATACCAAAATCGTTGGCATCGGTCCAAGTCGAAAAGTTTACCCACGTTTCGGAGACTGAACTCCAATAGTTATTAACAGGATCACTATAACGTTCGATTTGGATTTCCACGCGAACTGCATCCGTGTTGGCGGTTCCCCCAATAGATATGAGATTCTCTACATAAAATCTGTTGTTTTTTGGTTTGGTTAGGCCAACCGCAGCAGGAGGTGGCTCAAAGAGAAAAGTTGTGGTACTTGGAACAACTTGAGTAGACTGAAGATTACCAGCCTTATCGAGAGCTTTAACATAGATACTGTAGTCCTTCAGATTCTCCCAGAGATTGCTTTGATCGGATGTTTGATACCAGTCCCCCGAACCCGGATTGTAATATTCAACAGAATTCCAAACAGGTGAACCGATCCACTTCTCATCACTAAATCGATACCAAAGTGTGTCATCTCGCTGGATTCCAATCTGGATGTCCGCTATGGTCTGAGTTCCAAATGTAGAGTCAGTTGCTGTACCGGAAATGGTCGGCAAGGAAGATACAATTGATGCATCGGGATCTATAATCGCAGCCGTTCCAGGTTTCACGTCATACGTTGCGGTATAAACATGATATGTTTCGGTATTGGTTGCCCGGTCAACCGCTTGAATATAGAACTGATACCATTGTTCATCGACCCAATCCGACGGAATACTCGATACAGACCAAGATGAAGGATGAACCGTGGCTGGGGTAGATGAAATCGAAGGATTGACCCATGTGCTACCATCCCACCAAGGATTGGCACCTCCTGCTCCATCATAAATTTTGATATTGACTTCATCTACACCGGAGAATATTCCCCCCCCAACAATGGGCTCATCCATTGTTCCAGAGATAACTGTCAAAGAATCATTGAAATAGCCATCTGTTAATGAGGAAGCCAAATAGGATGTGGGAGTTGATTTATCAACAACAAAAACAGCTGTTGTGAATATTTCTTGGGTGTTGGCGGGGCTGGAGTTGTCGATAGCTCGAGATTCAATTTCGTAACGATAACCATCTTGGAATGAGGTTAATGGATTAATAAATGTTTTCTCCCAGCTCGTTCCATTTGTTGTGGGAAGAGGGAAGTTATCTGAACTGTCATTGTAGGCAATTTCGGCAGCATTTAAATAGTCACCATCAGAACGTCGGACTCGAATATTGACAGAACTTATTCCCGATCCTCCTGCCTCTTCATCTGCTGTTCCACTGACCACTGTTAAAGAAACGTTTATATAACTTGTTGCGGTTGTTGACAGGGAATCAACACTCGATGTTGGGGACGAGTAATCAATTGTAAAGGGTCTTC
>MSYE01000204.1 GCA_002176905.1 bacterium F11 | reverse complement strand
GTTTATCACTTGTCATTTGGGGCATGATGCCCTGGCGAATACAAGCCTTGTCACAACGTATGAAAATCACCCCTTTCGGTCCCCGGCTGATTCGGCGAGTTTCGAAATTCACAAGCGTCATGATTTTTTAAAATTTGGTTGTGTTGTTTGTCATGGTGGACAGGGGTTGGCGACAGAGATGGAACCAGCCCATGGCTTTGTCAAACACTGGGAATCACCTTTGCGACGAGATGTGATTCTTCAGGCTTCCTGTGTCCAATGCCACGATAACAAACAGGACCTGATCATTAAGGGGAAGAATTACACAAGTGAAATCATTCGGGCCGAACATCTCTTTAGAGAAAAAGGATGTATCGGATGTCATCAGATTGGAGGAGAAGGAGGTCCCATCTCAGTTGATCTGAAGATGGAAACAGCCGTCAAATCCCTTACCCGAATCGACTTTTCGTACACCGGACTTTCTCAGAAAGAAAAGACACTTGAGAACTGGATAAAACTTCACTTTCTTAATGACCCAATTGAACTCGTTCCGGGTGATCCAACGGGCGAATTTAATGCTGAACCGGTATCTCCTTCTGGGATGCCTCCTTATCTGTTGAATAAGAAGGATTCAGATGCGCTTACAGCCTATATAATGGGATTGGATCAAAGTCGAATTCCACACGAGTTTCGGGTGTATGCTCCACCCCAACCGAAAACGATTCCCAGTGGAAAGATCAAACGGGGAAGATGGGTTTACGAAGAATATGGTTGTATCGGTTGCCATGGTTATCAAGGCCGTGGGGGCGTTCGAAATTACAACTATGTCTCTGAAGTTATTCCCAATTTGAGGAGAGCCGTATCGACATATTCAAGAAAGGGATTGAAGGATAAAATATCCAATGGGGTTCCGGTTGTTGCCAAGCATGATCCTCAAGGACCTTATCCACCCCTCTATATGCCGGCATGGAAGGATAAGATTAAACCAGATCAACTTGATGATCTGGTAACATATTTATTTAGTATAAGAGAGTGATTAATTATGGCTGATGATAAGTATGATGTTATTGTTGTAGGAGCAGGACCAGCGGGGACCTCCGCCGCCATTACGGCGGCGCGAGCAGGTTTGAAAACCGCGGTTCTTGAACGTGGAGAATACCCAGGCGCCAAAAATGTTCAGGGGGCTATTCTTTATACGAAAATGTTGGCTGATATCGTGCCCGACTTTTGGAAAGATCCGGAGTCGCCGATGGAACGGAATATTACCCAACAAAACGTTAATTTTACGGGAGACCAATCCTTTGTGCGTGTGGGTTTCCTTTCTGATTTATGGAAGAAGGAACCCCATAACTGCTATTCCATCATCCGTGTAAAATTTGATCAATGGTACAGCAAAAAAGCCGAGGAAGCCGGGGTTGAAGTCTACTCGGGTGTGATGGTTTCAAAGTTGATTCAGAAAGATGGAAAAGTAATTGGAATTGAAACCAGTGATGGAGATCAGTTGTTGGCGGATGTGGTTATTGCCTGCGATGGTGTCAATTCTATGTTGGCCCAATCAATAGGCCTTATCGATGAGTGGAAATCTGATGAGGTGGCCCTGGGTGTTAAAGAAGTGTTGGCCCTCCCAAAAGAAAAAATTGAAGATCGTTTTTCCCTCGAAGGAAATGAGGGAGCGACTTATGAAATGTTTGGAAAGATCACAAAGGGGATGTTGGGTTATTGCTTCCTTTACACCAACAAAGAGTCTCTGTCTTTTGGGGTGGGATGCAAATTGTCTCATCTTCAAAACAGCAACATGGCCCCATATGAACTCCTTGAATCTGCCAAACAACATACAGCGGTCAGACGGTTTATTCGTGATGCCAAACCGTTGGAATATTCTGCCCATCTTATTCCAGAAGGAGGGTATCATTCCATGCCCCCTCTTTATACAGATGGGTTCCTTATTGCTGGGGATGCCGCTCAAATGATCAATCCCAGTCATAGGGAAGGGTCCAATTTGGCGATGACCGCTGGGAAACTGGCAGCTGAGACTTGTGTGGAAGCCAAAAAGAAGGGTGATTTCTCAAAGAAGACTCTCTCACGATATCAGAAAAAGTTGGAGAAATCCTTCGTTCTCCCAGATTTGGATGAGCATCGGGATTTGGAACAAAAGATCGAGGAGAATTTGGATTTTCTTACCGTTTATCCCGAAATGGCTTCAAGAGCCCTTTATGAATATTTTTCAGTGGATGGTCGAACCAAAAAAGAAATCCAAAAGAGTATTTTTAAACGGATTCGGAAAACACGTTCCGTTTTTAAAATCGTCAAAGACTTTTGGAATGTTAGAAAGGCTTTTTAAGAGGAGTTAACATCATGGAGAAAAATGAACCCAATCCTAAAGTAAATGTAGAAGAAAAATTGGGATGGCTTACCTATAAAGCCGACCACGAGAATGCCCATGTAAGGATAAGGGAACATAAACGGTGTTTGGAGGAATGTCAGCATAAACCCTGTACGCTCATTTGTCCCGCCAAGGTGTATGATTGGGAAGAATCGCAAAAGAAAATTATTGTGGCCTACGAAAATTGTATTGAATGTGGTGCCTGCCGCATGTTATGCCCATACGACAACATCGGCTGTGAATGGCCTCGCGGAGGTTTTGGCGTTCAGTACAAAATGGGTTAGGGATGCGCCCCGGTCATAGAGGAAGAAGCTTCCCCTGCCAAATCCTGGAAGTCCCACTTTAACAATGTATTTGAGGGAAGGAGAAAAAAAGAACTTCCCATCAATTGATAAATTGCCCACCTCGGTATTTTAACGGCTTCAGTTGGCTTGAGAATATTGGTTGAGTCTCTCAATTTTGCCAACGTCTGCAGCCCAATGGCCAAGGGCCACCAAACCGCTGCTCTCAACGAAAGTGCATTTCGGGGGATAGAGTAAAGATAAAGCAATCCATTTTCGAGTCGATCAATGGTTTCATCGATCAGTTCATGATAGAGAGGCAAGAATCGGTTGATGTTGTATGGTTCCAGTAAATCTTCTGGTGAGAGAAGATATTCGCTGAGCCGTTCTTGAGGGATGTAACAACGACCCATTTGAAGATCTTTTGATACATCCCTTAAAATGTTTACCATTTGAAGACCTTTCCCAAAATCAATCCCACGTTCGGTCCATTTTCCTGGACTATCAAAATGGAATTTGGGCAAATAATGGAGACACAATCGGGTCCAGAATCGCCCTGGTTCGCCCCCAATTGAGCCAAGGTAGTGTTCCAATTGTTCATCTTTCTGAAATGACTTCACATCTTTGGAGGTTTCACCAAAGGTGACCAAATCCATCTCCATTCCGGTAATAACTCCCAAAACAACATCCTGAAGAAGGGCGCGGTCTGTTTGAGGTCGTCTCTGATAAAATTCCATGGTCACAATGATGTTCTTGAGTAATTGTTTTTCAATAGATGATGTGTGAGTAATGAGGTTAACGATTTCTTCTTGGAACGATTGGATTTTTTCCTTTGATATCGAAAGGGTTTGAAATAATGATTTGAATTCCTTTAGCATTTTTTCCCTTGAGGAGAAGGGGAGAACGTCTGTGTCAGCGATGGTATCCGCGATGCGACACAATAGATAACCCAACCCCATGGTCGGACGGAGGGCTTTGGGCAAAACACGAAGGCTTAAATAAAAAGACCGAGATGTTTTCTTTAATAATTTTGTTAATTGTGGAGACATGGCGTGGCTTATTCCGAATCCTTGGTTGAAGGAGAAAATTCCTGAGAGTATTCTGTGAGATCCTGGTAACCCGTTATTCGACCAATTCCAACAGAAGTAAGAATGAGATCCTGTAGAGACTGATTTCGCCAGCTCCCATCAGAATCCGGGATGGCAATATCAGGGCGAATAATGTTTTCTAGATTGGCTTGGATACTCAATGCTTCTTCTCCTGAGGTCAATCGAACTCTTGTCCCTGGTGGATAAAGACCCAAGAAGGGAACAAGCAGTTTGATAAGAAATGGATGAAATTGTGTGCCAGATCGTTTAATCATCGACCGGATGAGACGATGAGGAACAACAGGCTTATGATAATAATTATCGGTCACTGTTTGCCAACTAACAAAATCGGCCAAACCCACAATCAGGGAATAAGGATGGGGTCTATGGTTTTTTGAGAGAGATGGATACCCCAATCCATCATAGCCAATATGGTGTTCCAAGGCGACACGCACCGCAGTGGGGGGAATTCCCTTGACGCCAGACAAGTAGGCTGCCCCATCGTGGGGATGCAGTTGAATGAAGTCGGTATCACCAAAAGAAATCTCATGTGAGGTTCCAAAATCAGATGGAAGGAGAAAGCGACCAACGTCATGAAGAAGCGCGGAAATTGCCAGGTTTTTCAGGTTAGCGATATCCAAACCAATCTTTTCTCCCATGTATATTGAAAGAACCATGCTATGGACGGAATGGTCTATGTGAAGATTGGTCTTGGCACCACAAAGGGCAATGGAGACAGATGGGGAATCAAGTTCGATGAGTTCTATGAGTTTATCTAGCGGATTTGATAATTCTGAAAGAGGTAGTGTTTGTTCATCAATTAATTTATCAAAAACCGTTTCACCAATTTGACGCCATTCGTGAAGGGTTTGATGAATTTTCTCAAACCGTGCTTTTCGGCTTTGATGAATATCATAAGTAACATTTTTATCAGCAAGAAAAACAGCCCGAATGTGGGGGTTTGATAAATCTTTTCTGTCATGAAGAGTTAGCTTTGATTTCTCCATCTTATGGATTTCCAAAACGAAGGCTTTGATCTCAGGGGTGGTGATACCAGGAAGAAATGTCACCATATCAATTTTAATTTCCTCTAAGAGAGATAGTAGGTCGTACATCATGATGCTTTCTTCGATAAAAAGCTGATTCTCAATTACAAAAATAGCGTCGGTATGTTGAATGCTGATTTCAAGTTTGTCTCGAAGCAATTCATTAACCGCACCATGTAAATTTTGGCAAGATTGTTCAATCATCGGATGGTCTTCGGCATAAAGGGAGGCATTCTTAATCGCCGAATTCCAAGTCATTAAAACTCGGCGGTAAGATTCTTTTTCTCTTTTTTCCTTTGTGAGTTCGAGATCTTCTTTTCCCATTACGTCATCTTCTTTATGAGAATTTGAATATATTCATGTAGTTCTTTTTCGTCTGATTTGAAACGATCGAGAACAGAAAAATTGTCAAGAACCGATTGCAAATGCTGTTTGGCCCTAAATCCGCCTATCGATGCGAGCGCTTGATAAAGAGATCTTCTTACGGGGGCGGTCAGCTTGATATCTTGAAGGGTGTGAATAATCGGATCCGTGGCTCCTTGATCTTTCTGGGCAACCAACATGTTTATAATGAGGAGCCTCGATTCCAAATCTGTGAGGCGAGGCAAGTTTCCCCGGAGAACACTCATGGCCTCTGGCGTTCCAATTTTACCCAACGAACGGGCTGCTTCAATTCTGACAATTCTCATCGAGTGATGAAGTTGGGAACCAATGGCTTCAATCGCTCGATCGCTCTTGATATCTCCCAGAATCATAATCAGATTTCGAAGAAGAAAATGAGACGCTTTGGCCATCTTATCAATAAGGGCCTCGTGTTCCTTGTCTTTGGCGACTTGGGTGATTAGGATTATCAATTTTTTTCTCATACCTCTTTCCCCTTCTGCATCAAGGGCTTGGAGAAGAGAGGGGAGGGTTCCTTCTCCCAGTGAAGAAATAAATTGAGCCATTCGCTTAAAAAGGTCTGACTCTATGGTAAGGTTTCGAATGGGATAGATGATGAGGGTTATGTTGTGGACAGAACACAACTTCTGACGAAGAGAAGACAACAGCGACATGAGTTCTGCATCTTCAACAGTATTTTGAAAGTTGGCCCAGACGCCGATTCCCAATTTGAGAATCTTTTCTTGAATGGCAACCGGATTTTCATTGTCCAATAACCGCAGAAGGATTCTTAACCCCATGAAAAAATTGGGTCCTTCCTTTTCCAACAATACCCGTGCAAAATCCAAATCTTGTAAGACTGATTGATGGCCTCCTGAACCCAAAAATATATTTCGTGCCTGAATCTCTTGATCGGAAAAACAAGATATTTGCGTTATGGCATCAATCCGGGCCCTGCTTTTTTGGGCAAGGGCGAACCGTTGACCAAGAGGAAAGGATTTTCGGGGTGTGGAAATAGGGACAAAAGAACGACATTTTTTCACAAAGGTGGCCCGAAGATCTTCCGGAAGGACAAAAACCTTTAAGAACCGGGAAATCGGAAAATAACCATCTCTTGTGGCCTCAACCAGATTAAATACAAAGGTTTTAAGATTTTGAGGAAACGGTTCGCTTTGAATGACGATGGCAGTGAAGAGGTCAGGAAGTTGATTGATCTTCAATTTTGAAAGATTTCCTAAGAAGTCAACCCCTCCAATCGAAGAGGGATCCTTTAATGGATTCAATGTTTTTTGAATGGCCTCATCGGAGAGGCGGAGGATCATGGAACGTGACGTAATGGGAACAAGAAGAATTGGTTTTTGTTCGACCTCAGGAAAATAAGGGGCCAATTTTCCCATTTTCGCCTCTTGAGAATCTTTCCCCGAGAGGATGTTCAAGATGGCAAAGAAATGGCGACCTTGTAGAGGCGGTGTCAATTTTATTTCCTTTATCCCCAACGTATAAAGGGTGGAGGCCAAATAGGTCGTCACCTCTCGAAATCCCACAGAATTTCCCATATAGGAAAAGGATTGGTGAGTAATTCCCAATGAGAGCGATGGCTCTTCGCCCACTCCAATCTTAAAACGGATAACAACATTCTTGATAATCTCATCCAAGGCCTTGTTGTCGTGTTTGTAGAGAAAAAAAGCACGAAATGCAGCGGCTAAAGTTGAGACGAACCGACTAACAGGAATAAGATTCTGTTGGGGTGGGGAAGAACTATTGGGTTTGTTTGGCTCAGAACCTGATTGTGGTTGCATATGATACATTCTAAGGACTATTCATGAGGCTTTCAAGGTACCGGTGATGAATTATCTTAAGGGAAACTTAACCAAAACGACTTGAATTCTTAAGGAGGTCCTGTTAGAATCGAAAGAGATTGGATGTGAAAGTTTTTAGGTAAGGAGCGACTCATGTTTCCCTCTTCAAATGTCTCATTATCATTGATTTTGATTGCCCTTGGTATTTTGGGGGTCATCCTCAGCTTTTTGGTTCCCGAGCGTAAGAAATCCCTTATTTCGTTGATTTTGGCTTGCCTCATTATCCTAACCGGAATTGTACGTGTGACCCAGGATTCGTTATCTCAAATCCAACGGCGTCGTGGGTTTCGGTCCTTCCAAACCGATAGGAACAAAGTGGATATGAAGGAATTGCGAAATATGTTGAAAAACAAGGCAGATGACACAAGGAAATCGCTTGATAAACCTCCGCCAAAGTAAATTCATTGACGGATTCCAATCCTTTTCATAAATCCATGTCACCAAAAAGAACAAAAATATTTTTTCCCCGCGGTTTTCAATTAAGATACGCCTTTTTGGTGGGTGGGTCCTTAACTGTCTTGCTTGTTTTTGCAGGTTTTCATGGAATCTTTATTGCGACTTCCTCCCTGCCAAGAGAAGCGTGGGAGAATTTTAAACCCTTGTTGTTGGATTCCACCTGGCGGTTATTTCTTGTGGGTTTTTTGTATATCGTGGTGGTGACCATTGCGGCCACTTTCCTTTCTCATCGAACCGTCGGACCAACGGAGCGATTGGAAGAGGAAATTAAGAAAATCGCTGATACAAAAGATCCGGTTCAACCCATTCAAATTCGTGAGGGGGATGAATTGGATGGTTTGGTTCATGCTATTAACAAATTAATTAAAAGGTTGTCCAAAATATAATTTTATGAAACAAGCTCATTTTCGAATCTGGTGGTTCAATAATTGGCTGAAGTGGTCAGTGGCAACCATTGTGGTTGTGTGTGCGGTTTCTCTATTTGCTGGTGGGTATGTCTTTCTCTTTCAACTTGAATCCTTCCAGAAAATGACCCTGATCGCGACCGCACCCATGTATATGTTCCATAGTGTCATAGCGGCCCTTGCCTTTGTTTTTTGTTATTGGCTTTTTCTTTATGGAGGAATGGCCAAACTAAAGGCGTCCCGTATAAAGGCGGAGGATGTCAATGTGCATTTCTCCGATGTTATTGGGATTGAAGAAGGGAAAAAAGAAGCAAAAGAAGTGGTAGAACTCATCCGCGATCGGGCTCGCGTTAAAAAAATTGGTGGTTCGGTTATCAAAGGGATTTTGTTGCTGGGGCCCCCTGGATGTGGAAAAACCCTTCTTGCCAAAGCCATTGCCACTGAAGCCAAGGTTCCCTTTATCAGCACCTCAGGAAGCGAATTTGTTGAAATTTTTGTGGGGGTGGGCGCATCCCGTATCCGGAGCCTTTTGAAAAGGGCCCGATTGATGGCAGAAGCCCATGGCTCCTGCATTGTGTTTATAGACGAGTTGGATGTCATTGGCCGGGGTCGAACCTTTAGCGCTTTTGGGGCCTCGGAGGAAACCAACTCAACCCAAAACCAACTTCTTGTGGAAATGGATGGTGTTCATAGCGGGAAAGACAATATCATCTTTATCGGTGCCACCAATGCGGACGAATCAAAATTGGACTCTGCTCTTGTCCGTCCGGGGCGTTTTGATCGAAAAATATTTGTTGGCAAACCCCATCTTAAAGAACGAGAAGACATTTTTCGTTACTATCTCAACAAGATTAGTGTTGATCCCTCTGTTGATGTCACAAAATTGGCGCAACGCACCGTGACCAAATCTCCCGCTGATATTGAATCCTCTGTCAAAGAAGCAGCGATTATTGCCACTCGAGATGGTCGTGACCGAGTCGAATTTCGTGATTTCTCCCAGGCCTTTGAGCGGATTGATTTGGGTATTGCTCACAGGCTCCCTCTTGCTAACAAAGAAAAGGAGAGAATCGCCATCCATGAATCGGGACATCTCTTGGCGGTGTATCACCAGCATCCCACCCATGACGTTTTCAAAGCCACCATTCTTCACCGAGGAGGAGCCTTGGGGCATGTTCTTCCTGTTCCAAAAGAGGAAACCTATACACGAACCCGAGAAAACCTGATCGCCGACATCAAAGTCTCTTTGGCAGGTTTTATATCGGAAAGAATCAAATATGGGACAACCTCAACAGGAGCCTCATCCGATTTTGCCAATGCCTTGAGTGTGGCCTCTGCCATGGTCTGGCAATTTGGGATGGGAAAAAGCGGAATCATTGGAAACTATGCCATCACCATGGGAGGCATGACTTCCACTTTGTCTGAGGCCTTTAAAAAACAGCTCAATGATGAGGCCCAGGAAATTTTAAAGATGTGCGAAAAAGAAACTGAGGAATTTTTGCGGAAAGAATGGAAAATGGTGGAAGTATTCGCGACCCTTCTTATCGAGAAAGAAGAACTAAATTACGATGAAATTGAAGAGGTATTTAAACAACATGGTAATGCCAGAGCCTAACCCTAACAAACAGCAGTATAATTCATATGACTGACGACGATAAATCCAAAGATTCATTTGAATTTAAACCCCTTCACAAGGGAGAACCTGAGGAGACACCCAAACCAACAGAGGAAGAGAAACCCCAGGAACCCGTCCCAACTCCAGAAGAAATCCTCCAAGAGAAGCCACCTGAAGCATCGTCCCAAAATTGGTTTGTTCGATACAAAACCCTATCACTGGTCATGGGATTTCTTTTGATCGGTGGTGCGATGTGGTTAATTTCCCTTTCCCGCGACAATAGTGATCCGATCGAAGATCCTCCCGAGGCTGTCAACGCGCTTGATGAAGTCCCGGTTAATGTCATCGAAGTCCGATTGGGACGTTTTCAAGATCCCATCAATGCTGTCGGTACCCTCAAAGGAGAAGCGGAGATTGAACTGAGATTCGAAGTGGAAGGGAGAATTAAACAATTCAACGTTGATGAAGGGGATCGTGTTCGCCAAGGGCAAATTATTGCCAAAATCGACGAGACAGATGCAATGCTAAAAGTGAAAGAAGCAAAAAACGAGCTTGAGAAAATTGAGAAACTTTATGCATTGGGAGATCTCTCGAAAACCAAACTTCGAGAAACACGACTGAAATTGGAAGTGGCCCAATCAGAGTTTAAAAAAACAAGACTAATTGCTGTTCGAAATGGAATTATCGGCGATAAAAGCGCTGAAATCGGTGAATATGTTACACCCCAGAGAAAAATCGCCACCCTGGTGACCATTAAGAATGTTGTTGTGAACGTTGGGATCATTGAGAAGCAAGTCGACAAAGTCTACCCGGGTCAGAAAATTCTTGTCTCGGTAGATGCGTACCCGGGAAATGTATTTGAAGGAACCATTGCGAGTATTTCCCCAATCATTACCGGCCCCAGTAAAACTTTTGAAATTAAAGCGAAGATTCCAAATGAAGAAAGCCTTCTTCTTCCAGGTATGTTTGCCCGAACGCGCATCATTACCTATGAAGCAGACGATGCCATGTCGGTTCCAAACGACACGCTGGTGAAAGCGCCAGGAGGATTTCAGGTTTACGTGGTGAACAAAGACAATGTGGCCGAAGCCAGAGATGTGGAAGTGGGATATGTGGCCACCGAATTTACCCTGATTAAGTCGGGCTTGAGTCCAGGCGAAATTGTTGTTGTTCAAAAGCCTCCGGAACTCAAATCAGGATCCAAAGTAAAAATTATCGAGGTTCAAAACAATTAAATCAAGCCGTGAAACTTAGACCGCGTTTAACGATCTTTACTGTTCTTCTGGTTATTTTGGTGGTGGCTTTTACCAGCCTCACGACCGTTCTTAGTATTACCTACCTTCTGCGCCGAGAAATGAAATCCAACCAACTCACACTCTTCACCAACTTTAGAGAGGCGGTTTTTGATGCGCTTTATCTCGGAGATGATTTGGCCATTCAAGTTTTTAGTGAATCACTTGAAACCTCTGTCCCCGAATTGGCCTATGCTATCTTTGTCGACCAATCCCGAGGGGGCATTCAGTTGGGGGGAATTGAGAGCCTTGAGCGATTTAAACGTCTTTTACCCCGATGTCAACGGATGGGAAATCTTGGGCCAGACAGCAATATCTTTTTGCGGGATCTCAAGGATGAGAGCGAAGCCTGGCGTTATTATTGTCAGGAAATCATTTATAACAATGTTCGGGGACAACAGATGAAAGGGACTGTTTTTCTTGGACTTAAACTCGACATGATCGAAGGAGAACTGGATCGAACCGTTCAGCGAATATGGGAAACTCTTTTTTGGGCGATGGTGATCGTGTTGGTGATGGGATTGTGGATGGCCTTGTCTCTCTCCCGGCGTCTCACCAAGCCCATTCATCACCTAACCGAAGGGGCAAAGGCGATTGGTCAAGGCCAACTCGAAACCCAAATACCTGTCACAACAACAGATGAGTTGGGATTCCTGGCCCAGGAATTTAATTATATGGCCGAGAAACTCAAGGAATTGGACAAATTGAAAGACGATTTCGTGTCCAGTGTTTCACATGAGTTAAGGTCTCCCTTATCTGCCATTTCAGGATATGTGGAGCTTCTTCAAAGTCGACCCCTTCAAGAGATTCCGGAGGAGAAGCGGAACAAGGCCTTGGTCATCATTCGCGAGAGCACCGATCGGCTGGCCCAATTTATCAACGATATTTTGGACTTGGCCCGAATTGAGGCCGGTCACATTGAAATCCATCGAAACAGATTCAAAATCAATAAATTAGCAGAAGATGTGTTTGGGCTCTTTCAGCCCTTATTGGAGAAAAAGGGGATCAGATGGTCCATCGATGTCCCCGCCATGGTTCCCCAGGTGAATGTGGATGGGGATAAGATCCGACAGGTACTGACAAATCTTATATCAAACGCCTTGAAATTTACCCCTTCTGGAGGCACAATCCGATTATACGCGAAAAATCAGAACGAATTTGTTCAAATTTCGGTTAAAGACACAGGCATCGGGATCTCTGAAAAAGATCGAAAAACCGTTTTTGAAAAATTTGTTCAGGTGCAAAAGGGACGAGAAACTGTTACCGGCCCAAAAGGAACTGGGCTGGGTCTCGCCATTGCCAAGGGAATTGTGGAATCTCATGGAGGTACGATTTGGCTAGAAAGTGAACTTAGGAAAGGAACAACCGTTCATTTTACGCTACCCGATTCACCCTAACCAAATCAACAAGGAATGGTCACCGAAAAAGTCTTAATCATTGATGATGATGATGGAATTCGGAGTGTGATAATTGATTTTTTGGAGGAGCAAGGTTATAAAGTGGTAGAAGCCGACAACGCTAAGATTGGATTGGAAAAAGCGGTTTCAGAAAAACCGGACCTCATTGTACTTGATATTGGCTTACCGGATTCTGACGGATACAACCTTTGTCAGAAAATGAGAAAAAAAGCGGCCCTCCGGTACACGCCGATTATTATGCTCACCGCCAGAGGATTGGAGAAGGATGAATTAACTGGTTTTCGTTCCGGTGCCGACGATTACATTACCAAACCATTTAAGCTTGCCCGCCTTTTGGCTCGTATTCAGCGATCCATCAAACGACATGATCGTGAACTCAATGCCAATGCCCTTACCCATTTGCCGGGAAATGTGGTCATTTCCGAGGAAATCAACAAACGAATTCAGAAGAAAATCCCCTTTTCCGTCCTGTATTTTGACCTTAACCATTTTAAGGCTTTTAATGATCGCTATGGCTTTGTTCGGGGAGATAAAGCCATCAAATTAACGGCTGATATCCTTACCCGAACCCTTTCCGAATGGGATGAGAAGAAATCCTTTCTGGGACACTTAGGGGGGGATGATTTTGTGGGAATAGTGAACACACACAACATCAAACGTTTGTGTCAGACTATCATTCGACGTTTTGATGAAGCAATCCCAAATGTCTATGATGTTTTCGACCAAAAACGTGGTAAGATTACTGCTGTCAACCGAAAAGGCCGAAAGGTCGATTTTCCGTTAATGGGTCTGGCCATTGCGGTGGTCACCAATCGCCACAAACAACTACGCCATCCGGCCGAAATTTCGTTTGTGGCCAGTGAAATCAAAAAAAGGGTCAAATCGGAGGACCGGTCTACCTTTCTGGTTGATCGAAGAACTTAACAAAGAGGTTTAACTGTGGCAAAAAAACGAATTCTCATAGTGGATGACGAACCCCAAATTTGTCAATTGGTAAAGGACGTTTTGGAGGAGGACAACTATACAGCGACAACCGCGCATTCCACAGATGAGGCTTTTCAGAAGCTAAAACTCACACTTCCCGATATGATTTTGTTGGATGTACGCCTGCCCACCATAGGAGGGCTTGAGTTTTGTCGGCAAATCAAACAAGATGTGCGAACCCGGCGAATTCCCATCATCATGCTCACCGTTCAAGATACCGAAACCGACAAAGTCATCGGATTGGAAGTGGGAGCAGACGATTATTTGACCAAACCATTTGGAAATAGAGAATTGTTGGCGCGCATAAAGGCAGTTTTTCGTCGGGTGGATATGGCCAAATCTGATGGATCTTCCCTTATCAAGGTGGCGAGTCTTGACATTGATTTGGATATGCATGAAGTCAAACACAAGGGGAAAGATTTGCTCTTAACCCCCAAAGAATTTGAACTTCTGGTGGCCTTGGCAAAAAACAAGAACAAGGCGTTGCGGCGAGAAGCCCTTATGTCAGCTGTTTGGGGATATGATTACCCTGGTACGCTTGGAACCATTGACGTTCACATCCGACATCTCCGAAAGAAGTTGGGTGATGCAGGAAAACATATTAAGACCCTGATTGGAGTAGGATATCGACTTGACGACAAAGCATAAAGAGTGAATCTTATGGCGTTACCCCAGAAAATGACAACGAACAAGGTGCTCGAACAAGGGACGGATTCCAAAAACCGAATTCTGGTGGTTGATGATGAGGCAGCATCCCGTGATTTGTGTCAGGCTTTTTTGGAATCCGATGGCTACATTGTGGAAACCTGTGACCGGGTTCGAAAAGCCATCGCCCTGTTGGCTGTAAAAAAATATGACATGGTCCTCACCGATCTTTCCATGCCGGAGTTGGGGGGGATTGAGCTGGTCAAGCAAGTTCGGTATCACTATCCCCACACCAGTATCGTTATTATGACCGCCTTTGGCTCTGTGGTTTCCGCTGTGGAATCCATGAAGGCGGGCGCCTACGACTATATCACCAAGCCCTTCCCGCGCGACTTGTTGAGGGCCACGGTCCGTCGATGTTTGGAGAGTCACAACCTGAAACGTGAAATTTCCAAGATGCAATCCGCGCTCTACAAACAAGACAAATTGGCGGCCGTTGGTTCGATGGCCGGGGCTATTGCCCATCGGATGAGAAATCCTCTCAGCATCATTCAAATGTGCGCTCAATATTTGGCCACACGTATCCCCAGTTCCGAACACATCCAGGTCCTTCAAGCCATTCAAGAGAAAGTTAAAACGCTTGAAAGCCTTACCCGGGACTTTGTGGAATATTCTCGGGCGTCACGAATTCGAAAATCACCTGAAATGATCGAAAAACTGGCCGATGAGGTTATTCGAAATGTCATGCCCCGTTGCAAGATTCAGAATGTGAAGGTCATGCGTCAATACCAAGCCAACCTCCCTCAAATTCCTGTGGATGTTGATCTGATCAAAGAAGTGATGACCAATATTATTGACAATGGATTGGAAGCCATGAAAGGGGCCGGAAAGATCATCATCCAAACAAAAACAGATAAGACCAACCAATATCTTTATTTGGGGATCACAAACACAGGAGCGGTCTTATCTGCTGAACTTCAAGAAAAGATTTTTGAACCCTTTTTTACAACCAAATCAACCGGTATGGGATTGGGATTGGCGATTGTGAGACAGGTCATCGACGGACATGGGGGACGTATTCATGCTGTGGGGGATCCCAAAACAAACTCAACAACTTTTCATATCTTTTTACCGATGGTAAATAAACCTCAATAGGAGACGAAGTGGCAACAAAAAAGAAAATTCTTGTTATAGATGATGAACCTCAAGTTGGGATGATATTCTCAAAAATCTTGGAAACCGATGGGTATAATGTTGTGGCCTCACCCTCTGGCGAAGAAGGCTTAAAGAAATTAAAACCCCTGCCTGATGTCATTTTTCTGGATCTCAAATTGCCTGGTATTGATGGCGTTGAAACGCTCAGGCGCATTCGGAAAACAGCGCAAAATTTACCGGTCGTCATGATGACGGCCTATCAAACTGTGGACTCGGCTGTTGAGAGTATGCGGTTGGGAGCCTGTGACTACCTCATCAAACCCTTGGACAGTACCCGGATTATTGAAGTGGTTCGCCATGCTCTCCTGGTAGGGGGGACAACCCTTCTGGCTCCCGACACCACCATGGGGCCGGCGGATTTGGTAGGGAAGAGCACGGCTTTTCAAGAAATCAAAAGACTCATATCAAAAGTGGCTCCAACGGATTTGACTGTTCTTATAACGGGAGAATCCGGAACAGGAAAAGAGCTCACGGCACGGGAAATTCATATCAATTCCAAACGAAACGGAAAAACATTTGTTCCTGTTGATTGTGCGGCTTTGCCAGAATCCTTGATGGAATCCGAACTTTTCGGTTATGAAAAAGGGGCCTTTACCGGGGCCGATGAAGCCCGGGCGGGTCGTTTTGAAATGGCGGATGGCGGAACCCTTTTCCTGGATGAAATAGGGAATTTGTCACTACCGGTTCAAGCCAAACTTCTTCGTGTTTTACAAGATCCCACTTTTGTTCGCTTGGGAGGTCGCAACCATGTGCGGGTGAACACCCGGGTCATTGCGGCCACCAATTCGGATTTGGAACTGGTTTCCCAACGAGGCCAATTTCGACAAGATCTTTATCATCGCATCAAAGTGTTCACCATCGAACTGGCTCCGCTTCGCAATCGTCCGGAAGATATTCCGATTCTGATAGATTATTATATGGAACGCTGTGCGAAGGAAATGAGCGGTTCCATAAAGAAGGTCAGTAAAAAAGTGATTGATCTTTTCAATCAGTACCGGTGGCCTGGAAACATTCGCGAACTTTCCAATGCCATTCGAAGTGCTTTTGTGTTGGCGGACGCCGAGATCAAAGCCGAACACCTGCCCACCAGTATTCGATTTTCACAAGACAAATCCTCTCAGACGGATACCACCCCTGCCATGGGAGATGCTGCCCTAAAGGATGTCCTAAAAAAAGTAGAGAGAGACCACATTATGGCCACCCTAGAGAAGACCCATTGGAACCGAACAGAGGCCGCAAAAGTGCTCAATATCGATTACAAGACGCTCTACAACAAGATGAAAGAGCACGAAATCCAGGAACCCTAAAGACAGTCCGTAGCCCGCCTGCCGGACAGGCAGGTCCGCAGTGCGCAGTCCGTAGAAAAAAGTCCATAATCCTTAGTCCAAAGTCTGTTGTATATGGGGATCATTTGGTAATTGAAATTTACTACGGACCACGGACTCCGCACCACGGGCTTTCCCTTCTTTATAAGGTAAGAAAAAACCCCAAAAAAACCCCTTAATTTCCCCTAAAATACCCCTTTTTACCGCTTTTTAATCCCTCCTTAAGGAATCCTTAATCCGATGGTTGTTACAATTTTGTTACAACCATGAATTGTCTAAACCCCTCTCCAAAAAACAGCCTTTGGCCATTTTGTCGCCTATATAAGGGACAGATCATGAAACGGCTCATTTTTTTATCTGTCCTTTCCTTCCTCTTATCTCAATCCGCTTTTTCTCTAAATTACACATGGACGGGAGAGGGACCCAGCAACAATTGGAGTGACCCCTTAAATTGGAAAATTGGGGAGGTCCCTGCTCCGGTTCCTCCTGGTTTTTTGGATAGCGTGTTGATCAACACCCCCACCTTTACCCTGTCTGATATTGACCGAGACTTTCAAATTCAAGATTTGATCATGAATGAGGAAACACGGGTATATTTGAGAGTTGGAAATGTGGAGCTAAAAATTTCCGGAAGTTTGATCTTGCGGGGAGGAGAATCCGATTTTGGAAACAGCACGGTTTATATTGGGAGCAACTTAATTTCTTTCGTAACACACAATTCCGACTTTGCCAACTCCACGGTTCAACTTGATTCTGCTTCTCCGACCAGATTTTCAATCTACGGGTCCAATTCCTTTTATAATTTGCGCTGTAGCGTCAATACCTCAACAATCGTTTTTGAAGCAGGGAGAACCACCTCCGTTGATAATGACTTCCATCTTGATAATGTGACCCTTCAATCTTCGGCTCCTGGTGAGTTTTGGCGGCTCAATATTTTGGAGTCCGACAAAATGAACCTCTGGAATATATCCGTTGAGGATTCCTCTTCCATCAATCCTGAGTTCTCCGCTGTGGCGCTGGGGAACAGCCATAATCTTGGGAACAACCAGGGCTGGTCCTTCCCCTTTGCGGGAGACGATTATCAGCTGGAGATTGCCAAAGACATCCCAGAGCTTGGAATCGATGCATCCGGATTGACCTTTAGTCCTGTCACCAAAACCCTTTTCTCAATTGAGAACAATCCTGCTCAAGGAAATGCCTATTGGCGGATATTGGAGATATCTTTATTGGGTGAGGTTATTCGGGAAATTAAAGTGTACGGTTTGGAAGACTTAGAAGGTATCACGCATGTAACCGGAGATACCTTTGCTTTGATTGAGGAGCGCAAGGCAACTTTGAATAAAGTTCAGATAACACCCGAGACAACAGAAATTCGAAAAATGCCTGCTGTTGGTTTCTTGGGATCTTGTGTGATCGATCCAACCATGCCCGTAAATAACCAAGGATTAGAAGGACTTGTTTATGACCGAGAAGAAGAGATTTACTATGCAGTAAAGGAGATGACGCCAAAAAAGATTTATCGGTTTCGGTTTTCCAATGGGACATGCGAAGAGGCCGAACCTGTCCTCAATGCAGAAAATCTTCCCCTTGGGGATTTGGTGGGACTCGCCATCAGTGACGACATCTCTCCTTATCTTCTCGTGCTCAGCCATGAGTCTCGGCAATTGACAGAAGTGGATCTTTCCGCAACCAATCTTTCCAGGGTGATTGTTTCGAACTTGGATATGCCACCAAAAACGGACAGAAATGATAAGCCTGAGGGCGTGGCAGTGGATCACTATGGGAACATCTTTGTTGTTCGAGAACGGAGTCCGGGTGATCTTAATTTTTATAAATTTGGACGAAAGACCCTTTTGGATGTGGCGCCGGAACCTGTTTCGGGATTCAATGCTTATGCCGAATCCCAGATTGCCTTATCTTGGACCGCTCCACCTGGCCGTCCGGATACCTACGAACTCGTGATCCATAGCGAGATGATCACAGAGGATAATTATACGCTGGCCCATGTGGCCGGCCTCGTTCGTCCGGAAAATCCCATTTCTGGAGAGCGCTTGTTTCATTCTTTAACAGGACTTATCGCTGGACGTGACTATTATGTGGGGATAAAAGCCCTTCGCGCAGATAATTTTATCAGTCCGGTTGTGGCCTGGGATTCTCCTTTAACCGCCGGGATTTATCACAAACGAAACGATCTCGGCCTGCCCCAGGATATGAAGAATCCCCTCATCAAAATGGCGGACTTCAACCAGGATGGCGCCATTGATGTGGCCATTTTGGGAGAAGTGAAGAACGGCGGTATTGAGATGCGTCTTCGTGTGTATCGCTGG
This sequence comes from bacterium F11, assembly GCA_002176905.1. The sequence continues at coordinate 52,432 of MSYE01000204.1, read as the reverse complement.
GACCGTGATAACCAGATCTATCAGAATGTTTATGATAGAGGGGTTGGATTGAGCAATCTTCCTGGGATGATGGAATGGATCGATGCGAACAACGATGGGCTTCTTGACCTGATGGTGTTAACCGATATTTATCGACGCGTCCTCCTCTTGCGAAATCCTGATGCCGATCCCGCTGATGTTTTTGATGACACCAATAACGATATTGTTGGTGCGATTCCAACGTTGATCTATGGTACCCTGGCGGCTGGTGATGTAAACAACGATGGGTTTATGGATTTGGCGGGAGTTGGGATATTTCGGGGAGAAAGTAAAATCAGCGTGTATGCAAATGAAGAAGGGGAAGGTTTCCTGGCCTCACCTGAGTTTAATCCCATTTTTCCAGATGGCTTTTTATTGGGAACCCTGGCTTGGGCTGACGCCAATCGGGATGGAAAGATGGATTTGTTGGCTGTTGGCGAAGTGAACAGCCAGGGAACATTAATTTATTTCCGGAACAAAGGGGGATTCGAATTTGAAAGAAGTGTCCAAGCCGGATTGGGAGACGGGGCCGTGGCCTGGGGAGATTTCAACCAAGATGGATGGATGGATTTTGCGCTGATGGGTCAGTCCAATGAGCAAGAAGTCATTTATGTTTATGAGAACGAACATGGAAATTATTCACCCGATGATCTTCCTGGCTTTCCCTTTAAAGATCCTGCCATATTGACCCCGGGAATCAGTGCTGGCGTCAACGACATGGGTTCCTTGGCTTGGGGGGATATGGACAACAACGGACGCTTGGATCTGGCGGTTATGGGGATTGATGAAGACGATAACGTGAGAACCCTTATTTTCTTAAACGGAAGCGACAACCCCGAAGATTGGGTTTTCACCGAACCCTTGGGAAGTTTTAAAGGATTGGTAAACGGGGCCTTGGCCTTTGGTGATTTTAACGGATTCCCAATGAATGGAATCAATCCTCGTGGTCTTGATCTTTTCATCGCCGGAGAAGACAACAACGGTCGAACTCAATTTATGATATTGGAAAACATCAGAAGGTTGAATACGCCCCCCACCGCTCCGACCAATTTGTCCTCGAGCACCCTGCATCACAATGTTACCTTAACATGGGATCCCGCCACTGATACCGAAACCTTGAACCCCGAAGCTCTTATGTATGAGATACAAATTTCAACAGATGACTCCTATCCCGTTGGGTCCAGTATGACCGTAAGCGGCGTTCACGGATCACCGTTGATGGGAAATTATTTGAATGCCACGTTGGATTCCACCCAACTTGGTCTTAAGATCCAACTTGAAGATAGCACCACATATTATTACCGGGTTCGAACCATTGATGCGGGATTGGCCCGAAGCACTTTTGATGGAGAGGCGGCTTATGTATACGTGCCACCTGTTCCCCCAGAATCCATCACGGATTTGGAGGCCGCTACCGGAGCCCAAGTGTCTCTCTCATGGACCGCGCCCAGTGGGGATATGACGTATCGGGAGAGAGTGGATGGTTACGATGTCTATTTTCGGCGCTCAGACCAAGGATATTCCCCTGATCTCAATGATGGCATTTGGATTCAGATTTTTCCTGAGATTGACATCAGTTCACCCACCTATAAACAACATGTTTCTATCAGTGATCTCATCCCCGAAACAGAATACATGTTTGCCGTTATGCCCATTAAAGATGATAGGCCGGCTCTTAAATTTGCCACGGCCACCGCGGTTGCTGGCCATTTTGATTTTGGTCATTACACCCTGAATGAATCCTCTGGGATCAAAAAAGGGTCCGTGGTGTGGGGCGATATGGACAATGATCAGGATTTGGATTTTGTGGTTTGTGGGAGCACCGGATCCGGAAATTTGGCCCGCATCTTTCTTTACGACAAAAGAAACGATGTTTTCATCGAAGGTTATGATTTTGATGTGAACTTCACCCAATGTCTGATTTCACTGGCTGATTTTAATCGAGACGGAAAATTGGATGTGGCCTTCTCCGGCCAAGAAATTCAGACAGCAGATGAATTTAATGAAAACGTGGGAGTCAGGGATCGAGTTCGAATCTTTGAGAACCAAGGTATCCATTCTTTTGTTGAAAAGACCGTTGCAGATTTGGGTATGAACGTAATGGGAGACAAATCCAATATTCAATGGATGGATACCAACAGCGATGGTATACCAGAACTTACTTTCTTAGGAAGAGAAAACTCGACGAACGGAATTTACGCCTACCAATACAATTCCAATCCCAGTCCGGATCAGTCCCATTTTACGACTGTCCTCTTGTCAACCGAAGGAGATTCATTGGGAGGAACTCTTTCTTGGGCGGATGCTGACAACGATGGTGACATGGATGTTGCTTTTGTGACCGAAGATGAATTGGCCGTTTTGGAAAACCTTGGGAGTTTCTCCTTTGTTAAGCGGTGGCCAAAAGATGGTGGGGAAGGCGGTTTGAAGGGGGGTGCCTTGGCATGGGGAGATTACAACCGGGATGGATATTGGGATTTGGCTGTGTCCGGATTGAAAGATAACGAAACCGAAGCCAAGGTGACTGTTTATGAAAACGATGGAGAGTATAACTTCGAATCGAAACATTCTTCTTTGGGAACCCACTCTAAGTCGGATATGCCCGGTATCTTGGCCTGGGGCGATTTGAACAACGATGGATATCCCGAACTTCTCACTTCGGGTTACACGGACAACTCCAGTAAGCGGTTTCTTGTTTACAACAATTTTTCTCGACCCGATCTCCCCAATCCTCAGGGTGACCTTTTTCGGGTTATTGAACATCCCTTTGGAATGGTTCAGGGTGTTGCAGAAGGGGGCTTGGCTTTGGGAGACTTCAATGGTGATAACCGACTGGATATGATTGTTGCCGGTGAGTTGGGAGAAAGCATTCAATCCGTTGAGTCGATCTTGGCCATCCTAAAGAGTTATCAAGGAAATTCATATCCTTCACCTGGATTGCCAAAAGATTTAACAGCCCTTGAGCCCAATGAAGATGGCGTTGTTGAATTGTCTTGGACCCATCCCACTCCAGAAGAAAAAGGCCTTTCCTACAGTGTCTCCATACAGAAAGCCAATTCATCTGAACGCCACGTATCCTCTTTCTATGGTACACCGCTACAGGGAAACTATCTGCTTCATGGAACAGAAACCGTGAAGTTCCGTGTGCATTTGCCAGATAACCAATCTTATGTTTGGAAAGTCAAATCCATTGATGCGGCATTAAGCACCGGTTCTTTTGTGACAGCAGGAGAAGCCCTTTATGTTCCTCCGGTTCCTCCCGCCCGTGTAACGGATCTTAAGGCCACGCAAGGAACCCAGGTTCAATTAACCTGGACCGCCACTGGTCGGGATGGCCATTTTGGGATTCCCAATCTCTATCGTTTGGAAATCGCCCGGGACGCCCAGTTTACCCGTCAGGAGCGAACCATCGATCTCTCGTCTCCCGAAAAAGCCTATCCGGAAAAAGAATCTTTAAATATCCAAAATCTTGATCCCGGGGTTCATTTTTATTTTCGGCTTATTGGATTGGATCGTGCCAGCGATCCCATTGAAAGCGATGATTGGAGTAACGTGGCCACTGCCACCGCCACCCATTTTGTTCGAACCGAATTGCCCATTCCTCCGGCCGAAGGTCCCATTGCCTTGGGTGATTTTAACAACGACGAATACCTGGACCTGATCCAAACCGGTCTTGAAGATAATGATGAGTCGATTCTTTATATCAATCAATTGAATGCCAACCCCATTACAAACGACAAAGTCAACAATCTCACTGGATTTGAAAATGGAGCTTTTGCATTGGTTGATTTTGATCGAGATGAAGACGTGGATGTTTTTGTGTCTGGGACCAACAAGTTTGGGGATGATGCGACGCGCCTCCTATTAAATACCAATGGCACGTTGAGTGAAGTGGAAATATCAACACCTCTTCCTTCTATGTCAGAAGGGTCTTTTGTCGTGGGAGATCTGGATAATGATGGAGACATGGATGTGGTAATGGCAGGAGAAGGCGTAACCGGAATTGTTTTCCTTGAGAACAAAGTGAACAAGGACACCTTTGATATTGAACAGTTGGTTATATCCGATATTTCCCTGACCGATGGTGTGGATTTGGCCTTGGCTGATTTTGATGGGGACGGGGACTTGGATATTGCCGCGGCCGGCTATGATGGCCGATTGAGACGTCTGATAATTCTGAGACAAGATGATAATTTAAATTTTGAAACCATCATCGAACCGCATGGTGAGAATAAAGGATTGAAAGAAGCGAACCTTGCAGTAGGAGACCTTAACCTGGATGGAAAATGGGATATGGTGGCGATGGGGAAAGGAAGCAACAGCGGGACCAATAAAAAATTACTTATTTATATTGGGACAGGGACATTGACCAATCCGGACGAACAGAAAAATGATTTCCAGGAAATCGAATTAAGCACAGGGATTTCCAATGAATTGTCGAGTTCCCTTGCATTGGGTGATTTGGATAACAATGGGTATCCTGATATTGTTGCGTTGGGTCAAGACAAAGACAGAAATACCCGGTTTGTTGTTTTCTTAAACCAGGGATTGGATACAATTTCAGATGAGATTGTTTGGAACACCGAAGAGTTGTTGGGATCACATCAAGGACTAACCAAAGCTTCTTTGGCGTTGGGTGATGTGAACAAAGATGGCGACCTCGATCTTGTTGCATCTGGAATGAACTCAGAAGGAAACCCCGATATTGCGCTCTATGAAAATGTGACCGTCACCCCTTCCGATCCACGACCCGCTGTTCCTCCCCAACCCCGCTTCCTTTATCATAAGGCTTTTGGCACAACCCTTGTCTCCAGCTGGACCGTATCCGGAGACCATAAGCAGTCTTATACCTATGACCTGAAAGTGACATATGAGATCGGGAACGAAATGTACACCTTAAGAGCGGCCTCCATGCCCATTCAAGGAAATTTGTTAACCATGGGGATGGATTCTGAATTGCATCACGCCATCACAGTTCGCAAAGACGCTGCTACCTATCATATGCAAATTCGGGCCATTGATACGGCATACCGGGCAGGACCGTGGTCTGAATCCATTGATTTTCCGTTGGACAACGTCAAACCCGATAACATTCGTGATTTCCGAGCCACCCCCGCTGCTCAAATTGAACTCAGTTGGACTGCTCCGGGTGGAGATGGGGCAGGGGTAGGGAAGTTGGAGTCCTATAAAATTTGGCAATCGCTAAGCGCCCTTGATCCCGAACTCCCGGAAACGTTTGCAGGTGCGATTCTCCTCGATAATGTGCCTTTTCCACCCAAACCGCATGATGAACACGAATCTCTTGTGATTACCGGGCTTCTACCCCTCACCGAATACTTTTTTGCCATTGAAGGAGATGATGGATCGAATGGATTTACCAATATCGCCACTGCCAGTGCTGTAGCAAGCCCATTTGAATTGGTCATCTCCACAGAGGGCCGCGGTGAGGCTGTTATGGCTCTTTCGGATCTCAACAGCGATGGTCACCTGGATCTTTTCATCCATGGTGAGGACGGGATAGAAATTTGGCCCGGAAATGGGGAAAACTTTGATGAAGATCCGATTGGTATTTCCAACGAGGGATTAACCAGCCCTTCCTTGGCTGTCTTGGATTACAATATGGATTCTCGTTTGGATGTGATGGTTTCTGGAATGGCCGGAAACCAAAAAACCACACGGCTTTACAAAGGCGGAGGTTCAACAGACGAACCAACGTTTGAATTGGTGTTGGGTCTCGATCTCCCAGGTTTGACCGAAGGACACCTTGCTGTTGGAGATGCGGACCAAGATGGCGATTTGGATGTGGCCGCCATTGGATTGGGATTGGAGGGTGTGACCCTTTTCAAAAACCTGTTTCATGAAAAGGGAGAAAACCCATTCGTCGCAGAGACCATTTCAACAATTGATTTGAGAAACGGAGCCCACATTGGTTGGATGGATGTTGATAACGATGGCTGGAATGATATTGCGGTGAGCGGATGGGACAACAACCGTTCTTATTTAAGTGTGTTAAGAGGAAGAGGCGACGGAACCTTTGAAGATCCCCAATCGATGTTTGGATCCAATTCCTCCAATGGATTTAAGGAAAGTGCTTTTGCTTGGGCGGAATTTGATCCAGAGACAACCAACACCATTCCTGATCTGGTTGTTGTTGGTCGGGACAACCAAGGGAAGGCCGCCAAATTGTTTTACAACGATTCTACTCCGGAGCAACTCCAGTTTTCCAATCCTCCAATTTCTATTCCTGGGGGAGCTCTTTCATCTGATCGATCCGCATCAATGGGATTGTCCGTGGCTGATTTTGATAACGATGGCTTATTTGATCTTGCCTTGGTGGGGAACGATAGCGATGGCTATCCCCATTTGCGAATCCTCCTCAACCAAGACCCCAGCCAAGAAGATTGGCACGAAATTGATCTCTTGGGCTTTCAGCTGGGATTGGAAAAAGCGCAGGTTGTTGTGGGAGATTGGAATCGCAACGAGGCTGAAAACCATCATGCTGTTGATGTGATCGTATCGGGTTTTGAAGGAGAGACCTCAAAAATATTGGTCTTTAATAATATGATTCCTGATGTGGGGATAAGCCGAAACAATGGGGAACCAACAAAACCCCTACTCCCCGAAGCTGTTCACACAGGAAACGAGGTAACCCTTACCTGGGATCCGGTTCAAGATGTCACCACCATAGGCACCCCCACTCCTAGCTCAGCGTTTCATTATGATATTGAAATCACGTCCATTTCCTCCGGTAGCTATTATCCCTACAATGCCACTGTTCGCGTCTCTCCTTATAATGGGAATATGGCTCCCAAACGAAATGAAAAACTCTCGTATACCTTACGCGCCCAAGACAACACAATTTATCGTTTTCGTGTCCGTGGTGTGGATGCGGGTCTAAGAGCCGGTCCTTGGTCTGATCCTGTTGAAGAGGGTGTGGAGATTGTTCCTCCTGCGCAAATCACGGATTTGATGGCCAAAACCGGAGCCCAAGTCAATCTAACGTGGACCGCGGTCGGAGAAGATGGACTTAACGGAACCGCGGTGCAATATGATCTTCAGTATTGGCCAGAAGGGGGAACCCCGGCATCGTATGTGCTTGGCAACCCAAAAACCAGCCGCGAGAAGGAACATTATGTCATTACTGGTTTGAATCCTCGGCAAAATTATTTCTTTACGCTTTCTGTTATTGATAAAAGCGGAACACCCTCTGTCCCGAGTGATCCGGCCTCGGCTGTGGCGGGATCATTTGAACTTCAGGATACGCTCCCGGGTCATCTGCGGGGTCAGATGGCGGTGGGGCTTCTTGGAGACACCACCCATTATTTTGTGATGGGAAGCACGGAAAACACAAACGGGGATACAGTGACCCTCTCGCGCTTGTTTGCTTTTCGAAACAACCAATTTGAGATGGTTCAAGACTTGGCTTGTTTCACCATTCCCAAAGCAGCCGGATTCTCAGATTATGATGGGGATGGGGATCTTGATTTGGCGGTTTGGGAATGCAGCCGACAAAGAAAGCTTTCTCTTTTCAAACTTGATGAGCGTCGCCCAGAGGGCAGTCAGTATCAAGAAGATCAAGATCTCGAAACGGATTTTTCCTATTCCCCGGCAGATTTTCGTATGTCCTGGGCTGACTTTGATAACGATGGGGATGAAGATCTCTTGCTGAGTGGTATCTCCTCTGGAAATTCCACCCGAACCGAATTGTTTGAGAATCAAAGTGGAACCCTTGTTTCCATTTGGAATCCCATTGATGAATACGCTTATCAGATGGCCGGAGAAGCGGTTTGGGCTGATGTGGACTTAGATGGTTGGAGAGACCTAATTGTTTCCGGTCGCGGACGCGAATTCCGAACCCTTCTTTATAGAAATCTTCTGGGCGAAGATGCAGAAGAACTGTTCCAAAGGATGGAATTAAACGGAGACTTCACCCAAATTGCCACCATTGATAGTGATTTAAATGGGTATCCTGATTTCATCACTGGCGGATCCAACCGGTTTGCGGCTCCGCTTCAGATTCATGAGAACAACGGAGATTTGACCTTCACGCCCCGATTGGCCTTAGAGGATTATCACGTGGATATCGGATCGGCCTCGTTTGCTTGGGGCGACGTGGATCACAATGGGTGGCTGGATCTTGCCTTGGCCCATTATGATTCGGAGGCAAAAGAGCACAAACTTCAAATCCTCTTCCACAGTGACACCCAGCCGGGTGTTTTCGGAAGTTCGATCACCTTGATCACCGATACCGCTCCTTTTGGTTCGCTCCTCTTGCATGATGCCGATGGGGATGGAGACCTGGATCTCCTGGCCGATCAACGCCTCTTTCTTAACAACGAAAGCCGAACCAACCCCAATCAGGTTCCTGGACCAGCTCCCCTTACATTAATAGGAGAAGAGTTGGTTGGACAAACCTTGCGTTTGACGTGGCAACCCGGGACAGATGATAAAACTCAAACCAACGGTCTCCGATATGCTCTGCACGTTACGGTTGGAGACGACAACCCGGTCACCATTCAAGACGAATTTGTAACCTCCCCTTACAACGGTTATCTCACCACCACATCAGCTCACTTGACCATTCAAGAAAATTCCACCTATACCTGGCGTGTTCGTGCCATTGATGCGGCCCGCGGTCAGGGTCAGTGGAGTGTGGGACGATCCACCTATATTGGAGGACTTCCACCCGGGGTTGTAACCGACTTTACCGCTGAGCTCGGAATGCAAATCAAATTAACCTGGATTGCCACCGGATCCAACGGCGAGGAAGGACAAGCCTCTTCTTATGAAATCGAGGTTAAAGAAGCGGGCATGGAATACGGTCCTCTGCCCTCTGGTATGGTGATTCCCATCCCTCTAGAATCAGGGGAAGAAGAAACCCTTCAAATTTCTGGTCTTGTTCCTGTTAGAGATTATCAATTCCGAATTCGAGCCATTGATGCTTTTGGCCTTCCGGGTTTGTGGAAGGAAAGCAACGTGACCCAGGCGTCTTATTTTGGAATCGCAGAAGAACCCTTTGCTTCTTATTATGGTTTGGAGCGCTCAGATGTGGCGTGGGGTGATGTGGATGGCGACTCTCATTTGGATTTTGTTGTGTCAGGGTCGAGCGCCAGTAGTACTTATGTCACCCGGTTTTACAAAGGGGATGCTGAAGGGAACTTCACTCTCTTATCGGATCCGATTGGGATAGGGGGTGGGAGTTCTTCTCAATTTGTGGGATTAAGAGATGGTACCATTGCCATTGGTGATAAGTTTAATGATGATGGAAGAATTGATATTGCCATGGCCGGATATGACCGAACAACCGAGCGCCTTTTAATTTACAGCCCCCAAGCAACCGATCCCCTTACTTTTTCTCAAGCCGAGTTACCGTTTGGAATTCAGGATGGAGATTTGGAATTTGCCGATGTGGACAATGATCGCGATCAGGATCTGGTGTTGATGGGAAAATCCGATGCGGGATATCGACTTCTCATTCTCAAAAACGATGCCTCAACCCCAGAAGTGTTTGTGCATGATCCGAACTGGGATTTGAGTCTTGCTTCTGGTATGGCCCAAGGCCAACTTCAGATGGCGGACATGAACAACGATGGCTTTCTGGACTTGGTGGTGGCCGGTAATCAAACCTCTTCTTCTCGTTCGCGTGTCTGGATCTTTGTTAACACACAAGACCCCTCGCGTCCTTATCAAAACCATATCACCTTAAACGGATTGTCTTTTTCCTACGCCAGTTTGTCTGTGGCTGATTATGACAATGACGGCGATCTTGACATCATTGCGCAGATCAATAACACATTGAGACTTTATGAGAACCAACTTCTGCCCGGACCCGATGGAGAATTCACGTTTACCACAAATGATTTGGGTATCCCGGGTCTTCGGAAGGGAGACGTGGCATGGGGCGATATCAACGGAGACGGGTTTATGGATTTGGTTACTGTGGGACAACAATCAAATTCCAGTTCGAATATGCGGTTTTATGTTCTCCCCCAACGGGTGGCAGGTGAAAGTGTTGGATTCAATTTGAGTGATGCCCAAGAAATATTTGGGAGCGAAGAGGGCCTTCGTAACGCCTCCGTGGCCTTTGCTGATTATGATAAAGATGGAGATGTGGACCTCTTGGTAACCGGAATAGGTAGTCGGGTGGATGGAGTCTCAAGAAAACGGTTTCTTATATTGGAAAACCATCTTATTCAAGATACGCCCGTTGATCATCGGCCAGCAGAGGTAGTTTGGGGAAGTGATGCGGTTGAGTATGATGGGACTTTCCTCACCCTTCGTTGGGAGGATCCCGCTGACACCTTGATGGACCATCGCAGCGCGCCTGAGAAATCCTTGTATTATTCGGTTCAATTGGATAACGATCAACGCACGCGGCTTCTTGATGGAAGTTACGGATCTCCACTTCTCGGACGTTTCATCAGACCCAAACGAACCGAAGACGGTAAAAATGAGTTTCTCATTCGAGGATTAAACGAAGGAAGATACATTGCCAAGGTTCAAGCCATTGATCCTTCGCTTCAAAGGGGACCGTGGTCTTCGGAAAAAGAATTTGTGATCAATATCATGAGACGACCTGAAAACCCGGCTGGTATTTTGGTTGAACCCAAACACAAAACCATTGCTTGGTCGTGGGAAGAGCCACGCGCGGGTGTCAATCTCCAAGGATTTCGGGTGGTGGATTCCTTTGGTGCTTCGAAATCAGGTGATTTGTGTGTGGATGATGCCGGTCTTCCGCTTCTTAATTCTCTTGAACGCCCTGAGTGCGTGATCCCCTTTACCTTTGATGGAACCCGATACGAATGGATTGAGACCGTTGGTCAGTCCGATACCACTTATTACAGACGAATTGAGGCTTTTAATACCATTATGAGTTCCGCCTCCATTCTGGTCTCCACCACAACCATCAAGAAAGACTTTTTGGGAGCACCCCAGCCACCCCTTCTTTTGCCCATTGAGTTTGATCGAGAGGATCTTGAGCGCGATCAACTTTATTTGGAATGGAACGATCCCACCACAGACGAACTTGATGCAGCAGAGGGATACCGCGTTCAGCGATCCACCAACAACGTGAATTACGAATTGATCAAAGAGATTGTTCCGGCCACCACTGCTTACGTGGACACCGAGTTGGATCCCAACACAACCTATTATTATCGTGTGATCGGATTTAATGCTTATCGTGGAGAATCAGCCCCAACCGGAGAAAGTGCTTCGTCAAATGTGGAATATCAGATCACCTGGCCAGAAAAACCCTTTAGGCCCATATTTGAAGATGTGTATTCGAGTTCCATCACCATTTCGTGGGAAACTCTTCACCCTCAAGGCTCCCGTTTTGAAATTCAGGTCTCCACCACGCAAGGTTACGATGAGGTCGTTTCAACCACCGTGGTCAAATCCACCACGAGCCGTGTTGTTGTGGCGGCTATAGACAACCTTCTTTCCCGAACATCCTATTATGCAAAAATCCGAAGTTGGCCCTCCAATCCTGCCATCTCCACCCGTCCTGCTGATTTTGTGGAATTAAATGGATTTGTTATCACCAAAGACCCAGTGTTTTTGATCTCAACACCGGAGATTGTGGCCATTCATGTTTCAACAAAACCCTTGGAATTTTCTCAGCTTAACGTGGAATGGTCTTCTGTTACGGTTCGGTCTCGGGCAGGTGACGCCATTGAAAACGGAGCGATGACCTACCGACTCCTTCGACGCAATTTCTCAGATCGGGTCACACGAAACAATCCTTTGGTTGAGGTGGGAACCTTGGTGGTGCGCATTGAAGATTCTCTTCTCCAAGAGACAACCTCGTTTGTTGATAGGGGTCCGGCTCCCGATGGATTGCGGGCAAATTATGAATATTATTATCGGGTTCAAGCCAGCGTGAGCGGATCTTTATCGGAACAATCCATAACCCGTTCCACATTTACCAAAGCGGCTCCGGTTGATCATTGGGATGATTTCAATGTACAGACCAGTAGCATCCAAGTGGCCTGGGTCCCTCACCCTCTTCAAGGACGATCCGTAACCTATGAATTGAGACGCATTTTTGACGGAACCATTGTGACAACCCCAACAACCAGTGGCACCAAAATATGGGATCAACCTTTGGATCCAAATACCACCTATCACTACGATGTCCGCTCTCTCAACCTTAGGGATATTCCCTCATCCAATTTTGAGGATGTGCCCACCACCACAACGGTCACCTTGGCAGAGAAGCCAAGGGTCCAGAACTTTAAGAACAGTGACATTGGCGCTGATTTCCTACGGTATCATTGGACTTCGAACAATCCCGCTGGAACCTTCTTTGAAATTGAACTGAGCAGCATCATCGCCAATGACACAACCGATTACACCCGTTTGAGTGGTTCCACCATCACAACCCAAAATCCCTTCACCTTTATAAATTTAAGTACCTCAACCTGGTATTACGCCCGCATTCGTGCCATCAATCATGCGAAGAAACCAACAGAGTGGGTTGATTTTCCAGAGATTATCACCAAACCAGAAGAAAACGTGGTTCCCACCCCCACAAACCTCTCTTTTGTGAACGTGACCTCCCATTCGGTACAGATGCAATGGGATATGGATCTCAATGCCCAACACGACGGTTTTCAGATTGAGAGAAGCACCGATATGAACAATTGGGAAAATTTTGATTCGAGAAACACCAATCCCGCCTACACAGACACCTATTTCTTAAAACCAGACACAACCTATTATTATCAGATCCTGGCAACCCGCGATGTGGCTGTTTCACAACCGTCGCAAGCGGAATTAACGGTCACCGCCGCTGACCTTCCGGTTCGACTTGATGATCCTTTTATCCCTTATCCATCCAGCCTCGACGTGAAATGGGGGAAAGGGGACAATCACGATGAAACAAAATACGAGGTGCACTGGGCCAGCGCTCCTTTTGCACAATTTGAAGGAAGTTTTGCGGAGTCGGGTCGTGAACAAAATATTCCGGGTCTACTATCGAACACAACCTATCAGGTAAAAGTCCGAGCGGTTAACGGAGCCGAAATTCCCCAAAAAACCGAGTTTGTACCAATGGGCGAGGTGGCCACGCGGGCTGATGATGTAACCGCGATTGAAGTTGCTCCTATATATATGTCCAGTATAACCCTGCATTATGATGTGGGGCAAAACCCGGTTGGAACCCGTTATGAGATTCTTGGGTCAACTTATGCCAATTTCCGGTCCACGCATGTTTTCCTTCCCATCCAAGACGAAGGACCCACCGAAATTGAATCTCCCACCCTGCGATCCATGCGGGTTGATCAGCTTTCTGGAAAAACAACCTATTATTTTAAGATACGGGCCCTCAACCATGCCGAGATTACAACCGATTGGAGCCATTTTGAAAAAATCATCACCCGAGATCCTCTTTTTGAACCTACTGCTCCTTCTCAACCGCGGGTTGTGTCGGTTTCCTCTGAGACCATCCACTTGGAATGGGACAGCAATGCGGATATTCCAACCGATGCTCTCTTTCATCTGACACGTTCCGAAGTAGGAAAAGATCCCGTCATGATGGATGTTGGGAACAATTTGTCTTTTATCGATGGGGAAGAAACGGCGTTAATTCCCAATACAACCTATTCTTATGTGGTCCGGGCATCGAGTCATGGTTATTACACCCGACCATCGGTGGAACGAACCACAGTGACCTTAGCGGCGCTACCGGGTGTTGTCTTAAGCACAACCGTGGCCGAACGTCACATCTCACTTGATTGGTATCCCAATGGAAACCCACCTGGCACAATTTATGTTGTTAATGATGTTGAAACCGGAAATGGGAATCCCATCGAGAGAACAATAACGGTGCATGATTCAACGGGTGTGTTAAGAGGCTTAACCCCCAATACCACCCACACCATCACAGCTCAAGCCGTGAATCATCGCGGCCGGACCACGGAATTTGTGGATATGGTTGAAGAAGTAACAAAGGCCGCCAAGCCCAAAGACATTATCCCCACGATTTATGTGAGCTCCTTTACGTTGCGTTGGAACAACAACCACAATCCGGGAGATACTTTATATCGAACGCAAGTTAGATTGAATGATGAGAACGGCGACCTTATTCCTCTGCCCGACACAACCGATATCCGAATGGACGTAATCACGAACATCACATCAAACCAAACCTATTATTATGCTGTGAGGGCCATCAATCGCAAGGGAGAGATTACCGAACCCACCACGGGGCACCTCATCACAAAACCGGCACCCATCATTGATGCGGATGTGACGGTCTTCCAGACCTCCGCCACCCTCACCATAAATGATGGTAACAACAATTCGGATCTGACCTCCTACAAATTCCGTGTCACGGATTTGGATACAGGCTTGAGCACCCACACCGTGGGATCCGAATTAGGGATTCCGCCGGTACGCGAACTCACACCCAACACAACGCATCATTTTGAGATCGTGACGGTTGGATTCGATGGATCCGAAGCCATCTCAAATATTTTCTCAGATGAGGCCACCCTATCGATGCCACCGGTCAATCCCGTTATTTCGGATGTGGGTGTTATTGATGCCACCGTGGACTGGGAAAACGATCCCAATTCTCCAAATCCCGATGGGACCCGTTATGTTTTGATGGCGGTCAAACAAGGGGCTGATCCCATTTTGATTTCAACCACCACAACAGCGCTTTCCAAAACCATCTCCCCGCTTGAGCCATCCACCTTCTATGATTTGAGTATTCATTCTTTGAACCATGCTGGAAAAGTGTCACGAACCGTGGTGATTGGATCAACCAAAACCGATTCCCCTGGGAGCGTTGTGGACACACCCAACCTTCATACCGTTGTCCCACCGGATTTGGAAGGTGTATCTCTTGAAAATTGGCCTGTCAATCTCAGTATGGATCTGGCTTGGAATCTGCCATCGGATTCCAGCGCTCCAGAAGCTCCATCGGAATATATTATCTACTGGGATACAACCACTCTTATTCCCATTGATCGGATTCAGAGTGATGAAGTTACTTTCACCGATAATGGATCTTATCTCGCGCTTGAGCCCAATACCGAATATGCTTATCGAATTGGGGCGGTAACCAATATTGAGGTGGATGGCCACACAGAAGAGATTATTTCCTTATCCAATTCGCTCTCATCCGCTACCCATGCCATGCCGGTAACGCTCTCGGTTACTCCTGCCACTGCAACGGTGGATACCATTCGTGTTTATTGGGCTGATACCCTTAATCCCAAGAATCCCACGTATGTTGTGGATCTGTCATCTTTTTCGGATTTCCGCGAGACCTTTGATCCGGCTCTTGTGACAAGCACCTTCGCTTCTTTTGGATCCTTGGGTGTCAACACCACCTATTACACCGAGGTCTCTGTTTTAAATCTTCATCACCAACGCACACCGGCCCGGTTGCTTGATCCCATTGTGACCTTGGCATTGCCGCCAGAAGAAGATTCCGACCGGGAACCATTGGTGAACATTACCTCTCATTCGGTTCAAGCCCAATGGACCAGCGAAAATCCGCCTAACACCATCTTTTTAATTGAAACCTTTACCGAGGAAGATGGCCGACGCGGGCCTTCGGCTTTGACCCGGGATCCGGGGACCGGTGTTGTGGAAGGCTTAAGCCCAGAAGAAGATTATGTTGTGTATGTTTCGGCCATCAATCATCAAGGACAAAAAACACGACCTCTTCGTTTGGGATTGATCCTTACCTTGGAAGGGCCAGAACTCGTGGCCCCGGAACAAGTCAGGGCGCAAAGACCGGTACAAACCGGTGCGCCGGATACCGTCATCCTTTCTTGGTTGGACAAATCCACCAATGGAGTGGACAGGGTAGAAGAAGATTCTTTTGTTGTTTATGTTCGAACCGATGACTCCGCTCCGCAAGTATTGGCCTCAACAGATGGTGTTGTTGGAATCGACAACCTCATTACCCTCACATTAAATGGATTACAACCCAACACGCGTTACCATTTTAATGTGGTGGCCAAGAAAAATTTGGCCAGCTCTCCCTTCTCTATTGCCGGAACTACCATTACCTATGCGGAAGTTCCGGCGTGGCGTGATGATCCTCTTTCTCGAACCGACAAATCCATTTCTGCCATCTGGCTAAAAGGAAACAATCCGGACCTCACGGTCTACAAATTGGAAATGTCGTCAGTTGGATTTACCAACAATCCTCTCTTAATCGAATCGAGTTTCACCACAAGAACCAATGCCACGGTTGAGGGTTTGGAATCGAACACCGTTTACCAAATTCGTGTGAAGTCCTTTGATACTTTGATCAGTTCTTATTCTGTGGTTATTGAGACCAATACCTTGGCAGCTACACCAACGCCTTTGATCAGCGGAGATACCTTTATCCCAGAATCAGATGCGATTGGTGCCCGTTGGTCAGACAATGGAAACGCATCTGACACCGAATATACTTTGATTGCCTATACCGATCCCGAACACCAAAATCCGATTGGAACACCTTATGTGGGAACCAATACAGAAGGCCGGATTGAGGGATTAACCGGAAACACCACCTATTATTTTACAGTCGAAGCCAGAAACCGGGATGGCGGATCTTCCGATCCTCATGATATGGGAGGGACCATGACCCTACCAGGGACTTTTACCGTGGATGCCAATCCGCGATCGTCCGATAAAATTTGGTGGGGTGTAAACAATGATGTGGGATCAACCAGCTTTACGTTCACCGTAAACGGATCGGTTTCCTATTTCCGTTATCGATGGCGGCCGCAAGAAGAAACCTTTGATGGTTTTCCGGATGATGAAAATCAATTTCTCATTCCTGATGTCTGGACTCCCGGTGATGGACCACTTCAGAAAGCCGGGTTTGGCAACACAACCTATTACTTGCATTTGAAACCCTACAACGGAATCGGTTTGAGCAGCTCAACCATTGAGTTCACCACCGGGCCCTTCTTGGTGGACACCGTGGCGCCGCGGCCTGAGATGGATGTTTTTGTTCTTGAGAAAACAACCAACAGTGTTACGTGGAAAGGAACCCCGCTTATTGATGTTCCGGGTTCGGGATTGGACACCGAATCAGGCCAAATCTACGAATGGCATTTTAATAAGACCGGCGCAGATGCGGCAGATGACCTGATGGTCACCACCGACACCAATACCATTACCGTTGAACAACTTAAAGGTGTTGATCTGCAACCCAACACAAATTACCGCATCACGGTTCAATCCAAAGACACCGCCACGCCTCCCAATCCAACGATTGTGGCCATGGCCACCACCACCACGCATCAGAAACGTCCCACCACCATTGAGATCACCACTGTGACCCAAACCATGATTCATGTAAAACTTCTGGATACCTTCATCAATTCCGAGGTGCCCGATTCCGCCCTTCAAGTGCGGTTGCGGTATTCGAGTGTTGATATCGATCACAGCAGCCAAACCATTGACACCTTCCGTTTTGAAGATCTTCCGCGGAACACCCAATTTGATATTTTTGCGCGGAGTTTTAACCAGGATGGAGAAACCTTGGGTTGGGGTGAACCGGTTGGATCCACAACAACCCTTTCGACCAAACCCCGCATCAGCGCGCATCCGCCGGGATCTTACGAAGAGGTACACAAAGCAAGCGTCACGGTGAATTTTCGGGATTCGGGTGCGTATGATAATGAGGAAATCTCTTTTTATCGGATGGTCATCACACGGTTTGATTATGAACCCGGAAGCGGCGCCTTTAATTGCGATCAGAGTGAGGAGAGCTGTGATGCGCGTGAAATTCGGGCGGGGGACTGGTCTCATCATTTTGAAGGAACCAATGATGGATTGTTTGCTCATTTCCGAGCTTATGATGTTAACGGCCATTCGGCCCCGGGCGATTATGTGATGTTGGGGCCCTGGATTGTGGATGCGGACAAACCCGCTCTTCCAAGATCCACTCATACAGTTCATGGTATCTCCAGTTTTACTTTCCAAGCTTTCCATCAGGGAGATACCGGTTTTGCGGATTTTGATACAGAAGAGGTCTATTCCATTGATGGCGGATTGACTTTTGGCCCGACCGGATATTTCTTACGCAAAGGTTTGGGGGCCAATACCTCTCATCAATTCAATGTTGTGGTCAAAGACAAGGTTGGTAACCAAAGTGATCCCATTCCTCCTGTTGAGGTTTGGACGTGGCAGAAAACCCCTCTCGGTGTTGAAATTATTGAAAAATCAAATAACCAGGTTATTATTAAGGCCTCAGGAACCTTTCCCAATTTGGGGCTCAACGAATTTTCTGCGTTGCGATTCTTTACAGTGGATGGTGAGGATCTGACCTGGAACAACCAATGGTACGATAAAAACCGGGCAACAATGACAGTGTCTGATCCCAATACGGAATATGTTTTTGTGGCGCAAGCGCAAAATGGCGCTGGTGTGCTAACAGATATCAGTCCATCGACATCCACTTTTACCAGAGCCGATCCTCCGGTTGTCGATCCCCTGCAAAATCCCAATGAGTGGACAAATGAAGCTTTGTTCCGCTTTCAAGCGCGAAGCGAAGTGGTTTGTGAAGAGGACCGTGACCATTACGAATATTATCTTTTCACCTGGAACAAGGATCCGAACTATCAATTTGTTGGAGCACCAGAGGAAAGAGAATGGCGTCCATGTCCGGGCGAAGAAGAGCCCGGAGAGGATGATTTGGACTTAGAGATCAGCACAACCGCCAACTCCTCCGGACGGTGGTATTTCCATGTTGTCTCTGTTAATAAGAGAGGAGATACCACTTACCCAGATAAAATTCTTGGGCCCTTTGGATACGATATTGATCCACCCGAAGAACCGCAGTTTGATGAACCGGTTCCCGGAGACCAATTTATAACTTGGTGGGCGGCCGAAGATTCAACCGATACGCTTTCGGGCCTTGGTGTGGAAGCGTATGTTTGGGAATTTGAGGGACAAATTGAAGCCAAGGCGGAGCGGAGTACCACAACCTTTGATCTTTCGCCCAATAGAGAATATTCCATCCGGCTTCAATTGGTGGATGCGGTTGGAAACCCGACAGATTGGGTTCCTCTCTCAACCACCACCTTGGCCTCCAAACCGAAAAAGGTGGGCAGACCCGTTAACAATTTCATCATTGAACAAACCTCGGTTACGGTAACCTGGTTTGGAAATGGAAATCCGGAAGGCACCCGCCAAATTGTGGAGATCTCAGAAGATTCCAATTTTGAATCCATTCGAACCTCGTCTATGGTGTCTCGCTATTTTGACCCTGAAAACGAAGAAGACAAGATGAAAGCCATCTTAGGAACAAAAGAAGGAGAAGATTTGGTCGCCAACACAACGTATTATGTTCAGGTTCATGCTCTCAACGATGAAAATGTTCCCACAGCCGACGTTCATTTGGGAACCATTACCACCAGGCCCCTCAATCCAGAGGTGAAGGTCTCCACTTTTAGTGATTTTTCTGTTTTGGCCTCAACCGAGGCGCTCTATCCTGCGGGCACGGTGTTTTATGCCACCACCACACAAAATTTTGGACCGGGATCGTTTGAATATTATTTGTGGGATTGGACATTAAATAAGGATCATGTTTGGTCCCTGGGTGTGGATCAACGGGCGGATAAGAACACGCCTCTCATTAGCACAACCGTGACCAACACTGCCGAATATTATCTTAATGTGGCATCCATTCGAGGAGGGTCGCAAGCCTATATTGATCAAGTGAAAGAAGCCGTGGCCGTGGGGCCTTTCAAAGTGTTTGGTGTTACAGAAAGTACTCCTGTTGTTCATGTTGTTTCGGTGAGCAGCACCAGCATCACCTGGATCCAAGACATTGTCACCGGTGAGAATTTCAAGGACGCCATTGATCCTTATGGATTTCAGTTGGTAACACCGTTGGAAGAGGGAACCACCATTTGGATGCCGCAACCAGAGAGCGGTCTTGTGAAATATTCTTCCCACTCGCTCATGCCTAACACAACCTACACCATGAAAGCGTATTTAAAACCCAGTGTGGGTGATCCAGCTGGTCCTGACGTGGTTTCGAGTATTACCCTGCAAGCCGAACCCGATACCATGTCGTTTGTGGATGTGTGGCAAACCAGCATGACCGTAACCTCTTCTGGTCACTTCGAAAACCTGAACGTGGAAGGAACCGGATTTGTTTATTATTTGACCTTTGATGGAGCAGCCACTCCGAATTCCAATTTGCTAAGAGATCCCACTTTCACCACCCCTTGGCCGTTGGTTGAAAACAAGCGCTACACGGCTCACATCAAGGTCACCAATCAGGAAGGTATTGAAACACCGGGTGTTTCTCTTACCACAAGTGCTGTTACTTTGGCTGCTTCCCCCAAAGACAACATTGCGCTTGATGAAAACACAACTCCCATGGAAATTTATTATCCCCTTGGAACCGAATTTCGGTTTATTGA
Organism: bacterium F11; assembly: GCA_002176905.1. Next base: position 32,021 of record MSYE01000204.1, on the reverse strand, counting down.
TACCAAAACAGGAAACCGGGTGGCGTATTACAAAGTTCTTGTTGATACCCACGCCACCACCACCGCAGATAAGATTGAATCCCTGGGAACACGCTTTGATAAAGCCTATTCCACCATTCCCACACGGGGAGACACTTATTATTTCCACTTCCGGTCCTTTAACTCAGAAGAGGTGGGGGGACAACCTTACACTTTCGGGGTGGGGACCGAACCGTATGGATTTATTGTGGATGCAGCGCCACCCCAACCCTCTCCTCCCACAATCGATAATCTGGATATAGACCTTCACATCACCAGTGTCACCTGGAAAGTAAAAGGAATGACCGATGAGGGATCGGGTCTGTGGCGGTACCATTTCAACTGTGATGATCCGAACGAATGGTTGGCGTCTTCAAAAACCGTGACCATGACACAAGAAAACATTTTTAGCGGCCGAAATATTGCCAACTCCACCACCTCAATTTGTTTGGTTGTTTCTGATCGCGCATTAAACAAAACAGAGGAACTGAAAGTGTCAACCTGGACACGGGCCGCTCCTCCCCGGGCACGCGATTTCAAAGTAGAGGTCACCTCTGCCACCCTAAATTGGGATACGGAAGACAACTCTGAGTATACCCGTTATCAAATGAAGGCCATTTCGATTGATCCTCCTGGTGATGACGTACTTCAAGAAGCCGGTTTCAATGTGTCCTCTGGTACGCTTCAACGGTTGCAGGTGGGGACCACCTATTCTTTCTCTATTCGGGCCCTCAACAAAAACAACATTGACACCGCGTGGATTGATTTTGTTGGGACAGGCTACACAAAAGACTTGTTGGTTGATCCAGAGATTGATCTGGTGGTATTGAATGACAACTGGATTAAGATGGGGTGGAAAGATGATTTTTATCCAGAAGGAACCCAATTCGACGTGTTTGATTACCAGGGAGACCAGAGCGATTTGGATGACCTTGATTTGGATAGCCTTTCTTATGGTGTGGGGACAAGCACCACTGTCATTTTTGAGCCACCTTTGATCTCTCAACCGCTCTTGGCCAATACCACCTATACGTTTGGTGTTCGAGCCCGAAGTCAAACAGGAAAACAAAGTCTCTTTACCTCTACCACTGCAGCAACCTTAGCGGAGATTCCTGTTATCAACAATGACTTGGTGGTGTATCAAACTTCGGCCACCGCCAGTTGGACGAGAGGAAACAATCCGTCAGGAACGGTTTATGAATTTTGGGCCTCCACAAGTTCGGATCTCCAAATGAGGCCAGAAAATGTGACAGTGACCATTAAAAGTGATGAAGATCCTGAAATCGTGGGACGGCTTTATGGCTTAATGGCAGATACCTCTTATTATTTCCAAGTGCGGGCGCTCAATCATGTTGGGATCCCAACCGATCCCGCGGATTATGGAAGAGGGGACACAACCATTCAAGAACCCCAACCTCCCTATCGGTTCCCTGAGATCGGTCCCAACTTGATCAAAATGACATGGGGGAAGGGCGGAAATCCAGATCGGGTTATTTATGATATTCATATCTCCAGTGACAATTTCCAAACCGTGGATGAATCCACACAGATAACCAAGTCCACCTTCACATTTGAAAATCTTGAATATAACACAACGTATGATTTTAAAGGTAGATCGCTCGGTGCGTTAGGAAATTCGGAATTGGTTCCAATGGGTTCAACTGTCACATTGGCGACCACTCCGATCCATGTTCCTCCTCTTGTGGTTGAAACCGATGCCATTACAGTGACATGGGAGAGAAATGGCAATCCAGATTGGACAGAATTTTATGTTAAGGCCTACCCGCGGGGATCAACAGAGAGTGAGGTCCAAAGCAGCGGATTGGTTGTACACACATCAACCCGCGTGAAAGGTCTCAATCCCAACACAACGTATTTTGTTGAGATTGTTGCAAAGAACAAAGCGGGCGTTGATTCTCTTCCTGCGCAAACAGAGGAAGTGGTAACCCTGGCCAAGAAACCCACCCAACCCAGTTGGGTTGGAAAATGGAGCCAAGAACTTGGCTATTATGCGGTTGTGACCCTGGGAGGGGGGGACGGCAATCCGCTCGATACCACTCTCTACGCCATATATAATAAGGATGAAGGTCAATATTTGGCGGGAGATGGGGACGGGAACCTCTCAGAAGACCCGGTTTGGTTCACCGAGGCCGAATGGTCAGAGGATATCAATCAGACCAGTACCGGAACCCTGCGGGCCATACACAAAGGGCTCGCTCCTTGGACCAATAGTATTTACCAAGTCAAAGCCAAAAATCACGCAGGCGAAGAAACCGAGCTATCAGAAGAGTCCGCCCCCAACAAAACACCTCCCATGGAACCAGATCTGCAAGCCGTGGTTGTGGATCAGGATTATGTCCAATTTCATTGGAATGACGACAATCGGTACGGAGAAGATATTCGTTACCGGATGTACGTGAAAAAAGAAACAGATGCTGATTTCCTTTCTTATTATTCTTCGGTTCCGGCCAACAACAACGGGATCCATTTTCTTACCCCCATTGTGGATGAGAACGAAGATTTTATTGAGGGCACCACAGAGATTCGTCATGATAACGATGTGGCCATCAGTTCGCCCTCACGTGTGGAACGATTTGAAGCCACCTTGTTTTCAACAGATTCCATTACATTTACTTGGGATAAAGTGGGTGATTTAAAACCAGGGGATACCTATCAATATTATTTGCGGGCAGCGGGGTTTGCGATTCCAGCGGAAGAAGGGGCTCCTTCCGACATTCTTTCCCTTCAGATCAAACCCATTATCGAAAGCTATGATCTTATCGGGATTCAAGAATTTAATGGAGAAGAAAGTGAATTTCAATATCTCGCAGATGGATCTCTTAGCACCGATACTGTTCGGGGATTGGGTCCCAACACCAAACTGAAAGTGCGTGTGAACGCCCGTTCCTCTGATAATGATACACCGGGTGATGCCTCAGAGGAAATTGAGGCATGGACATGGGCAAAAATTCCTGGGGAACCGACAATTGAGTCGGGATTTTCTCCGGCCCGAAATCACAATGTTTATGTGAAAGTGGATATTGATCCCAATGGCAATCCGGATAACACCGAATACGCCATTTTCTGGGTGGAAGGGAATCTTTACGTGGATCTCAAAGGCGGAACCACCAATCAAGCGCAATGGCACATCAGCGAGGATTGGATGAAAGATGGGGTGACCCACACCAATTTGGAAGAAGGCGCTGTGTATTCTTACGCGATTAAAGCCAGAAACGGGGCAGGGGTTGAAACCGATCCTTCCGTCGAAGGTTCAACGCTTACCATTGCAACGCCACCACCAACCGAATTAAGAGGAGAAGGTGTTTCAGAGTCCACCATTCTGTGGACATGGAAAGACAACGCCACCAAGGAAACCGGATTTGATTTGATGGGCGGGGATCAATATGACATTCCGATCGCCACAAGAAGCCACAGTGTTCCCCAAAGCTCACGCACCTTTGTCCAGTTGTATGAGCGTGACATTCCCACGGCCAACACATCGGTGAGCCGAAAAGTGCGGGCCAAAGGGGAACACGGTTATAGTCTTCTCTCCTCGAGTTCCTCAGCTTGGACCGGAGCCCTTGCGCCTGTTGTGATTTCCACTTCTCATCAAGTCAACGTGACCTCCTCTGCTATTAAGTTTGTGTTTCAGCATGATGCCGAGAGGATTCCTCATTTTGGAGAAGGAACATTGGCCTATTATCGGGTGAAATTTACCACGGAGTCCGTTTATGATTTTCAGGGAACAGAAGCCGTATGGGATGATCCCCACAAGGTCTATCACACCTCTCCGACTTATGTGGCGGAGTACACAACATGGTATTTCCATGTGAAGAGTTACAACAACCAAGACACGCCACGCCAAGAGCCTTTCTATTTGGGTCCTTATCCTCTCTTCCGGGATATCACGCCGCCAGAGATCATCGCTTTGGCCCAAGATGGAGCTGGTGTTAATCATGGGGCAAGACCCTTATCCCAATTGGGACAGATGATTCTTGAAGAGGGAGAAGTTCTGGCCCAACGGGTTCCAAGCCAAGGACCCCAACCCAATTTGGATGTCTCATACGAGTCGGGTATTCCGTGGGCTCCGGAAGTAAACGTCCTTCATCTCATCTTCTCTAAGAATCTGGAGCCAACCACCCTTCACAACGAATCCGTTCTCATTCGACCCATTCAGAATAACCTAAGCCAAGAACTTGTCGATTCCTCTCCTGTTGAGGCTGTCCTCAGTTATGACAATGAGCATCGGCGTGTTGATGTGAGTTTCCCACAACCGGGTTTGGAAGCGGGCTTTGTCTATCAGGTTCTCATCAATCAGCAGTTAAAAGATATTGCGGGTAACTCCATGAGAGAGGATTATTACTATTACTTCCGTACCTTCTTTGATCCTTCAGTTAAAAATATATTTGTTATTCAAGAAGGCGGCTCTCCCATGCCCATGGAAATTGAAATTTCCGCCAATGCCGTAACCAAAAAGGGTTCCTTTGGAGTGGAGACCGATCCTGTTGAATTCCCTTCAGGATTTGATCCCAATGATCGGAACACGGCCACCGAACGACAAATGACATTGGGCGGAGATTTGGCCACACCTCTTTCGCAACGGTTCTTGGGCCATTTTGATACCCATCATGCGCAAACCGACGGAAGTTTAAGTGCTGCTGGCGCGTGGATCTCCCTTCCTTATTTGGATGAAGATGATGATGGATATATTGATAATATTCCCTCTCCCACGGCAGAGGAAAATTCAGACATTCATATTGATGGGTACGCGCCGGTCAATGTGCAAATTCGGGTGGCCACGCTCGGGCTTTACCGATTTGATGAAGACGCACAACTCTGGATCCGCGTTCCCAATTTTGAAATTGACAAACAAACCCATCGCATCCGTGCCCAGGTGTATCAATTGGGTCTTTACGCGCTCATGGGAGCACCATCAAATGATGTCTCTGGCAGTTACGCCTATCCTGTCCCTTGGGTGGCGTCTCAACATCACGAAGGGATCAAATTTAAAAATCTCCCGGATGTGGGGCATATCCAAATCTATACCGTGACCGGTGAGCTGGTCAAAGAGATAATTTTCTCACCTGGTCACCCAGACCCATTGCCATGGAATGTCACCAACAACAGTGGAGAGAAACTTGGCGCAGATGTATACTTGTACCGAATCGAATCCAGCGGAAACAAAAAAACCGGAAAGATAGTAATAGTGAGATAACAATGAGACGATTGACCATTGACTATTTACCATTGACCATTAAGGAAGTCATTAATAACTTCCTTAATGGTCAATTGTCAATGGTCAATGGTCAATCAAATCCCTTGTTGCGTGTTTTTCTCGTTATCTATATCATTCTCACGCTATCTTGCGTGACGCTTGCTAAGCCATACGCGTTTCCCGTTCCTTTTGTTCCGAACAAAAATCACACTGAGATCACCTTTAAAGAACTTCCCGGTGAAGGCAGCATCAAGATATATACCATTGAAGGGGAAAAAGTTATTGATATCCCTATTCCACAAGGGGCTGGCATCCACACTTGGAATGTAAGAAACGCTTCTGGCCAAGACGTTACCTCCGGCGTTTATTTGTTCCGTGTCATCGGCCAAGGCCAAAAAACCACCGGAAAACTCATCGTTGTCCGGTAGCCCCTTCCAACCCGACGCTCATTCTTACCCCTTGAGCCATTTCATCTTCTCGGGTCAATCAATCCATCATTGGATCCAACCCCCTCCTAAACATTCCCAATTTGACCCGCCATCATTCGGATATCTACCTGAGGATATACCGCGAATTCCCTCGATATCCCCACTCAAATATTTCACAAATCCAACAGCCTTAACGCTTTTCTCAACCTTCCCCTGGCAGAATGGCTGATCAAATGTTAAACATTTACTGACGGATCTACGCGCAGAATTGCCGTAGAGTAATATGTTGTACCGCATAGGTCTTAATTTGGAGCAACCATTTGAGTGATAAGAATGTCGTTTATATATCAGCCAATTATATTCAAGCTGGAATAGTGAAGGGTTTCCTGGAATCACATGGCATTGAGGCTCACCTTTTCGATGAAAATATTAGCCGAATGCATCCTTTCTACAACTTTGCCATTGGAGGGGTTAAAGTTGTCGTCCCCAATCACCAGTTAAAAACCGCACGAAAATTGTTAAAGGAGCAGGGGAAACTTGACCACTTTGACAGACCTGTAGGTGATTTAACGCCCTTTCATTTTCTTGGAAAGATTCGCAGTTGGAGAAAAAAGGCAACCATTTTATTGTTAGCTATCATCTCTCTCCCTGTTGCAATTGTTGCTAGAGGGCTACTCAGTTCAAAGGGTGGTTTCGGCAAAGGCGATGGTTAATTGGTAATTGACAGGCTTAATTAGTTCGCTAACTAGCCTCGTCCTTTAAGCAATACTTTTTGAAACGTAGAGCCATGATTGGACACAGCATTAAGAGAAATCAGCGGTACAACAATTCAATGGAACCGACGGGTTTAAGGGGCATGGGGTCGCAATTCTCAGAAGGTGGTAGGCCCCGCGGTTCATTTCTGTCGTTATACGGCTAAGGAGTTTTTCATGATTAATAGTCCATTGACTTCATATAAAGGTTTTTACATTCTCATTTTAAATATCGCACTCATATTGGGTTCGGGCAATATTAACGCGGCGAGTGTTGCTATGGATAATATTAAGGCAAGTGAATCCCTTTTGGAATGGGAAGTTAATTTAGCAGACAATGGGAAAGATTTAGTTTTTACAACCTCTAAGGATATTGAGTTAAACAATTTAATGAAAAGAAAGAACTTTAATGAAATTCTAAAGAAAGGTTATAAATTCTCAGATGATAAATACCAATGTTTCTTTGAGCTTGATCAAGGCTCAAGAAGCCGGGGTGTAGGTGAAAATCTTAGGATTGAATGCAAAGTTGAGAATTCTTGGGTGTCAACAGTAGTATCTTGCTTTCCAGACAAGGGGGCTTTAAAAACGGATTCGTTTGGATTTTACAAGAGTGACATCTTAAATATTGGCTTACACCGCGGTGAATATTTGGAATATCCTGAGAAAGCTAAGAAATACAGGATTCTTTCTGGGTGTAAAAAGCCGAAAATAGAAATTAAGAAAAAGAGTGCCAGAAAAGAGCTGCGTCGAGTCAAGGTAAGTAATGATAAGGAATGCAATCTTTCTTGCCACAAAGATAAATCTTGTTTGGGCTGGAGAATGCAATCTTTTGAAGAAAATTGTTTGTTACTCACTAGATAGGGCACCAAGTTATTTGGCGCCGTATAACAAAAGGATGGAGCCGTCGTGATTAAGTGGAAAGTTTACTTTGTTAATAAAAAAGAAGGTGTCTGTCACGCGGCTCATCCAAGGCGTTAGCCAGAAGATAGGAGATTTAATGTTCTTAATTAATGAAATCCTAACTGAAATTGTTAACTATAAATACGAAATTATTGGCTTCTTCTCCTTAATTGGTATCGTTTTACTTTTAGGTTATTCGAGAAAAGGTTATGGCCTGAATTTAAGATCAAAGCTTGAACCACTAGCTAAATTGGTAGGTGCTGAAATAGTCCAATATCATTGGTTTATGGGAAATATTAAATTCTCAGGGAAATATAAAGGAAGAGAATTTAATTTTTCAAGCGATTATAGGCGTTCACTGAGGATTAAAAATATATTTAGTATTCGTAGATTTAAATTCTCTCTAAAACCAAAACATGTTCCTAAAGATCCAATATTTAAGAGCGGGCTCTTTGCTAGAAAAATAAGCAAGAACACTTTCCTATTATGTAGAGGTGAGATTATATACGAAATCGGGGATATTGTTGGAGACTACTCTTATCTCAACCCTGGGAAATTCCAAGAAATTCTTGATGAATTGACTGAGGCTGCTGAATTGACAGAGAAAGAATGTATTTTTTCTGGCTAACAAATCAATGAACCGTATGAAATTCTGCGAATTTCACCGGTTATTTTTGTCGTTAGCCCGCAAGTGGCATAATAGATTAGTTTTATTGGAAAAATATGAAAGAGTTTTTTGTACTCATTCAAGATAACAGCACAAAAGGGTTGGGGATGGTCGACTATTTAGATTGTCCAGCAATCTCAGATTATGAACTCCACCAGGCCAAATCACTTGCTAAACGTTTCAAACCTGGTTCTCTGGCAAAATTCTCAAAGAATTTCCCAACGAGTCGACGGTTAAGCGATTTTCAACCAAATATTTTAGGGATAGCAATCGTTTCAAAAAAGGCACGCGATCTTATTGCTCCTCATGTAGAAGGATATGCCGAATTTTTGCCCATTCAGTTAGTCGATCAGGAAGAAAAAGTAGTTTCAAGTGAATATTCAGTATTTAATCTCATTGGATCGGAAGATGCCATTGATCTTGATAAATCAAAATATCGGATAAATCGGTTAAATAAGAGTCAAATTAAATCAATTCAGAAAATGGTGCTTAACCATAAAGCCATTGATCAAGAAAAAAAGATTTTTCGTGCAAGACAAAGGTTGCGGTTAATCTTAATCAGAAATGATCTAAGGAATGTTTTATTAAAAAATGGGATAACTGGATTAATATTTTTCAAGGCCGACGGCTGGAACGGATTCGATTTTTAAGGCTGTGAATACTTTAACAAAAGGGGCGGGCTAACAAATCAACAGACCGTGTGAAAAGTCGCCCGACGAGGAAAATGGAATTTGATAGGGAGAAATGAAGGGAGAAAAGACCTCCCCCTAACTCAAGAAACCGCCTGAACCAGCCTTTTCACTCCCAGAATGTTGATGGCTCTCTTAAAGTTGTAGGAAAACACCGACAAACTAAACTCCGCCCTGACGTTCCGCAGACCTTTCATCACGAAATACCCCTGATCCCACCACCGTTTCATGGTTCCATAGGGATGCTCAACTAAACATTTGCGTTTAATCATGATATCGGGTTTGCCTCGAACCCGTTCTCTCATGTGGTCCATTACATCGTCATGTTCCCACCGAGAAAGTCGCCGTTGTTCTCCGCGCGTGCATTTGGATTTTAGTGGGCATTGTCGACAAGCGGATGTGACATAATACCGGGTCATTCGACCCTGTTCGTTTAACACCGAACGAAATATCAATGTTTCTCCAGCCGGACATTGATAGGTATCCTTCTTGGAATCATAAATGAAGAGGTCTTTGTGAAACAATCCGTGTTTTTTATTGGCGGAGGTTTCTGGCTTGGCTGTATAGACTGTTATGTTGTCCTCTTCGCATTTCATGATATCGTATCCGTTGTAATAACCGCGATCCGCTACCACGTCTAGTTTCTTAACACCAAGAACCGTCTTGGCGCGATGAGCCATCGCATGAAGTTGGTTCTGGTCGGTGGGGTTGTTGATAACTTCGTGCTCGACAATCATGTGGTGTTTATCATCGACAACGGTTTGGCAGTTGTATCCCACATCCGTCACCCCACCCATCATCATGGCGCGAGAGTCGGGGTCGGTGAAAGAGATCTGGCCATCGGGAGAACTTCTGAGTTGATCCTCTTGTTCTTCGAGTTTCTTCTTTTCTTTTTCAAGATATTTGATTTTCTCTTTCAGTTCTTTCACGGATACTTTCTTATGATGAGAGGTTTCTTGTTGGTCGTAGAAGTCTAAATCCCGAAAGTAATCAGAGACTTTCTTATCAACAGCCTCTAAATCTCTTTTTAATCGACGTTCAGTGATATTTTTCTGATTGGAGTTCACCGCTTGAATCTTGGTTCCGTCAATGGCGACAAATTCGGAGCCGAAGAGATTCTCTTCTTTACACAGCAAGGTAAATTGTCGGCACACCTGTTGAAGGCTGTTGGCGTTATTCTTTCTGAAATCGGCAATGGTCTTGAAGTCAGGTTTTAATTTCTTCAAGAGCCAGATGAGTTCAAGGTTTCGATTGGCCTCGCGCTCGAGTCGTCGGGAGAACCGAATGGCGTTGGTATAGCCGTAAAGATAGAGTTTAAGGAGATCTGCCGGACGATACGGAGGCCGGCCTGTGTTGGGGAGAGATTTAAAGCCGAGCTTTTTGAGGGGGAGGGAATCAACGAAGGCTTCGATGAATCGAACGGGGTTATCTTCGGTAATAAAGTCATCAATGGATTCGGGGAGGAGAAGAATTTGTTCTCGAGAAGTGCCTTGAATAAAGTCCATGCTTTGACCATCCTTATTATATACGGATTGTGTTTTCAATAAGGTGCCATTTTTCTATTCTGCCGTCATGTACTTTGAAAAGTTTTCACACAGTCTGAGGATGGAACCGTCGTGATTAAGAATCATGTTCATTTTTATAATAAAAAGGAAGGTCGCCGTCACGCGGCTCATCCAAGGCGTTGAGTCTGTAGAAAAACCCCCTTTGGGATCAAAAGATGGGTTTATTCGCAGCAATAAAAGAAATTAAAGAGGAATTTGGGTTAATGGAGAGTTTTTCTACAGTCTCGTTAGCCAGCCTCAACATTTAGTGTTTTCATGGTTTGGTAAAAGACATCATGGGAAAAGGCCAAAATTATTTATCCATTACCCTTTTGATTTCATTTCTTCTTACTCCCCATCATTATGGTTGGTCCCAATCCCAGGAAGGATCTCTTCTTGAACAGACCATGCTCCATCCCATGGATTCCTTCACGGCGTATACATTCAATAAAAATGAATGGACGTTTAATTTTCCGTTCACACCGGGTTGGTTCATGTGGGGAGTGACAAATTTTATGACAGTTGAGCTTGATGCGGAGGCATGGCTAGGAGGGGTTCCCAGCATCAATGCGCGGTTTAAAATGTGGGATCAAAAAACAATTCTTCCCGCCGCGGCATATGAAACCATGTATCAGCATCTTCCTCGAACAATCAATTTAATATCCGAATACGAATATCTTAATATCAGACGAAAGGGTGACAGTTGGTTTAACCGGATTAATCTTTCATGGAAATTACTTTCCAAAATTCATATTCATGTTTCACAAGGTGTGACTTATTCAGAAAAATTAGAATTTGATAATGGCGAAAGGTCTGATTTTCAAAAGGTTTTTCATGAGGACCTATTCGAACCTGATTTATCCATTGGTCTGGGCTGGAGGGCCAAAGATTGGGTATCATTTCACTCTACTTATTCAGAAGGTGTGACTTTTATTTATGTGGATAATGTTCCAAGAAAGACCCAGTATACGCTCGGGGCTCGTTTTGCCCCTTTTATCAATAAATCAAAAAGGTACTTGAGGAATCTTAGAATCGAGTTAACATATCTCTCTTTTTCTTTTTCCGATGTGGATGAAACGGTGACAGGACCAATGGGATATCTTTATTGGCAATGGCAGGCTGGCTCCTAAGTAAGTCCTAAGTAACTGAAACCGAAAGTTGCTGAGAAACAGTTAGTTCGAACCCCAAGGCTTTTGCCTTTTTCTTTAGATTGAAGATTGGGGGTCAAAGCTGATATTTGATATGTTCAAAATTTATCAATTATCAGCTTTGGAGTTGCCCCAAAAAAACAGACACCTAAGTTAAGCTGAGTTTCTCTCTTCATATTGCACAGGGCTCATATAACCCAATGTTGAATGAAGTCGCTTTCGATTATAGAACACTTCAATATAATCAAAGAGCTTTGTTCTGGCTATTTCTCGCGTTGGGAATCTTCGCTCTTCTCTTGGAAGTTCCGCCTTTAATGTTTTAAAGAAGCTTTCAACAACCGCATTGTCGTAACAGTCTCCCTTAAAACTCATACTACATTCCATCCCGTGATCTCTGAGTGTCTTCTGGAAGGAATCACTTCCATATTGGCTCCCCTGATCAGAATGATGAATCAATCCTTTCTCTGGCGTTCGATTCAACAAAGCCATCTTCAAAGCATCGATCGTCAGTAACTCTGTTATCCGTCCTCCCATTGACCAGCCAATAACACGACGAGAATACAAGTCTAATACAACCGCCAAGTACAACCAACCCGACCCTGTCCAGAAGCACGTGATATCTCCTGCCCATATTTGATTGGGAATAGGCACGTGGAATTGTCGCTTTACTAAATTATCAGCGATTCCACGTCCGTGTTTGGTCTGACTTCTTCGTTTGTAATAGAGGGCTCGTCTCGCTTTAATTCCATGCGCTCTCATGAGCCGAGCTACGCGATGTCGCCCACATAGAATTCCTTCGTTTCTTAACGCTTGATAAACCCGAGGAGATCCATAGGCTTTGCGATTCTTTTGATGAACCTCTCGAATCTTTGTTACCAACTGATAATTCTCTTGAGCTCTTCGGCTGAGTGGCCGATTTCGCCACGCATAATATCCACTCGCTGAGACATTTAATACACGGCACATTGTTCTCACCCGGAATTCTTTTCGGTGGGCTTCAATGAATCGATATCGTCTATCGATTCCTTGGCAAAGAACGCCGTGGCTTTTTTTAAAATGTCACGCTCTTCCCGTAAACGGATATTTTCTCGACGAAGTTGATCCAGCTCTGATCCGGATTTGCTTTCTCTTTTTCCAGCACCAGGAAAAGCATCGCTTCTCCCTCTGTCAACCAGATCTCGCCATCGGTATAGATGATGGGCACTAATGTCGAGCTCGCGGGCCACTTCCGCCACAGGTTTGCCTGATTCGTAGGTTTTTCGGACTGCCTCAAGTTTGAACTCTCGGCTATATCGTTTTCGGTCCTTTCTTGTCATGTAACACCTCCAGATTAATTATATTATCTGAGGTGTCCATTAAATCGGGGGAACTCCAATTTGACCCCTTAGATCCAATTCTGTCGTTGGATCGCAAAGGATCCCTTAGACTTAGATTAGATGTAGTTTAGATTGGAGGTAACTCTAAAATGGTTAAAGCTAGACCCAATAGAAACTTCTTAAGCTTCGTTTCACTGGTGACGCTCATTTTATTTCTGCTAGGTTGTGGAAATAAGGTGGATACTGAAAATGTAACCGCAGAAAACATCAAAATGATATCAGCAGGAATGAGCATTAAGGAAGTTACAGACATATTAGGCACCCCTTCTCCAAGGATGATCAATAAAGAAAATGCTCCCCCAATAGGACAATTCACTATCTATGCTTACAAGGGGAGAAAAGATTCCGGCGAGGTATGGTTTATCAATGGGAAGGTAAACGGTGTGAAGTTGAACGGCAAACAAATCGTGTCTGGGCCAACCATAAATCTTGATTTCTAAACATGAGGTGAGGGGCAAGGGGATTAATATAAAAATGAAATACTTTTGGATTGTGGTGTTGATCGTACTTGGGTACATCTTCTTCTCGAATAATGAATCTGATGAAGATTCAAAAAAAAGAAAGGTCCGCGACATTGATTATTACGTCAAAGTGTTAAAAGGGAGTTTGCCAAAATATTTTCTTGAGGCCAAAGTAACCATGACTTCTATTGAGGCTGTTGATAACACAATCGTGTTGCAGTACAAATGGAGCCTGGTTGATTATGATACGATCCAGGAGGGGAGAAGGGGAGAGATGGAGAAGAATAAAAGATTCCCAGCGATGAAAGGACATTTTAAGGAAAAGATGCAAGCCGATTTAACCGATTTCTTTTGTGGCCAATCTGTTTTTATGGAGATGTTCGAGGATGGCTATGGAGTAAGGTTTGAAAACTATACAAATGATGGGGTTGTGTGGCAGAGAAGATCTTTTGATAATAAAAGTTGTCTTGATCGCAAAAAAGAGACAGCCAAAAAGAAACCTTCGGGTTTTATCGAGGAAATAAATAACCTTCAAGATTGGGAGGCCCAGGAAGAAGTAAATAGGATAAAGGAAAAGTTTCAGATTCATCAAGATAATGATTTTATCCATGAGATGACCTATAACAAGAATTGGCGTGGACTTCTTTTGGGCCTAAAGGCCAATTACGATATTCCTTCAACGATTCTCAATTCTGTTGTGTTATCAGATTCCTCGGAAATTATAGATGAATTCATAAAGGCGGGTTATGATGTGAACTCCAAGGGTCGTGGCGATTGGACACCTCTTTTATCTGCAGCCCAGGGTGGAAGAAATATATCCGTAAATAAACTCATATCAGAAGGGGCTTATATTGATGCACAAGATACGAAGGGGTCGACGGCCTTAATGTTGAGTGCGAGATCTGGTTGTATCAAATGTGTTAAGAGCCTGATGGTTGCGGGTGCAGATATTTCAATTGAAGACAACGAAGGAAAAACAGCTTTTTCTTATGCTCGACATCAAAATCGAGATGGTATCAAAGAACTCCTAAAGAAAGAGGGACTATATGAGTAATCCTTTAAAAGAATTATGCAAGACGAGGTCTTTATATCACGTTGAATATGTTTTGGTTTTTGGGTTTTGACCCCTAAATCATCATTTCCTCAAACCAATGGACATGCGGTGAGTTGAGTCGAGACCACCAAAGGGGATAAAGGCATAATCGATGGCCAGTGATCCAAATTTTAATCCCATCCCAAATGTGGCTCCAGTGAATCCATCAATATCAGACATTGTTTTAGAGTTAAATCCGGCTCGTCCTGCCCATTCCATAGAGTGACCGAGGGGAATTCGCAATTCTGTTCCAACAGTCACATAGGGATCATTGTCTTTTGGAAAATACCCATCTAAACTCGACGACCATCGAGATCCCATTTTCAAGGCAGATCCCACCTTAATGGTAAGAGGAAGATCTTCACTTTTCTTGTTAAATTTTAATTTACCTCCCAAATTGGAGATGGCCAGTCCCAGCCTTAACTTGTTGTTGAACATTTCTGGAGAGAGCATTCCAATGTCCAAAGCCTGTGTCTGAGCTGAATCCACAATTTTGGATTGGACAAATTTTGCGGCCAGACCGAATTCAGCACTGTAAATGCTTCTGGCAATTCCCAACGATACGGCGGTATCTTTGGGAGAAAAATTACCCGTTTCAAAACCGTTTGTGTCCCGCCCTTTGAGTTCTCCCGCTGAAAAATGTTGGACTCCAACGGCAACACTGGTTCGATCAAAAGATTTCGAAAAGGCAGCATAATCAAAGGAGCTTGACTCTATATATTCAGCATGCATCAGAGTGAAGGCATAATGAGGAATCTGTCTTAGTGCAGCGGGATTCCAGTAGAGAGCACTGGCATCATCTGCCAGAGCGGTATAAGCTCCTCCCATGGCTATGGCCCGCGCCCCGACACCCAACTTTAAAAAATTGGCTGTGGTGCTTCCTTTTCCAGCGGAACCGAAACTTGCAGCCTGAACAGAACAGGGAATCAACATGGAAATGAAAAGAAGTGCGGATAAGAAAATTTTAAAAGATTTCATCGCTGCACCGCCACTTTGAAGGTACGTTTGTCCCCGTTTCCTTCTATGAAGACGAAATAAACACCTGAGGCCACTTCCTTCCCAAAGTCATTTTTACCAAACCACATCGCTTCTCCGGTGTTGTTGGCTTTCAATTCACGCACCAAATCGCCAGTGATGGTGTAGATCCGAAGCGTAGATTGGGAGTTGAGATTAGAAAACGTCATTTTTTGATTTCCGTCGGAAAAACTCATTGGATTGGGATACGCAATCACATTGCTTAAGGGTTGATTCTGGGGAGGCTCTTGAAATTGGGTGTATGCTGTTATGAGCTCACCGTGGCCCCAGCCCCGCCCCGTTTCATTAACGGAGGTGAGCCAAAAATAGTAGGTGGTTTCTGGTAGGAGCCCTGTAATCTCCTTTGACGTTGCGGTAACAAGGACAGAATCTTCGGGAATATAATCCGTCAATCCATACCCAACCCTATAATACGTTTCGGGGGGAGCTCCATTTCTTGACCAACTTAAGCTCACTGAGTTGAGACCAACACCTGTCAACTGTAAATCACTGTGAGGAATAGCCAAGGTGTAAAGTGAAAGGGAGGAGACCGACCGAGTGGTTTCATCCAGAGTGAAAGCTTCAACATAAATTTGATAAGAGGTATTGGGGAGAAGGTTTTCGTGACGCCACGAGAAGGTATCAGCAGGGAGATCTCCTGAAAGGTTCACATCGTCCCCAACGCGTTTCACCCGGTATCCTGTCTCAATTTGATTCACGTCTATCCATTTCCAAGTTATGGCCGTTGCAGATAGGGATGTATCGTACGAGATGCTAACCGGAGCATAGAGTTTACTGGGGTCCCGGAGAGTTGTTCTCCTGGCTGGGTAAACAGTCCTCTTGGTTTCCTCCGCATTAAAAGCCTCCACATGAACGGCATATTCTGTATTCGGTTCCAATCCCGTATGAATCCAGTGAGTGGTGTTGGGAGGAAGATCTCCTGATAAATCCAACCCATCTTCGGCTCGAATAACCCGGTAACCCAATTCAATTTCATTGGGATCTTCCCACGTCCAAGTCAGGGTGGTGGTGGTGATACCCATCGCCCAGTGCTGGGGAGAAGGATGGAGAACAGTGGGGTCAAAATAAGTTCTCTCCGTTTTGGGGTAATCAAGTCTTGTTGAACCGTTCACATCAAACGCTTCTACATAAATCGAATATTCGGTTTCGGGCGGCAATCCCGTTTGAGTCCACGTCGTGGTGTTTGGGGGAAGATCCCCGGATATATTGACCAAGTCCTCAGCGCGAAGAACGCGGACTCCCAATTCGAATTCATTGGGATCACTCCATTCCCATTTAATAGAGGTCGGAGTGGTTTCTTGTATGAATCTGTACACAGGAGGGACCAGGATACGGGGATCACGTAAGGTCATTGCAGTTTGGGAGTTGAAAGTTCTGGTCGAACCATTGGCGTCAAATGCCTCAACATAAATCGAATATTTGGTTTCAGGTAAGAGTCCCGTTTGAGTCCACGTCTCGGTGTCCGGGGGAAGATCTCCAGAAATGTTGACCAAGTCCTCAGCTCTCAGGACACGGTACCCCAATTCCATCTCATTGAGGTCGTCCCAACCCCATTCAATTGAGTCCTCTGTTCTTCCATCGCGGTAAATGCGGGGAGGAGGAATAAGAATACTGGGATCGCGAGTTGTGCTCGTTCCCTGAGATGCGGATGGTGCTGTCCCAAAACTGTTGAAGGCTTCCACATAAATTTCATAATAGGTTTTCGGCCGTAAATTGGCCCATACCCAATAGGTGGTGCCGGGCGGCAAATCCCCAGAAAGAACACTATCATCCTCCGAATTTCGGATTCGAAACTGAGTGCCATCTCCGTTGAGTTCATTCCATTCCCAATGAATGGAATGATGGGTGACATCCGAAACATGAATTATGGTGGGAGGGGTTGGGGATACGCTATAGGAATAAATTTGCTGATCGGTTGATAAATGAGGGTCTTCAGAAATGTCCAGAACCAAGGAATAGGTGTATCGAGAAGAGGGAATCAAATAAATATCCCAATTTCCATCCTTTTTGAAGGCATATCGGATGCGTAAAAGATCTTGGTCATAGTAAGAAACATGGGGATTGTTTTGGGAATCTAACACCAATGACGGGTGTCCCAAAATCCGACCTTCAGACTCTATTGTTTCAACATCCCATTCAGATCCAGTCCAATGAAGGTATTCCATATCTTCGTTGGTCCCATCTTGATAGACGATGTGTAGGTGATTCTGGGAATCGAATTTTGAATCCAAATAGGGTTTCCATTCAGGGGAGGTATCAATAATTTCAGCCGACCATCCCGTTCTAGTCCACGTGGATACCAAAATCTCATTATCCTGATTCGCATTAAAATGGACAACGTGAGGAATATCGTTTGAGTCCAAATTGAAGGAAAACTCACTCTGAGGGCCAACCAAATCAGAAACCCACGTATCAATGGGGTGAGTAACATAAAACAAACCATCAAGGGAGTTAATAACAATGTGGGGTTTATTTTCTGAGTCTAGATCAATTCGAAGTTTTCGAATCCGAGTGATGGTATCCTCAATCAATTGAATATCCCACCCCGTATCCGTTAACGTCGCGTATTTTGTGAGATCCCCATTGCTATAACTGACATGAGGCCTCCCATCCGCATCCAAAACCATGGCTATTGATTCATGATAAAGGACTCTGGGCAGGGTTTCAATAATTTGAATATCCCAAGTCCCATTCACTTTCTTCGCGTATTTGAAATCGCGGCGAGTATCCCCGTCTTTGATAATTATAACGATGTGCTTGTTGTTGGCGGAATCAATGAGAATCTGAGGAAATCCGGAGCTAACATAACCAATATCCTGACGCAACTCCTCTTCAACCCATCCGGCTTCGGCCTTTATAATAAGGAGCAAGGATAAAGCCCATAAAACCAAAAAAACCATCCCTTTATGCTTGGCAATCAATGATAATTTGGAGTTTGCAGAAAATGGATCGATTAACACATTCAAGCCCCCTATTCTTGTGTTGGTATATCTCCATGATGCATCATTTTGGCCAAGCAGTAATTTGATCCAATAGCCTCTCGAGGTTTGAAGAAGAATCCCAGCAGGGAATTTTTTGCCAGGGATTAAGAGGGAAGGGGGGTAGGGGGCAGGTTACCCTCTAGGAGAACCGGTACCAAGGCCCTTGGATTTCGTTCATCACGTGTCCCTATATGGACACAAAAAAGATTATAATGTTGATTATCAGATATTTGAAATATAAATTATATATATACTAATATAAATAAGCATGTTAATTATATATAGTTATATATAAAATACTGTTGCATTTATATGTTTAAGGATATATACTTTCTTTATGAGACGAAAAAAATTGAATGTATTGGATGAGATGTCGTTATCCCGCCTTACCACTCCTTCAAAAAATGCGGTGTGGGAGCCATCTTTTTCGGAGTGGATTAGAATCCTTCGAGGTGCACAAAGGATGACCCAGGCGACCTTAGCGAAACGAGCAAAAATGTCCCAGCCCCATGTTGCTGGTATTGAAGCAGGAAAAATTGATCCGCAAATAAGTACGATCAACCGGATATTTGACGCCTTATCATGTCAACTCATAATAGAACCTAGGCCCAAAAAACCTATAGAAGAATTGCTAAGAGTTCGCGCGCGCATCATTGCTTTGAAGCGACTAAAACAAACCATGGGGACAATGGCTCTCGAGGATCAAGCTCCAGATCAAGAGGTTTTTAAACAACTTCTTAACAAATACACAGAGGAAATTCTAAACGATCGAAGGGAACAGTTATGGGAAGAAATCAATGATTGATGAAACTCAACCATTAGGTGTGACAAATCATGAGGATATCTCAGGACTAAAGCAGCCCCAGTTAACAACACGGGGGGCTCGGAATGCGGCAGAATTAGAGAATATCACTCGCGCGTACCTAAAGTATGTATTTAAGCCCACCCGAAAGAAAATTCAGGGGGATTGGATAACTGATAAATTTATCCGTGATGTTCATTTAAATATGTTCGGTGATATTTGGGATTGGGCCGGGAAATACCGTACCGATTCAAGAAATATCGGGATCGATTATCACCTTATTCCTGAACAAATTGGGGTATTGTGTGGTGATTTTAAATACTGGAACTCACCGCATTCTTCAATGCCTGTGTTGGAGGTTGCTGCCCGCTTGCAAAACCGCCTAACGAGAATTCATCCTTTTGCAAACGGAAATGGAAGACATGCCAGACTTATTACTGATATATACCTCAAATCGAAGAACCATCGACTGCCAAAATGGCCACAAATTCAATTAATGGAACAAGGGAATCGCATTCGAAACCAGTACATTGAAGCAATGAAGAAAGCTGATCAAGAAAACTATGCCCCA
The DNA here is from genome assembly GCA_002176905.1 of bacterium F11. The sequence goes on along the minus strand of MSYE01000204.1, from coordinate 12,341 downwards.
TTAATTCAATTTATTGATAATTTTGTGGGTAATGAAAAAGAGGGAACCACCTAACAAGCTAATGGTACCGTCTAATGGTACCGGTTCTTCTAATGGTACCGGTTCTTAAAGTGCCACCTTTCCAAGGCGCGCAAAAACCGGCACCTTAAGAACCGGTACCAAGGACCATGACGAAAACTCATTGGACACCAAAGATTTCTGTGTGATTTGGGGAGAGAATTTAAAAACGGAAGATTTTAGGAAGGTTAAGTATAAAAATGGATCTTGGACCTGTTATGTTAAATGGCCCGCAGGCGTGTCATTCGACCTATACGCGTTATCCAATAATCATCTCATTACTGACAGCGATTCAATTCGAAATAAAATTGAAACTGTACGAAAAGGAGATCAGGTTCATATATCCGGGAATCTGGTGAACTACCGAGAAGTCGGTAATCCTTATTGGCGGAATTCGAGTCAGTCGAGAAAGGATATGGGAAATGGGGCCTGTGAAGTTCTCTTTGTTGAAAAACTTGAAATATTAAATCCAGGAACACCCCTTTGGTATACACTTTTCCAACTTTCGCTCTGGATGATCGGAATAATTCCCTTAATTAAGTTAATATTTTTCAATATGGAAAACAGGAAAATAGGGTCAGGCCACTTTTAAACCCCAAGGAAGGAAACTTTTAATGAGAAAAAATATCGTTAGTTTTATTTTGATTTTGACACCAGTGGTGTTACTCCCATTCCAAGTCATAAGCGCCAAATCTTCTCCACTTCAGATTTCTATTTGGGGTCGGGATCTCCAATTGGTGTCAAGTAATAGGACCATTACTGGTTTGAAACTAAATCTTGGATATGGTGAAAACTTTAGAATATATGGTGTTGATTTTGGGCTTGGTAATTTCATACACGAGAATGTGCGAGGAGGTCAAGTTGGACTGGCCAATGGAGCAGGGAAGAACCTAATTGGGTTTCAGGCAGGATTGGTAAATTATGGTGGTGACATGACGGGCGTTCCAGTTGGATTAATAAATATTTCGAATAAGATGACCGGAATTCGAGCGGGTTTCATCGGAAATTTTGGGATGGACACGGTTCGTGGCCTTGATATCGGAATTATCAATATACACGTTCGCCATTTAAAAGGGGTATGTATTGGCATTATAAACTTTAGCGACGAATTAACCGGATTGCAAATCGGGTTATTTAACTCCGCAAGGACTGTCAAAGGCGTTCAAATTGGGCTTCTCAATGTTCGCGGACCTCACGATAGAAAATTCATGCCGATTGTCTATGCATCATTTTAGGAGGGATAAGATGAAATGTGTATTTTTTATGATTCCGTTTGTGTTGGTGGCAAATCTCGCCTGGACAAAAGGGAAAGATTTTCGGGAAGTGGTCTTTGAATACGAAAAAGGACACAAATTGACGCTGCAATCCACGGAATTTGTTGCCGCCGAGCACAAGCTAAAGAGATGCGGTAAGGAATCCATTTGTTTAATTGATGGGAAGCCGTTCTTTGGTTCGGATGGAGATGTTCCTAGAAGAGAGCTTGTATCAATGAAAGTTGAAATTCAGGACAAACCAATAGAGCTCGATGTTACGGGAATGTTCAACCCCTGGAATGTTTATAAAAATGAAGATTATGTGTCCAAAGACCAATATCGCATCGAGCATATCTGGGAAAACACCTGGGTTCTGAGAGGGTCCTTTTCGGATGGGGCCGGGTATTACAGTGCGGAATGGATGATCAGCGAAGGAGGGTCCATCCGAACAATCCTCAAATCGCTCGAGGGCTTGTCCCATTCTTGCGATGCGATGGATTAAGGGGATTAAAAGAAAGATGAAAAAATCCATTGGGGTTTCGCTTCTGTTGATGGGTTTGCTTGTGGTTTTATCGGCTCATATTGCAAAAGCAGAAAAAGAGCTGAAAGGAAAAATACTTCCTTATGTTCCCAACATGGGAGTTGTTTTTGATTCGGAGTTGATGATACAAGACATTCAACCGGGAAGTATTTTTGATAAGGCCAAATTTCGCGTGGGAGACAAAATATTGAAAGCCCGAGGGGAACCGCTTGCCTCTTGCAAGGAATTGTTTGCTGTTTATTCGAGATCGGGCAAAAAAAGGTTGCGCCTCACCTTTGAACGAAACGAGAGAATCAGAAGAAAGGTTATTAAACCGCTTCTAATCCACGCCAAGCAAAACGGGGCAGATAACAAGCAATTGGAAGAGCTTATTGTCTGCGGGAACGAGGTCAGCTTGTTAACCATCATCAACAAATACGAATGGACCCGTCCTTTTGAAGAGGGGCTACCAAAGGATTATCCAAAAGAAAGGAAAGATGCGTTCAAGAAGGATTTGGAAAAGAAATACCAGGCCATCAAGGATCACACGAGAGATTCTTTTAATGCCGCTTTTGCCGAGTTTTTCTCATGGGCCCCCAATTTTCGGATTTTTACCGAACAGCTCTCTGATGAAGTTCTCAAAGAAATCAGGTTTCAACAAACACGCTTTTTAAATGAAGCGTTGCGCGAGAAAATTGTGGAATTAACAGGTGCTTCGCATTTGGTATCCATCGATATTATGAATGACAATTCGCATAACTACCAGCTTCGGTCGGTTCGTTATATATACAGGCTCATCGATATCAAGACAGGGAAAACTCTATCGGTTACCACAGAAAAAATTGACACAAAGAAAAAGCGAGGATGAAATTATGAATAAGAAAAAATCAGCGGGTCCGGTTTGGATAATGGGGAATGTGTTCATTGGTGCTTTTGTGGTTCTCTTTTTTATGATTTCTTTACCGCAAATAACCAAATTCTTTAACTTGCACAATTGGACGGAGGCCCGTTGTCGCATTGTTTCAGCAGAAGTAAAAAAACACCATGTGTCATCGCGTGATATCGGAAAGGGGGCGATGTTTTCTCCTCATGTTGTGTATCAGTTTACGGTGGATGGCACCGTCGTAGAAGCTTCCGGTTATCGGCCCTTTGGAAAAATTGCCCAATACAAATGGGCGAAAGATATTGTTGATGCTTATCCGATCGATTCGGAATCAACGTGTTATTTTAATCCCAAAAACCCATCGCAAGCGGTCTTGGTGAAGTCGTTCGACCCAACGGGATTCATACTGATGTTTGTTCCTTTGTTGTTTTTGTTTTTTGGTTTTTTCATCCGCTTTCTTGCCAGCGGGATTGAATCCGGAAAAATTAAGTGAAAATAGAATAAGAATAAAGGGGGAAACAAATTGAAATATCAACAAGTCATTGGGTTGTGTCTTATCGGGATTTGGGGATCAATATTTTACCTGACGAATGCCAAGGCGGAGGAGACTGTGTTCGATTACAAAAGAAACACCTTTTATGGGATGGGACATCATATGGCCATCAAAAACAATGTCCCTATTTCAGAGGGGGATGAATTTGTCGCTTTTACCTATAACAATATTCCCATGAAAACAAAGGTAATCGAGGTTATTGACGCCCGCCCCATCATCAAAAAGTTTAAAAAGCGAGGTTTTGAAAAGATTTATAATAACGAAAAACTTTGGAACAAGATCGGTTTTTATTGGGGTTTCCGTGGACCAAACGAACCTCCCACGTTTGCAAAATTGGCGTTGCCAGAAGATTTTGATCTCACCCATGCGGTTCGGCATCTCCCCGAAAACGTCATTGTTCTCCCAGGAAAAGGAGAGCGCCTTTCTGAAAAAGAATTAAAGATAGGGTACAAAAAAGTCAAAAAATGGTTACCGGTAAAAATTCCCGATTCCCAATTGGTGTTGTCCGGGGTTTGGTACAAAAACGATACCGGTAAACAAATCGGTGAAATAAACGTGGGCAAAGCAGAGTATGATCAGGTCGATAAAGACAAAATGATAAAGGTTCATGTGTACAAATTCTTCTTAAACAAAGGAACGATTGTTGGGATGAGTGATTTTGCACGGGCAACCGACAAACCCGAACATGCGGATACCGCGCCTCCTGAATTAACAGAGGATACATGGGCCAGCCGGGATCTCACGTCAGGATTTGTTAGTTTGGATAAGGAAAAAACCTGGCAACGTCTGAGCATCGATACGGGATTTGAGGGGATTTCCTATCTCATTACAACCATCGGAAAAGACAACCATCAAGATTATTTCCAGTATCATTACACGCCGCATTAGGATTGAGACACAGATGAAATGGACCTCGGTTCTCCTTTTTCTTTTGGCTATCCCGTTTTTCTGTGGATGTGAAACAGCGAGCAATGACCAAACCCCAAATTGGCCATCAACCATAGGAAAGGTCAAACGGGCCGAAATTGCTGAAGCCGAAATCATTGGGAGAAAAAACAAAACCGGAGCCGTTCGAAAGGTGAAAACCTTGGGCTATATTCCGGTTCTGATTGTTTCTTATGAGGTGGAAAAGAAACCTTATGAAGCACGGATCCCCATTTCCACCAGAAAACCGTATGTGTCACAAGAAAAAGCCCAAGAAGGGCTTGATGAATGGGTTCAATTAAACAGAGGAAGCCAGGAAGACATCAGCGTAACCCTATATTTTGATCCCAAATTTCCCGATAGGCCCAACCTGGATAAAGAGATTGTCAACATAGAGGGAATTCCATGGGAACGAAGGGATTCCTATAAATAACATGACATGTTAACCATGGGTTATTAGGTTAACATAAGTTAATGAAGCAGATTAATATTGAGACACATAAGGATAATAAAATGGAAAAGAAAAAAAGACCAGTTGGATTGATTGTATTGGCGGTCATTAATTTTGTGTTGGCCTTTTTTGGAGGTGTTTTCATCTTGTTGCTTTATTCGAGGAGTCTGCTTTCAGCAGGGGGATTGAGTCTCAATCCCTATACGCTCTTCTCTCCCCTTGTGACCTCCATCCTTCTTGTTGTGAGTGGTATTGGTTTTATTGATATGAGCCGAAAGATGGGTTATTTCACTGGCAATGCCTTTTGTATCCTTTCGATTCTCAATATCTTCATCTTCAATGCGACACAGGGTTTTTCTCAATTTGCCACTCATCTCCCCAGTTTGGTTTATCCTATTGTGCTGTTCTCATTATTGAATTTCAAATATAAACGCTATTTCTAAAAGGATGCAATTATTGACATAGTCAACTACAAGAATGATTTGAAAGATAAAATTCGGATTCTTTTTGAGAAAATCTATCCGGGGGATGTACCAATCGCAAAGAAAATGACTTATGATGAAAACCGGAAAGATCATGTCGTCACCAAAATTGCCATGGTGAACGGAGAACCGGTGGGGCAAGCCAATATGTTTCGTGTCCGCAACCAAGAAGATGTTTCCTATTTGGGGTATCATGTTCATCCGGAATTTCGCAAGAAAAGAATTGGCACAAATCTCAGTTTGGCTGTCATGAGGGAAGCAAGAAAGAAGGGAATCAAAAGGGTGGTCATTCGGACTCATCCGACGAATGCAGCATCAATTTCATTGGCCAAGTCTTTGGGGTTTGTTGAAGAAAAGAAGCCAATAAAAAAAGGAGAAATATCCTTCAGGAAGGATATCTAATTTACCAACCATGATAAATTATCATTTTCTTTATAAGGCTTTGTTCACCATCCTAATCGGGATATCATTTTTGTTCCTTTTTGTTTTTATGTTGGTTTTTGCGAGACCGGGGCAGGGAGAATCGGCTGCTTTTGCGGGCTTGTATGCCATGGTGGGATTTGGTGGACTGATTTTGTTTTGGGTGCTCACCCTCCTTTTTGTCAAATTTTGCCATCCTGGATCAGATGTTGAGATGAAAGAGAAGATTGTTGTATCTACCTTTTTGGCTTCTGCAATTTTGCCGGTCCTTGTCCTTATCCAATATCGGACGATTCCTCATTTGGGAATGATCTTTCGATTATCGGCATACTATTTATCCGGATTGGTTTGGCTTATGATGTTTCAGATCATTATTCGGATTCTTCATCGGTCCTCTCTTCGGGTTTTTTTGATTGTGGCAGCCATATGGGGTCCTTTGGCCATGTTTTTATCACGGTTTGTGCGTGGGGGGACTCCCATTGACACAACCTGGGGGAAATACACTGTTGAAAAATGTATTGAAGGTTTGATTGCGGGTCTTATCATGGCTGGTTTCTTTTGGTTCCTGACGTATTGGGAATCAAAGAAGGCATCAATCATGAAGTCTTAGGGGTTTCAAATTTCAATTTTATCCCACATGAAAAAATATCATTCTTATCTTAAAAAACCCGTATGGTTTGGGATTTTATTGTGTCTTTTCTTTTCTCTTCTTCATGCTGATCAAAATCGAGAGGAAAAAATTAAAAAGGTCCTTTCTTCGGCCTTGGAGCAAACCAAAAAAACATTTATTTATGATCCAGCCTATGAAAAACTTGAATATCCCAAAGGGGATGTGGATATGTGGAAAGGGGTGTGTACGGATGTTGTGGTGCGGGCTTTCCGGGCTGCTGGCGTAGATTTACAGGTGTTGGTGCACGAGGATATGACCGAAAATTTTGATGTCTATCCCAAGATTTGGGGTTTGTCAAAACCCGATAAGAACATTGATCACCGCCGGGTTCCGAATCTCATGACGTTTTTTAAGAGAAAAGGAAAGGATGTCCCCTTATCCAAAAAGGCAACAGACTATCAGCCAGGTGATGTTGTGGCGTGGAAGCTTCCCAACGAACGGCTTCATGTTGGAATTGTTTCCAAGAAACGCAAACTTCTCCGAAAAAGACACCTCATTGTTCACAACATCGGATGGGGAACAGAATTGGAGGACATCCTTTTTAAATACAAAATTATCGGGCATTACCGATATTTTTGAAATGGAGGAAAACATGAAGAAATTTCAATGTCTCACAATCCTCTTGGTCCTGACGTTCTTCTTGTCCTCGGTATTGATGGCGGAGAAGAAAGACAGCCAACTTCGGCGGTTTGAAGACGAAATCAACAAAAAAGAAGAGAAAAAAGAGAAAAAAGAAAGAGCCAGGACCCCTAACGAATACGAAGAAAAAAGTTGCTACGAAAAAAGGAAAGAATACCGAGAAAAGTATCCGTGGGATGATTATCCTCCTTCTCTGGAGGATTGTGAGGCCGACAAAATCAATGATACGATCATGGGAACTTTTCTCGTGGTCTATATTTTGGGAAGTCCGTTTCATCTCCCTTATTCTGCCTTGAATGATGAATATGGAAAGCCCTTTGGGTATCAATCTTATCCCTTTGAAGAAGGAAATGGCTTGTTGAACCAAAGCCCGAAACATTGGAGTTTTAACACTAACTTTCTTATTCAGGTCCTCCCGGGAGACACCATTGGTTATCGGGGCGATGCCCATCTTACGGTGGAGAAGCGGTTTAATCTGGAGACGTCTCTAACAAAGTATGAAGAAAGAATAAACAACCGAATGGAATATTTGTCTTTTACCGAGGTCCTGGGAACCGTTACCTTTGCCAAAAATAACAATTGGAATTTTCGGGCAGGACTGGGCTTAGAAAGAATCAGCGGGGAAAAAGTCAAGAACGGAATGAAATTTGTCTACAAAGTCCGGTTGTTTCAGAAACCCATTCAGGCCAATTTGGATTTGGGTGTCACAACAGGATTGGGTTCACCCTTATGGGAAATAGCACCCCGCGTGGGTCTCCATTTTAATCGTATAGAGGGGTTTGTTGGATACCGGCAGAAAAGAATATCCGGAGAAAATATAAGGGGACCCGAATTCGGTCTGAGATTCTGGTTCTAATAAAAAAGGAGATCAATTTTGTATTGGCTTAAGGCCATCAAAGGATCATTTGTTGCGTTTGGTGTTTCTCTTGGTCTCGGTTTTTTGAGTATGGGTATTTTGGGTTATCTGCTCGCTTATGTTTCTTCCCCGATTCTTTGTCTTCGGTATCCGGCGGTGAGCAAATGGCATGGCGATTGGGTTTGGCCAGCCATGATTTTGGTTGGCATGGCGTGGTCATTTGGATTTCTTATTGCTGGGTTCCTTAACTATTATCTTTTGAAGCTGCAAACACACTTTGTCTTACGTTGGATTGTTTATCTCGCCGTACTTTGGCTTTGGGCTTTGATAATCTGGTTCCTGGCTTTATTGAATTCATCCAAGGGAGTATGAAAATGAATAAGGGAATCCCAAGACGCAAACAGAAAAGTCACTTCTTTAACAATGCTGTATTTATTCTCATTATATGGCCCATCATTGGAATCTATTTAATGGTAAAGGGAAAGGTGATGGCCCCTGTTGAATTGAAATCGTTTATTACCTTCTCTTTTATGATAACGATTCCAACGTTTTTGATTTTGTTCTTTCTATCGTTTTACAAATCTCGTATGAATCGAAACAGGATTGGGTTCGGTATCGTTATGGCCTTTTTATGTCTAATAACGGGTGTCCCCGTTGTATCCTTTCTGAATCAGCATTGGGATGCGTCATCTGTTCGGGTGCACGATGTACAGGTCTTAGATAAAGAGGAATTGAGCCGTTATTGGGTGAGGCATAATTCCTATTTTTTTGTTGTTCGGTCTTGGGAAGACCCCGAAACCACAAAGCGAATTCGTGTCCCATTTGATCTCTATTCCAAATATCAAGATGAGGGGATGTTGATTAATTTGAATATTCACGACGGAAGATTTGGCTATGTTTGGATTGATCAAATCGAATACTCACCTGATGAAGTTGAAAAGGGATTATGAACCCTTTTCCTTATGAGAAATAATAATGCTTGAAACTACGTATATAATTCTTTATTCATTGACTATTATTATGAATATTATAAGTGGCTCTAAAATTAAAAATTATTTAAAGAAGGTCTCGAAATTAAATTCACAAGAATCCATGAATCAATTTAAGGGAGTGGTAAGGCGAGATATGTATTTAGCACTGGTTCAAATGTCCCTGATAATTCCCCAGGTTATCTTGGGTATTTTCATGATCATACGTTACAAACTATCAGGCTTGATGGTTGTTTTATTAGCAAATGCGATAATCATTGGTGTTGCAATAAAATATGGCGTATATGGAAAAAAAATGAGAAATCTCCCATCTGAGTCAGCGGAATTGGAAAATGAACATCAACGAATTTCAAAAATATGGAAGGAAAAGACCCTCCCTGATTTTTAGGGGCTGGTCGCTTAACCAGTGGTTTAACTCCGACGCGGACCTGCGGACCGCACGGGTTGGCTTTTACCGTTAGCTGGCTTGGGTCATCTGCAGAGAAGTGGCACTTAAGTAGAGAAATATTGAGGAATTATTATGAGAAGAGAAAATATTTATATGATTTCATTGTCTTTAACAATATTTTTATTGGTTTCCGGGATTCAAATTCCCAATAGTGCGAGAGGTGAAAGTGTGAATAAAATTAGGAAAATTGAAGCAAAGCCGTTGGAAGCGTATAAAAAAGCATTGGTTCATTTTTTGAAAAATCATCCGACTGCCGCAGATTGGGAAATCATATCTGATGAATCTAATAATAGCGTTTATACCAACTGGTTTACGGAGCATAAGGGGGAAAGACGTTTGAAGGTGAAAATAACCCTTAATCGTGATTTATATCGGGTTGATGTACGACACAATATGGGTTGGTTTTTTGAGAAACCACGAATAACGGAATGGTCTCAGCAAACAGAATGGGCGATCCAAAACGCCATTGAGGATTTGGTTTTTAACCGGTGAAGAAAGGAAAAGGGGGCAAATCTTCTGCATTCTGTTTTCTTTTTATTTTTTTGATGGCTTGCTCTTCCCTTCCACTTAATAAGAATCGATCAGAATTTGCTTACCCAAATGATTTTTCCAGATTGGGGGAGCCAACCATGGCGCTGTTCAAGTATGGAAAAAGTAAAATCTTTTTGGATGAATCGGTGGGATACAAAACAAAGAATCGAAAATTTAACACCCTTTTCAGCTATGGAACAGAATTGCCCGCCAGCTATTATAATCGATATTGGGTTCAGACCAGGGATGGGGTTTTGTTTGAATTCCTAAAAAAATCACGTGAGGGGAAGGTGAGAAAGATCGGGGATCATCGTTCCATACATTTAAACAAAGGACCAGGATCCGATGCCGTTCCCTTTATTAATTTGACTGTACATATTGGAACAACCGGTGTCGTTGGTGTGTCTGAATATTCAGGTAATCCCATCAGCCATATTGGCATTGTGAAGATCACAGAAAAGAAGGAATCAGCCGAGGGAACATCTGACCAAGAAAAGCCCTAACTGATTTTTATGGGTCCTTCCCCTCCTCGTTAATTCGTTTGATTCTGTACAATTTTATTGGATTGTCGAGTATCTGGTACCAGTTCATAGGATGTCAGTTTATCGGTTCCATTAGCGGATTCCGACTCGCCGCTTCTTAAGACCATTGGCCCGTCAGAATCGCTGATGCCGATGTTATACAGCCGGAGGAAACCATGATAATTAAGAGAATCTTTTTTCCATCCCTCACTTTAATATTGTTTCTATCTCATCTTTCAGCTGCATTGGATGAACAACTACATTTCATTGGTTTTTCTGTCAACGGCAGATTTCTCGCCTTTGAAAGGAATGGGATCAATGATGTCGAATCACCAGAGCAAAGTTCTAAAACGATAGTCGTTGACGTTGAGAAGAATCAATGGGTGTCTGGCTCTGCAATGGAATTGATCGAGGAATATGAGATTAAAGACAATAATACAGGTTTCCATGTTTATAGTAGGTTGAAAACAGACTTTTCATCATCCAACATTAAATTTTCTGATGGTAAAGGGCCATTATGGAACATGTATGGACCAAAAATTGATTTCTTTGAATTAATATTAGACCAGGGCGAAGGAGATTGTAAATCAATCGATCTAAAATTAAGGAAATCAAGAGGATTTAGCACCCTTTCTGTTACCAGTAAAAAAGGGAATATCGATGATTTGAAAACCCACGGTAGTCCAATTGAGATAACTTTGCAAAAGGACAGCAAAGTCCCGACTAGTCGGGGGTGTCCATTTTATTATCGAGTATCTGATGTGTATTTGTTTAAGAAGAAATATATCGCTGTGTTTTTACAGTACTTTCAGAGTGGATACGAAGGAAGCAACATTCGATATATGGTTGTAACAGGAAAAATACCGGACTAAACGTCCGTAGAATAAGCGTCTGTTCCGGTCGCTTCGCACCGGTGAGGTTGGTGTGTGGCCTGGCATATGAATTATGAATAAGTTTCAAATCTCGGTTTTTTCCCTTAGTTACGATTGTTGAGTGTGACATTGGGTTTAAGATTATTAAGGCAATTCGAGATTTCAAAATGAAGGACGGGATATCTTTCTTGATCAGGGCAGCAGAGAAGAGTGATCCCATATATAAAAATCAAGAGCACGCTATTGCTGCAATAGGTGAGCTTGGTGATGCACGATCCGTCGAGCCGCTTAAACGGATCAGTCGCAGCAGTGGAGCCGTTTGTCGAAGGCTGGCCAAAGAAGCTATAGAAAAGATACGTCGCCGAAAATGAAAGAGAAAGGGCTTAAGGAACCACAACCGACATTGGGCACTGGAGTCAAAAATTAGAAATAAAAAAGGGGGGGATATGAGAAAAAAAGGGGTTTTTCTGATCTTTGCAATTATTGGTATAGGTGCGTTAATTTGGGGTACCACATCCTATAAAAAGGCACAGGAAGCTAAGGGTTGGCCAACAACCGAAGGGAAAATAATTTCTTCAGAGGTTGATAGCCACTGGTCGCGTACGGGAACAGGAACCAATCGTCGTTCGAAGATGATGTATGATGCAAAGGTGGTATTTGAATACTCTGTTGAGGGGAGAGTATACACATCGAATAAAGTTTCCTTTGGAGAATATAGTTCCAGCAGTCGAAGAAGCGCACAGAAAGTCGTTGAAAAATATCCCCCAAACAAAGATGTCATTGTCTTTTTCGATCCTGTAAACCCAGAAATGGCAATCTTGGAACCTGGTAAGATAGGCGGCATAGTTATCCCTTTCGTTGCCGGAGGCATGTTTTTGTTGGTAGGCATAGTGGGGGTAATGAGCAAGAAAAACACGTAATGGGACATAAGGTTAAAAAGCTAGATGAAAAGATCCCCGAAGGAATGTACGTTATTGACTGATGTAACGATCAAAGCCAATTTCACAAGTCCCAGTATATTTCTTGTACCAACTCGGATGATCGAAAGAGAGCAAAGAAGATGGGAATGGATCCAGGATTGGATCGATGGTTGCATCGCCGTAACCAACTCAGAAATAGAAGAATTGTGGGACTTGGTGCCAAACGGCACAAGCATCGAAATCAAACCATAAAGCAGAAACCCGTCTTGATCTTGAAAGGTTGGTTGAAAATAAAGTGGGGAAATACACATGTTTTCCGGAAGAAGTAAAGTTGCCCATTCCTGCCTCTGGA